>NZ_JAYFSJ010000007.1:0-300893 GCF_039708975.1 Chromobacterium indicum
GCCTGCGACTTGGTGCTGATGATTCAGGACATGGGCACGCTGCACCGCTTCGTGAAAAACGTGGTGGCCTTCAGCTTTCGCACCCATAAGAAAGTCTCCCTCGGGCTGGGCCAGGTCTACAGCATCAATATGTATGAGGGCTGGAAGCAGAACGGCAAAACCTCTACCGGAACCTGGGTCAAGAAGTACAAGCCGGAAATCTTCCCGCTGTACCAGTCGTTCAAGGACGGCGCGCAGGGCAAGACCGTCAATGCCGATGCCCGGCAAAACATCCTGGCGAGTAAAAAGCTGTGGGCGCTGGTGGGCGGCATGGTGCTGATGGCGGGCATGTCGGCGCGCTACACCTGGCTGTTCTTTCACCCGAAGCCGAAGGACGAGGCCGCTGCATCCGCAGACCCTGGCAAGCACGCCGTGCCAGGAGCGGCAACACCTGCACCCGCTACGCCTGGCGTGCCTGCCAGCCCGGGCTATTCCGACGCCTGGCGCGTGGTGGGTCGTTACGAGAGCAACGGCACTGCATGGGTGGTCGTGGAGAATGGGGCAGGGCGGTTGCGGGTTGAGTCACCGTCAGTGTTCAGCAATGAAGGGCAAGCGACTATTGGCATGATTGATGGGCAGAAAGTGACGGTATGGACCGGTTCTCCTGCGGCTGGGGCGCTTACTGGAGATCCGCGCAAATGAAACAGTGGTTGTTGATGTGTCTTATCGGCCTGGCCAGCATGGCGCGCGCGGCGGATCTGCCGGCAAAAGCGGTCAAGTTCGACTTTCAAGGGGTGCCGGTCGCCCAGGTCGTTCAGCTGGTCTACACGGACGCCTTGAAGTCCGGCTACGTGCTCGATCCCAAGGTGTTGCAGGATACCCGCGTCGTGTCGTTCCGCTTCGACGGCAAGGGCGATCTGCGGGCCTTCTGGCGCGCGTTCATGGATAGCTTGGGCTATCAGGTGGACAGCCGCGCCGGCATCGACTTCGTCCAGGCCAAGCCGGAGACCCAGGCGCTGGCGGGTGAGGTGTTCGTTTACCGCCCCAAGCATCGCGATGTCAGCTATCTGGCGGATCTGCTGGGGCCGTTCGTCAAAGGCTCGTTCGCGGCCAATCGAACCATTGCCGTGCCGCCTGAGCAGCGTTCGGACAAACCGGCGCCCCAAGGCTCGGCCGCGGCGCTGCTGGATAAGGCCGGCTCCGATGTCCTGCTGTTCCAGGGCGACAAGGCCGACATCCTGCGGCTCAAGCAGATCCTGCCGCAGCTGGATACGCCAGCGGGACAAGTGATGGTTCGCAGCCTGGTCTACGAGGTGAACACCGGCCGGAAGGAGGGCAGCGCTTTCGACCTGCTGCTGTCCGTCCTGGGCGGCAAGTTGTCGATAGGGCTGAATACGACAGCCAGCCAGCAGGACAGCTTTATTCGCTTCAAGTCCGGGACCGTTGACGCCGTGTTCAGCGCTTTGGCCGGCGATAGCCGGTTCAAGGTGGTGACCAACAGCCGGCTCCTGGTCAACTCCGGCCAGGTGGCGCACTTGTCGGTCGGCCAGGACGTGCCCACGGTGTCGTCCATTTCGTACCCGAACGGCGGCAGCACGCCGGTCCAGTCAATCGAATATCGGTCTTCGGGCGTCATCTTCGACCTGACGCCCAATGTTCGCCCTGGTGGCGTCGATATGCGGGTACGCCAGCAGATCAGCGACTTTGCCAAGACAGAAACCGGGGTGGACAACAGCCCGACGCTGACCAAGCGCGAACTCTCGACCTCGGTCGCGGTAGCGGATGGCGAAATGGTGTTCCTGGGCGGCCTGCAGCAGAACAAGGAGGAGGGTAGGCGCAAGGGTTTCAGCTTCCTGCCGCGCGCCCTGGACAGCGCGTCGTCGGATGCCAGCAGCAGCGAAATCGTGATGCTGTTGCAGGTCAGCACGCAAGGCCGGGGCGGATAAGCGCCCAGCAGCCGCCCGCCCGCAGCGGCAGCGAGGACGGACGGACTGCGGGGCGGGAAGCCGCCGGGCCACATCGTGCAGGCATGCCCCACATCGTCGCGCCGAAGCGCGCGCTAGAACCTCCCCAGCCTGTCAATATCCAACCCGGAAGCCGCACGCGGAGCACAGCCGCAGGCGAGCACCGAACGGGTGAGGATTGCGTTATTGACGGGTCTGCCCACGTAAAGACCCTCCACGGCAAGGCCGGGGGATGTTGGCTTGCCAAACATCCCCGGGGCATGCCGCCCGGCGAGGGCGCTTTTGACTTCCCTTGGAAGAGATCCGCACCAACGGTCAGCAGACAGTCAGTGCGGGCCTGGTTTAGCATTTCCTGAAATTTCACGGAGTAACCGCATGCAAAACGATGAGGACGCACAGCATGGGAGGTAAGGCGATCATCCGCGAGGGCGATTCCACCTCGCACGGTGGGACCGTTGTGGAAGCCTTCGCTACGCTTACCGTCTATGGCAAAAACGCAGCCGGAGTTGGCCATCAAGTTTCTTGTCCGAAGTGCAAAGGGAGCTTCCCAATCGTCCAGGGGGCGGCGAATTACACCTTCATGGGTAAGAATGTCGCGGTGGAAGGGATGCAAACTTCTTGCGGCGCAGTACTGATTGCTTCACAGGGGCAGGCCACGATTGATAATGCGCCGGGTGCCTCAGCCAGCACTGGTGCAGCATTCGGGAGTTCTGCACTTGCAGCGGCGGCGGCCACCGCTGCATTGCTGTTTAATGACAAGTTCAGACTAATTGACCAAGATGGCAAGCCATATGCGAACACCAAATACACCATCCATGTTAACGGGGCGGTAGTGGAGGGGGTGACTGACGACGACGGCCATACGGACCTACTAGCCGCTGAAACCGAAGCCCACGACGCAGAAATCCATCTGGAGGGAATGTGGAATTAGTCGCTACCAAGAAGCTGACGCCCAGCACAGATAAAAGCGTAAAGACCGTCACCGTTCAGCGCGAGTACGTCGAAGTCATCGTCAGCGACTCCAGGATCATCAGTAAAGGCTCGCAATGGGGCCACACTGCCATTTTCGTCAACGGCAAGGTCTATTCCCGCGCGCATGAACTTTACTTTACGACCTCTTATGATGATTACGTTAAGCGTAACTCTTACCGTGACTCAATCGGCCTCAAGTTATGGGTAACGCCAAAAGAGCGTGAGACTATCCAAAAAGAGCTTGATAGGCGAGTAGCCATCAATGAGCCTTACAGCCTATTTAGCAATAGCTGTTCGTCCAACGTGGCCGATGTTCTTGAGCTGGTTGGTATATTGGCCCATGATCCGCGATGGATTCCGTTCCCTGTCCCGCCTGCCGAATTGTTGGCGGTAGTCGGAAAGTCCAAGCGCATGGTCGAACGCATACCGCACCCGAAAGGCGGCTGATGAAGAAACTTGTTTTACTGGCTGGTCTTGGTTTTGCTGGTTGTTCTTATGTTCCACAGCACGCCATTGCACAGAAAGAAGTGAAGGTCTACAAGGCTCCGATTGATGGTACGCAGGATGTCGCCTTCGTTATCCCAGCCGGAGAGGAGTGCTTGTTCACCGAGGAGCAACAGAACAAGGTCTATCTGTTCAAGCGGGTTGAGTGTGGCGGCCAATCTGGCTGGACCCCTGATTGGGCTGACTTCAAAGTTCGGAAGACAGAAGGGTAATTATTACGAGTCGATAGGAAGCAAAGACCCGCCTTGGCGGGTTTTTTCATAAGTGTTTCCTCGTACATCCTTATGCTTTTACTAACGCTAGATTGCGGTTATGTCCTCTTGAGAGGTGGGCGCTATGCCGGGCTTGATTGTTGACTTCGTCGGTGGCGCATCCGATAAGCAGCACCGAACCGTGCCGGATGAGGCCGAGTTAGAGCGGCTAGGATATCGGGTATATCTGACTACGCGCGACAAGGCAGGTGAGGTTCTTGCCCTTGCCGTCCCGCTTGGGTGGACGGAGGACGAGGCAAGCTGGGCCATCCTGGAGAAGTTCTCCTTCAAGACCCTGGGCAACCCCGTGATGTGGTGACATCGCCGCCGCTGCAAGGCTCCGCCAGGGCCGGCGAAGCCGGCCTAGACGGGTGACTGGTAATACCCGTCTTTTTTCTCATTTTGATCGAAGAGCAGCTGTTTTTGCCCTGTTTTCAACCTCAATAAATCCCATTGTCATTGCCAAGTATCCCATTCAACAGCATCCCGTAGCGGGCGTCACGGTGGCAGTTCTGACGATAGTAGTCGCGCTCACGCATCAGCGTTTCAATCAATTCCGCCTGTTGCTGCGCCAGCTTGTGCGCACGCCGATATTCGGCCAGCAGTTGCAGTTCGGCGTAGTTGATCCGGACGCCGCTTGATGGGCATACCAGGGCGTCGGCCCGGTTGCTGAGCCGGAAGTCACGAAACGGCCCGAACTGCTCGCCGAGGGTCGTTGCGGTGCGATTGGTGAGGTAGTAGTGAACCAGCTTCGGCACGGGGTCGCGGCCACGTCGCCAGCGCTCAATCTTCTGCGGTGTGACGTCCAGCTCATTGGCCAGCGTCTTGGCGTCGCCAAAGCAAAGCGCCCGGTACAGATCGTCCGGGCGGCATGGAAACGTTGTGGTTGGGCTGTAGTGCTTCATGGGAAGGCAAGAACTTGATCAGGGAACGGCTTCAGTTTCCTCAAAGTGTTGCGCAGATACGACATGAATCGTGTCAGTCGCATAAATTTTTCCTGATAGAATCTTGCCCATAATTTTGAAATCCAAGATTTGACATAATATAGATTATGCGAATCAATGAAGGCAGAATGTCGTTGCGTCCGGCGGCAAGATTCGTATCCACCAACAGGCTGTACGGGCTCGCATGGCTGGTTGCCGGCTGTTTTGACTAAGTCACCGACGCAGCTGTCAGCGCGGACGGCGTCTGGCAGCCCACGATAGCCGGCGCTTGCTGGATCAGCTCATCATTGCTCAGCGCTTCCACCATGAACATCGCAAAGTCGATTCGGCGTGTGATGTTGCTGGCCAGAATGGCGTCGCCCACGTGCTGGCTCCAAACCGGCAAGCCCTGGCTTGCGCCTTCTTCCAGATTGCTGCCGCGAACCACGGTCCAACGCGTGTTGCTGGAAAATATGCGCCGGAACGCTTCGACTTGGTCGTTGATTTCGCCGATGCGGAGCACTCTCATCAGCCAGCCGCCGATAAGGACCGCAGCTCTGATCGACAAGGGATAGACGTCGCGTCCATCGCGCGTGATGTGCCAGCCGCATGAAAAAACCAGCCGCGCGCGCGGCGGTGCGAAATCAAGAACTGCCTGAGCGGTTCCAGTGGAGTACTTTTGCATGCCCCATGGCACCAGTACGGTCAGGACTCCATCGCACCCCGCCACAGCCTGCTCTACCACGCGGCGATCATCCGTCGCGCCGGGAAGAATCGCAATTCTATCCTTGAAACGCTCCAGCTTCCCGACGCTTGCCGCGCGGCAGACTGCGACAACCTCGTATCCCCGGTCCAGCGCATGCTGGACCATGTATTGCCCGAGCTTGCCGGATGCTCCGATGATGCAAATTTTCTTCATAGCCTTACCTGCCAATTTGAACGTGAAACATTGCGTTCTGCACTCAAAAGACTTCGTCGCAAGTCTCGAATCTAACTCGGACCTGAAACAGATAGGGCGGTTCCAGCGAAGCGCCGCGCAACGACGCGAAACGTCGCGACTTCGCTTGGCCATGCATTCATTCATCTGCCCGCATCCCAGGGGAAACAAATTTGCTAGAGTCTGCCGCAAGCGCGAGTGCTCAGCGCGGCCATGCCGTTTTGAATAATTGTTTCTCCAGCACTTCGAAAGGACGAGCCATGCATACGCCCACCACTTCGGTTCGTTACCGCATTTACGGCGCCAGTTCTGCCCGGGAATGCAGTTTGCTGATCGATTACGTCCCCGCCTCGTCGGATCTGGATAAGATCGCCCTGCTCCGCCACATTCAACTGGCGACCGATGAGCCGCTGCGCAGTTGGCCGGCGCGGAATGCCCTGCAAACAGATGACCTGTTTGAAATCGAATGCGTAAGCAGTCAACAGGCCGCATTGCGCGCGGTTGAATTCTGGCGCGCCTATTTCCGGGCATTGGGAGAACCGGTGATTGAATCTGGCCATCTGCCTCCAATGGACGCTATTCGCGAACCGGTTTGATTGGGGCGGGCGTCGATGATCACGATATTCATGTTTTCGGGACAGGGGTCGCAGTATTTTCAGATGGGCCAAGAGTTATTTGGCTCAAACCTGGAATTCCGCAGCTGGATGGAAACGCTGGACCGGCAGGTTACGGATCGAACCGGTGCATCGGCGTTGGAAGCGATCTACTCGCGCGGCAAGAACGAAACGTTCGACCATATTCCGCATACCCATCCAGCGATCTTCATGCTGGAGTACGCACTGGCTCAGTGCCTGCAAAGCGAGGGGCTGCATCCGGACCTGACGCTTGGGGCCAGCATGGGGTCGTTCGCCGCCGCCGCGGTCGCCGGCTTTATTTCTGTTGAGGATGCGCTGGATGCGGTAATCAACCAGGCTGGCGCTTTCCACGATCGCGCCATGCCGGGCGGCATGCTGGCGGTCCTGGCTCCGATGGATAAAACGGTCGGTCGCCTGGATGGGCTGCAATGGGAGCCTGCGGCCGACAATTTCGACGGCCATTTCGCCTTATCGGCGCCCTCTGCTCAACTTCCGGAAATCGAAGCCAGGCTGCGCGGCCTGGAGATTGCTCATCAGCGGCTTCCAGTGCGCCACGCCTACCATTCGCGCTGGATAGACGACTCGCGGGACGATTTTCTGCGGCGCACCTCGCATCTGTCTTTCAAAGACGGCGCGCTGCCCCTGATCTGTTGCGAGCAAGCAGACCGGTTGCAGCGTCTGCCGGCTGATTTTTTCTGGCGCGTGGTGCGCAATCCCATCCGCTTGCGCGAAACCATCGCGCGGCTGGAGCGAGATGGAGGCTGCCGCTATATCGATGTCGGCCCGTCCGGCACCATGGCCACATTCGCCAAATATCTGCTGCGGAAAGACGGCGGTTCCAGCGCGCATGCCATTCTGACTCCTTACGGGCGCGATCTGGACAACCTGGCCCGTTTGCGCGAATCCATGGCCTGAACCGCCCGTTTCAACGCATGAGAAACCGCGGTGAGTTTCACCGCGGTTTTCTATTCGCCAATGCCGAATCAAGCCGGCGACACTTCATCCAGATCGAAATAGCCGTTGTAGCCCTTCATGTAGACCGCTGCGCGGTGGCCGAACAAGACCACGGCCTCGGTTCGCGTCTCCAGCTCCGGATAGCCTTCCATCGAGGTTTTCACCTTGCTGCCGATCGGATGTCCGCGGTTCCAGGCGGCGACTTTGTCGGCGGCGCTCTCCTTGGCCGGCCCGGAGGCGGGTTGCTCCGCTTGAGTCGCCTCCTCGGCCTGCTTCTCCGCAGCCTGGCCGGTGAAAGCTTGCATCTGCTGTTTGATGCCGTAAACCAACCGGGTCAGCACGTCGCCGGCGCCCATTTCCTCGAATGCCGCCTCTTGGCCGCGCTCCGAGGCGGTTTCCAGCAGGTACTGGATGCTTTCGGACCAGCGCACCGTGCTGGCGATCTGCCGCGACAGCGTATCGGCGATCTTCTTGTCCTCGTAGGGGCGAGCCGAGTAATTGGCGATCACCGGAATCTGCGGCTTGGCGAACTTGAACTGCTTTAGGAATTTTGAGAACGCCTCCTTCGCCGGCAGCATGAAGCGGGTATGGAAGGCGCCGCTGGTATTGAGCGGGTAATAACGCATCTTGCCGCGCTGGAACAACTGCTCGGCCCGAGCGATCTCGTCGGCCTGGCCGGAGATGACGATTTGCGAGGGGGTATTGTAGTTGGCGATGAATACGTTGGAGAGCCCGTTCTCGGCCAGCGCGCTTTCAATCTCCTCCTTGCCTGCGTTGACGATGGCGGCCATCGCGCCGTTGCTCACTTCTCCCATCAGCTCGCCGCGCTTCTGCACCAGTTTGAGCCCGGTTTCGAAGTCGTAGCACCCTGCCGCCATCAGCGCGTTGAATTCGCCCAGGCTGTGGCCGGCCAGAAAGTCCGGCTTGCCGCTCCCCTCCTCCAGCTTGCGGAAATAGCTCAGCGCATTGACCACGTACAGCGCCGGCTGGGTGAAGCGGGTCTGATTCAGCTCGCCGCGCGGGTCGTCGATGCACAGCTCGCGCAGCGAATAACCCAAAATGCCATCCGCCTTGTCCGCCAGATCCTTGAAGCCGTCGAACAAATCGCCGCCCATGCCCTTGTACTGGGAGCCCTGGCCGGGAAACATGAACACTTTCATCCTATTTCACCTCCACTGAATCATTGTTTTACAGATCAGACGCGGCTCAGACAGACCGCAGTGTTGATGCCGCCGAAGCCCATGCTCAGGTTCAAGGCGTGCCGCATTTCGTGCCGCTCCGCCTCTGCGCCGGTCCAGCCCAGGTCCGGCGCCATCGGACTATCCAGGTTGCGGGTGGGGTGCAAGCGCCCTTCCCGCATTTGCAGCAGGCCCGCGATCAACTCCACCGCGCCGGCGGCGCTCAAGCCATGGCCAATCAAAGCCTTGGTGGCGTTCAGGCGGACGTGGTCCAATCCGCTGGCACGCAGCGCTTGCAGCTCCGTGGCGTCGCCCAGTGCGGAGCCGGTGCCGTGGGGATTGATGTAATCGATGTCCGCTGCGCGCAAGCCAGCGGTTTCCAGCGCTTGCCGTATCGCCTCCACTTCGCCCTCGAGCGAAGGATTCGGATTGCGGTTGCCATCCATCGCGATGCCCCAGCCGGACAGCCTGGCGTATGGGTTGATGTTGTTGCGTCCGGCGCGCTCCACCACCACCGCGCCGCAGGCTTCGCCGTAGATGAAGCCGTCGCGCCCCTCGTCGAACGGCCGGCAAGCGAGCTGGGGCGCATCCGCGTAGCGGTCCGATCCCATCGCGCCCAGCGAGCGGAAGCTCTGGCACTCCCAATAAGACAGGTCCATCAGCGCGCCCAGCGCGATGCAGACATCTGCGCGGCCACTCTCAACCGCCTCGCATGCCTGCAGCACCGCCAACTGTCCGCTGGCCGACGCGCCGCCCGCCGTATACGCCATGCCCCTTATGCCGAAGGTCTCGGTGCACAGTCCGCAGATATCGCTGTCCATGAAGGACAGCGCGTAGGTTGGTCGTAAAAAGGATTCGCGGCCCCGATAGGCTTCCCGCGACAGCATCAGCTCGCGTTGCTGGAGGTTGGAGCCGCCCACCACCAGGCCGATCCGGTGCGGCGGGACCTCATCCAGGCAAGCATCGAGCCAGGCTTCGCCCAGCGCCGCCAGCGCCGCCTTGCCCGACCAGGATGCGGCGCGCAGCAGCGACGGGGAGACTCGATCCGGCAGGCTTAGCTCGCCGATTTCCGCGCCGATGAACGGCGACAAGGTCGGATCGGCCTCCGGGCGTTGCCGGCCAGGCCGCTGCATCGCCGCGAAACGCTGACGCCCCTCCATCAAGCCCTGCAGGAAATCCTCCCGGCCCTGGCCGATGGCCGAAACCACGCCTAAGCCGCTGACGAGCAGATCCCGCCGCTCAAAGCTTCGCATGGATGATGCGGGCCAGTTCGCCGATGTTCTCCGCCTTGGCCATCTCGATCAGCGGGGCGTTGAGCGACAGCGACTCCAGCGTCATCATGATGATGTCGGCGCGGTCCACCGAGTTGGCGCCCAGCGCGCGCAGCGAGTCGGATTCGCTGAACGCGTGGCCTTGCAGGTCCGGCACGATTTCCCGCGCGTGACGGGCGATGATTTCCAGCACGCCTTCCTGATTCATTCGTTCTCTCCTCTAAGTTAAGCGATTGCGCGTCAACGCCCGAACAAGGCCTCGATCCGTTCCCGGACCTCGGGTTGGTGAAAGGTCTGCTCGTGCAACTCAAGTTCCTGCTCTATGAAGGCCGGGAGCCTCGCTCGCAGGGAGGCGCTCAGGTGCCGTTTCAGCGCCACCAGCGATTGCCGGGGCTTCTCCGCCAGCGATGCGGCCAGCTCCAGCGCATGCGGGAGCACCTGCTCGCGCGGCAGCACGGGAAACGGCGCGCCTCGCCGTTGCAGCTCTTCGCCGCGGTAGTTGCCGGCGCCCAGCATCATTTCCTGGGCCAGCGCCGGCCCCAGTTTCTCCGGCAGCACCAGCGTCGCGCCCATGCCCGGCGTGAAGCCGTATTTCATGAAATTGGCGGTGTAGACGCTTTCCCGCGCCAGCACTGCCAAATCGGCGAACAGCCCCAGCACGAAGCCGCCGCCGATGCCGTGGCCCTGCATCGCCGCCACCACCGGCAGCGGGCAATTCAGCGCCACGCTGTACAGATCCTTGTCGGTGAAGCGGTAGCGGCCCTCGAACAGGTCGCGCAGTCCTTCCTGGGTGCCTCCGCTGGAAAAATAGCTATCGTAGCCGGTCAGCACCACGGCGCGGATGTCCTGGCGCGCGCCGGCCTCGGCGAAGGCTTCGGTCAGCCGGTCTATCATTTCGAAGGTGAAGGTGTTCTTGTTGGCGCGATCCTGCATCCGGATCAACGCCACGCCGGGCGAGGCGTTCTCCACCGCGACGACAGGCCCGCTCATGGCTGGCCTTCCCACGGAAAGCGGCCGGTCCTGACGAAGCGGGCGATCTTTTCCAGGTTGTCCGCATCGGAAAACACTTCGACGTTGGCGGCCAGCGCCGGCGCCATCGACCGCGGCAAAGAATCGTCCAGTGCCGCGGCATAGCGCTTGTATCGTGCGATGCCCGTCTTGCCCATGCGTCGCAGCCGCAGCAACTGGGCGCGCAGCAGCTTGTCGCTGTTTTCGTCGCAGGCGTCCACCAGCCCCCACTCCCTCGCCAGCACCGCGGAGACCGGCTGGGTGGTCAAGGTCATGTAATTGGCCTTGGAAAACCCTACCCGGCGGATCAGGAAAGGCAGCACGCAGGCCGGCATCAGACCGAACAGCAGCTCGGACAGACCGAAAGTGGCCTTGTCGTCGCTAAGCACGATATCGCAGGCGGAGACGAAACCAATGCCGCCCGCGTTGGCCTTGCCCTTGACGTGGGCGATGGTGACATAAGGTCCGCACGCCAGCTTCTGCCACAGCCGGTACAAGGGTTCCGGATGCTGGCCCCCGTCCGCGTCGCCGGCGTCCAGCCGTTGCTCGATCTGGCGGAAGTCGGCGCCGGCGCAGAACACCTCGGGCTGGCCTTCCAGCACCACCACCTTGGCCGCCCGGTCGCAGGCGGCCAGCGCCGCGGACATTTCCTCCACCAGCATGTCGTTTATCGCATTGCCGGCGTCCGGCCTGTGGATGCGGATGAAGCAGACCTCATCCTCCAGCCGCACCTGCAGCGTCTCCCAGCTCCGGTTCAGGAGATCCATTCGTACTCCCGATGGAACTCCTTGATCTCTTTGAGAAACAGTACCGGGCGGCCCATCGTCTTGCGCGCTTCAGGCACAAAGCTGGTATCCACCGTCAGATTGCGGGTGCCGAATTTCAGCCTCAGATTGCGTTCCAGCAGCTCGTCGTACTCGGCGATGGTCAGCGCGCGGCGGCGGTCCAGATGCGCGCCTATCTTCATCCCCCGCAGCCGGCGCTGGCCTTCCGGCGTGGCGATGCCGCTGAAGAACTCGGAGCAGCAGCCGGAGCCGTAGGAGAACACGCCGATGCGGCGCGGCGCGTCGATTTCCGCGTGGTCTATCGTGCTGGCCAGCGACAACGCCGCCGTCGCCCCCATGATGTTGCCCACGCGCTGGCAGTGCGCCATGCCGGGCATCACGCGGCGCTGGAAGTCGGCCTCGATGTCGGCCGGGGTGGCCTTGGCCAGCTTGCGCATCATATTGCGGTGCGCGCCTTTGACCATGCCGCCAAACGGCGTGTGATAGGCCAGATAGGAAAAGGTCTGGGCGAAATCGGCGCCCGTCACCCGCTTCTGGTATTCCAGAAAAGCGTTTTCGCAGCAATTCAGGTAGGACAGCAGCGACAGGTCGGTGTCGCCGGCGTCGGTGTCCGGCGACGGGCGGCAGGTATCCATCACCTCATAGCCGTAATAGCCGTTGGCGCCGACGTCGATCTGGAAAATATGCGGCCGGTCGCTGACCAGCATGGCCACCGCGCCCGAGCCGCTGCTGGGCTCGGCGAACGACCAGTCGGCCGACAGCGCGTCGCCGCCCGCTTCCACCATGAAGCGCGACACGTCGGTGGCCAGCACCAGCGCCTTTGCGCCCGGCGAGGCCTGGGACAGAACGAAGTTGATCGCGTTCTGCAGGCCCGCCACGCCGGAGTAGCAGGCGTTTTTCAGTTCGAATAGCCGGCAGTTGCGGTTCAGTCCCAACAGGTCGTGGCAGTAGGTGCTCATCGACTTGCCGAAGTCGAACGCGGACTCGGTGCAGGTGATCACCATCTCGATCCGGTCCTTCTCCTCCGGACTCAGCGCGTCGATGATGGGCTTGGCCGCGTTGACCGCGAAGGTGATCGGGTCCTCGTACGGCAGCGCCACCGACTTTTCCTTCATCAGCAGGTTCTCGAACCGGCTCATGTCCAGTCCCCTGTGCTCCGCCAGCTTGAACACGTCCAGACAGACCGTGCCGGAGAACACATTCATCGCTTCGATTCCAACGATACTCACGTCATTCCTTTCGAGTCACTGAGATTGGCGGCGCAGAGCAGGCGCGCCGGGTCTAACGGAACGCGAGCAGTTTTTGCATGCTCTGCCCGCTGCGCAGCCGGTATGCCGCGAAGCTTTCCCGGTCGCGAAACTGGAGATAGATATTGCAGGCCAGCACCTTGGATAGCGGCTGGCCGGGTTCCAATTGATAGGTATGGCCCGGATAGATGCGCGTCTCCCTGGGCAATACCTCCTTCAACCGCTCCAGGCTGTCGAACATCTGATGGGCCGCCGTTTCGTCGGGACAGATGCCGCAGCCTTCGATGAACAGCACATCGCCGGTGAACAAATGGCCGCCGATCAGATAGCAGGCGCAGCCGGGCGTGTGGCCCGGGGTGAGGATGGGCTGGATGCGCAGCCCGCCCACCTGCCACGGGGTTTCGTCTATGGCGGCGAGGCGGCCTGCGCGGTAGCCGGAAGACGCAATCTCCCGCTCAGACATCCATACCGGGCAGCCATGCCGTTCGGACAGCTGCTCGGCCAAATGAACGTGGTCGAAATGCGCATGGGTGAGCAGGACGCCGCGCAGCCTGGCGCCGCGGCCAGCCAACGCGGCCTCTATCTTTTCATCCTGCCAGGCCGGGTCCACCAGCACCGCGTCGCGGCTGAGCGGGTCCATCGCGAGATAGTTGTTGTTCTTCATGAACTGGTGCTCGACGTGGATCACGTCGACCACCGGCGCTACCTCGCACTCCTCCATCCGCATACGCTGCATCGCTCAATCCACTCCTCAGTCGGCGTGCTGCAGCCGCGCATCCCCCATGGAGCCGGCCTCTCCGGCGAAGGCCCGCGCATACAGCCTGTTCAGCCGGAGCAACGGTTCGCCGTTTTGATTGAGCAGCAGAATATCGAACTGCTTAAGGTCGGAGGGACGGCCATGCGCAGATTCGCACAGCCACGCGCATGCGTAGCATTCCGGCGGCAAACGCCCCAGCAGCTGGACGCCGCCCAGCGCGAACGGCAAGTGCGGCGCGGCGCTTCCGCCCTGTCCCGCGACGCCCAGCACCGTTTGCAGCGCGCCGTCCACCAAACTGGGATGCAGCAAGTACTGGTCGAAATCGGCCAGGCAGCCGTCGGCTAGCTTGAGCCGCGATAGCGCGTAGCCGTCGCCGATGTGCAACTCCTGGATGGTCTGGAATCCAGGCCCGTAATGAAAACCCAGCTTCGCCAGCTCGGCGTAGCAATCGGCGCCGGACTTCGTCTGCGCGGCCCTGGCCTTCAGATCGTCCAGCCGAATGGGCTCCGCCGCCTCGCCATGGCTTGCCCGGCCATAGACCAGGCGGGCCTCGGCATGCACCACGCGCTCGTTGTCCTCGTCAAAGGACACGATCAGGCAATCCGCGCCATCCTCTCCGCCGCGCAATACGGTCTTCACCAGCTGGCTGCGGCCGGCGTCCAGCCGCAGCGGCTGGTTCCACACCACGTCTTCCAGCCCCGCCACCGGCCGCTCGCCGGCAATGGAGCCAGCCACGCAAGCCAGCTCCAAAAAGCCAGCGCCGGGGAACAGTTGCCGGCCATTGATGCGGTGATCGCGAGCGTAGAAACCGTCGCCGGACAAGCAGGACGAAAACGCCACTTCCTTGAGCGTGGAGGCATTCTCCGCCACCAGCGGATGCAGGCGCGGAGCCGGAGCGGCCGGCTCCGGCCGAGTCCCGGGCCGCGACGGCGCGGCGTCGGACACCCAGTAGCGCAGCTGGGCGAAGGGATAAGCCGGCAACGACAGCCGCGCCGGCGGCTCGCCTTGATGCAGCAGCTGCCAATCCAGTTCCTGGCCGGCCACCCAGACGCGGGCGATTTCCAGCGCCTCCCCCGCGTCTCGCAGCGCGCGCAGACGGGCCAGCTCCTCGTCCGCCAGCTTCTTGCGCCGCTGATGCGGCTCTACCCGGCCCTCCGCCATGCCAGGACCGGTTTGGCCGGCGGCCGCCAGCCGCAGCGCGTCCAGCAGGCTGGCGCGGTCGTCCGCGGCGATGGCCAACCGTTGCTCCATCGCCTCGCGGCCGGTCTGCAGCGTCCAAGCCAGCGCGTCCAGGTCGATGGCCTGGTCCCCTGCCACGCGCGCGGCCAGCCTGGCGGCCAGCTCGCGCAAGCGGTCCCCGTCGCGCGCGGTCAGCGGGAACAGTTTCAACGCTTCAACGCTCCGCCCGACCGGCGGCAGATGCTCTTCCAGAATCAGGCAGGCGTTGACGCCGCCCGCGCCGAAGGAGTTGATCATCGCCCGGCGCGGCTGGCCGTCCACGGCATTCCAGTCTGCCAGCTCATGCTGCAGGTAGAACGGCGAAGCGGCGAAGTCGATGTTGGGATTCGCCTCCCGGGCATGCAGCGTCGGCGCGATCTGCCGATGGCGCAGCTGCAGCAGGATCTTGGCCACGCCGCCCATGCCGGCCGCCGACTCCGCGTGGCCGATGTTGGATTTCACCGATCCCAGCGGGCAGTATTGCTTTTTATCGGTGCCGGCGCGGAAGGCCTGGCTCAGCGACGCCACTTCCAGGCTGTCGCCCAGCTGGGTGCCGGTGCCATGCCCCTCGACATAGCCCATGGCCTCCGGACTCAGGCCGGCCTGGGCCAGCGTGCGGCCGATCAACGCGGCCTGCGCGCCGGGGTTGGGCGCGGCGTAGCCATTGCCCCGCCCGCTGTGCTCGTAGCCGCTGGCGGCGATCACGCCGTGAATATGATCGCCGTCGGCAAGCGCGCGCGACAGCGGCTTCAACACCACGGCGCCGACGCCCTCGCCCGGCACGAAGCCATCGTCACCGGCGCCGAAGCTGCGGCAATGCTCGCCGCGCGCCAGCATGCCCCGGCCGCACAGCGAGTAATACTTGGACGGATGCAGGTAGAGGTTGACCCCGCCGGCCACCGCCACCTGGCACTCGCCCCGGCGCAGGCTTTCGCAAGCCAGATGCATCGCCACCAGCGACGACGAGCAGGCGGTGTCCACCGGCATGCTCGGGCCGTTGAAATCGAAGACATAGGATACGCGGTTGGCGATGGACCACGGCATCGAAGCCGGCGAGACCATGTTTCCGCGGCGCCATTCGTCCGGCGCCAGCATCTGGTAGCTATTGGTGGTGACGCCGCAGAACACCCCGACATCCGCCCCTCTGCCTTTGGGATGACGCCTGCGCAGGCTGTCCCGGGTATAGCCGGCATCCTCCACCGCGCTCCATGCCGACTGCAGAAACATTCTCTCCTGCGGGTCCATCAGCCTGGCGTCGTCGTCCGGAATGCCGAAGAACGGCGCGTCGAATTGATCGACGCCGTCGAGGAAGCCGCCCCAGCGGCAATAGATGCCCTGTTCGCCCTCGGCCCAGGCTTCGGCGTCCCAGCGCGCAGCGGGCACCGGCGAGATCAAGTTGCGCCCGGCCTGCAAGTGCGTCCAGAAGGCATCCAGATCATCGGCACCGGGGAAGCGGCCGTGGATGCCCACGATGGCGATTTTTTCGCCGTGCTCCATCGCCTCGGCGGCTGGCGCGGCAGCCAGATCCACGGTCAGCGCCATTGCGGCGGATTCAGCTCCGCCAGCGGACGCCACCGGCGCCGCCAGCAAGGCGGACAAGGCCGGCGCGGCCTCTCGGCGCAAATAGCCGGCCAGTTCCGCCACGGTCGCGCATTCATAGAACAAGGTTTTCGGCAACGCGCCCAGGTCTCGTTCCAGTTCGGCGTTCAGACGGTTCACCATCACCGAATCCAGGCCGTAGGCGTCGAAACGCTCGTCCGAATCTATCCGCTCCTCCGGCAGCCGGATTTCCCCGCTCAGCAGGCGCTTCAGGTAAGCCTCCACCGCCTCCTGCCCCAGATCGGCGCACGCCGCAACCGGCTGAGAAGCAGAGGCGAGCGGCCGCGCGGCCAGACTGGCGTCCAGCCGCTCGGCCTCGCCGTACAGCGCGACGCCCTGCGTCAGCCCGGACGCCAGGAAATCATCCCAGCAACGCAAGCCCAAGGCAGTCGGCAGCGGATGAATGCCGGCCCGCTCGCGCAGCAATTCGAGGTCGGCATCGGCGATGCGCATGCCGCCGTCGGCCCAGAACGGCCAAGCTATCGACAAGGTCCGCCCGGACGAACGCTCGGCCCGCGCTTCGGCGTAGGCGTCGAGGAAACGGTTGGCGTAAGCGTAATCGCATTGCCCGGCATTACCGGCCACCCCGGCGATGGATGAGAACAGGACGAACAAATCCAAGTCCAGGCCGCGCGTCGCCTGGTCAAGATGGGCCGCGCCCAATATTTTGGCGGCGAGCACCGCATCCATGTCTTCGCGCGGCTTGTTGACGGCGTAAGCGTCCCGATGCGCGCCGGCGCTGTGGATCACGCCGTCCAGCCTGCCGAAGCGGGCCATGATGTCCGCCACCAGCGCGTCCACCTGGCCGCGCTCGGCCACGTCCGCCCGCAGGTAGACGGCCTCGCCGCCGCAAGCGCGCAGGTGCGTCAGCCTGCGTTCGGTGTTCTCATCCGCCGCGGAGCGGCCGCTGAGCGCCAATTTGGCGCCGCACGCTCGCGCCAGATGCTCGGCCAGCAGATAGCCCAGCCCGCCCAGGCCGCCGGTGATGAGATAGACGCCTCCCTGGCGGATAAGCGCGCCGGAGCGGGCCGCCGCGAAACCGGCGTCATCGCAGCGTTCGATGGCGCGGACCTGGCGGCGCGCTTTCGGCCCGTAACGCACTTCATCCCCGCGCCAGTCGGCGTCGCCCAGCTCAGCCAGCGCGATGGCGGCCAGTTCGTCGACTGTCGCGGCGGCTTCCGCCTCGATCACGCGTCCGGCGATGCGCGGCGTTTCCAGCGTCAGGCTGCGCAGATAGCCAGCCAGGGCGGCGTGAGCGGGCAAAGCTCCCCGCGCCGCGGCCAGGATGCGTAGCGCGCCGGCGCCCGGCCGCTGTAATTGCGCCCGGCACAGGCTGTGCAGCTCATGCACGCCGCCATCCAGCTGCCCGGAAATCTCGCCCTCCGCGCTGAGATGCAACACGGCCCGCGGCCGCAATCCATCCTGGTCCAGATCGTCCAGCAAGCGGTCGAAATCGGCGTCGCTGGCCATGTCCAGCTCATAACGCCCCGCTTCTGCGCGGCGATACCCGCTGGCGGCGGTCGCTGAGGCGACCTGCGCCCCAGCGTTTTTCAACGCATCCGCCAGGGCGGCTCCGGCGTCCAGCAGCAGGATCGCCCCGCTCCACTCTCCGCCGGCCAGCCGCTGATCCCGCCACACCGGATGGTAGCGGCGCAATTGCGGCTCCGACATCCCCGCAGCCTGCGGCGAATCGGCGGGCAAAGCCGCCGCCAGCCAGTAGCGTTCCTTTTCGAATGGATAGAACGGCAACGAGACGCGGCGGCCCGACGCGTGCAGCCGCGCCCAGGCGATGTCCGCGCCGGCGATCCACAGCCTCGCCAAGCGGTCCAGGTCGCGCTGTTTCAGCGCCACGTCGAGGAAGGCCGCGCCCGCCTCGCCCTCCGCCAGCAGCGCCGCGCCGTTTCCGGCATCGCGGACATTGCCTTCGTGGGCGGCCGCCTCGCCGTCGCCCCGCAGCCATCGCGCCAGCTTGTCCCGCCATTCGCTCCGGCTGGACGCGATCACCGCCAGCCGCTCAGGCAACGGCTCGCGCCCGACCTGCGAGGTGTAGGCGATATCGGCCCAGGCTGTTGATTCGTCCGCCTCAGCGAAAGCCAGCATGCGCTCGGCGTAGGCCCGCAACGCGGCGCGGCTGCGCGCGGAAAGCAGGAAGATTTCCGGCCGGTCGGCCGTTGCCGGCAGACGCGCGGCCAGGCATTCCTCTATCACCAGGTGGGCGTTGGAGCCACCGGCACCGAAGGAGCTGACGCAGGCGCGGCGGGCCTGTCCGTTCCGCCGCGGCCAATCCTCAGCCGCGGTCTGCACCCGGAACGGCGAGGCATCGAAATCGATGTGGGGATTCAGGGTGTCGGCATGCAGCGACGGCGCCAGCCGGCCATGGCGCATCTGCAGCAGCACCTTGGTCAGCGCGGCGATGCCGGCCGCCGATTCCAGATGGCCGATATTGGATTTCACCGAGCCTATCGGGCAGGACTGGGCATCCAGGCCGTCGCCGAAGGCGCGGGCCAGGCCGGCGATCTCAATCGGATCGCCCAACGAGGTGCCGGTGCCGTGCGTCTCCACGTAGCCGATGGCGGCGGCGTCCACGCCGGCCTTGTCCAGCGCCGAGCGGACCACCTCGGCCTGCGCCGACGGATTGGGCACCGTATAGCCGTTGGTCTTGCCGCCGTGGTTGACCGCGCTGGCCTTGACGATTCCGTACACCTGGTCGCCGTCCGCCAGCGCGCGCGACAAGGGCTTGAGCACCACCGCGCCCACGCCCTCGCCCGGCACGTAGCCATCGCCGCCGGCGCCGAAGCTGCGGCAGCGGCCGTCGCTGGAGGAGAAATTGCCCTGGCTCAGGTTCAGATATTTGTTGGGGTGGATGGATACGTTGACGCCGCCGGCGATGGCCACGTCGGCTTCGCCGCCGCGCAAGGCCTCGCAAGCCAGGTGGATGGCGGTCAGCGACGACGAGCACATGGTGTCCAGCGCCAGGCTGGGGCCGTGGAAATCGAAGAAGTACGATACCCGGTTGGCGATGGATGCGAACGAGGAGCTGGGCACGCCGCCCTGCGGCGCGTTGACGCCGTATAGCTCGTACTGGCCCCACATCGCGCCGACGTAGACGCCGACGCGGCGGCCGGCGAAACCGGTCTTGCCGTAGCCGGCGTCCTCCATCGCTTCCCAGGCGGTTTCCAGGAACAAGCGCTCCTGCGGGTCCATCAGCTCCGCTTCCTTGGGCGAAATGCTGAAGAACAGCGGATCGAAACGATCCACGCCGTCGAGGAAGCCGCCCCATTTGCTGTAGGTCTTGCCGGGCTGGTTGCGGCGCGGGTCGAAAAAGCGGGCGTGGTCCCAGCGCTCAGCCGGCACTTCGTCTATGCAATCCACGCCATCGCGCAGATTGGCCCAGAACTCCGCCAGGTTCGCCGCGCGCGGATAACGGCCGGCCAAACCGATGATGGCCACTTCGTCGCGGCCGCCGGCTTGCGGCGCGGCGAAGCGGGATGCGTCCGGCAGCCAGCGCGCAGCCTGCGGCGGCCGCGGCGGCTCAGGCGGTTCGGCATATTGGCCCAAGCCCGTCTTGGCCGCGACCGCGCCGGGATAACGGCCCGCCAGATGGCCGGCCAGCGCGTCCAGCGTCTGGTATTCGAACAACAGCGTCTTGGGCAAGGGACCGAAATGGCGCTCCAGCTGCTGGGTGAATTTCATCGCCAGCACCGAGTCCATCCCATACTTGTCCAGCGGCGCGCGGCCATCCACCTCCCTTGCGGGCAGCTTCAGCAGCGCGGCGAACTCGCCGGCCAGCCAGCGGCGAGCGCCGTCGCGCAAGGCGTCCCCGCCCGTCCCTTCGGCAGCGGCAGCCGGCGGCTCGGCTTCGGCGCGCGTTTCCAGCAAGGCGCGGCGCAGCCTGGGCAGATCGCCCTGCGCCACCGCCACCCGCGCGGCTCCCGACGCCAGCGCCGCTTCCAGCGCGGCGACGCCGTTCGCCGTTTCCAGCGGACGCATGCCGGAGGCCCGCTCCAGGCTTGCCGCCGCGTCCCCGTCCAGACGCATGCCGCCTTCCCGCCATAGCGGCCAGGCGATGGACACGCTGCGGCCCGCGCGCAAGCCCGCCTCAGCCAGCCGCGCCCGATGCTCGGCGTAACGATCCATGAAGGCGTTGGCGGCGGCGTAGTCGGATTGCCCCGCATTGCCGTAAGCGCCGGCCAGCGAGGAAAACAGCGCGAAGAAGCCCAGCCCCGTGTCGCGCGTGGCCAGATCCAGATTGACCGTGCCGACCGTTTTGGGCGCCAGCACCTTGGAGAATCCGCCGGCATCCTTGCCTGCCAGCAAGCCGTCTGCGGTCATGCCGGCGCTGTGCAGCACGCCGCACAAGGCGCCGAACTGCGAAACGATGCCGGAGACCAGCTCAGCCACATCCGCGGCGTCCGCCAGATCCACGCGGCGGTAAGCCAGCTGTTCGCTTGCCGCGCCCGACTGGGCGGCCAGCTCCCGCAAGGCTTGGTCCTGCGCGTTTCCTGCCGGCGCGCGGCCGCTAAGCACCACCACTGCGTCGCGGGTCCGCTCCAGAATGGCGCGCGCGAACACGCGGCCCAGCCCGCCCAACCCGCCGGTGATCAGGTAAACGCCGCCGTCGCGGAAAACCGGCTCGCGCTGCGGCGCGGCAAGCTCCCGCCAGCGCTGGACGGAGGCTTGGCCATTCTGGAATTTCAACAGCGTTTCCGACGGCAGATTCGCGGCGGCATTCAATTGGGCGGCCAAGACTGCCGCGTCGCGCGCCGCGTCCGTCAGTAGCAGCTGGACGCGCAGGTTCGGCCGCTCCTGGCGGACGCTGTCCAATATGCCGCTCAACCCGGCCAACAGCTCGTCTTCGCCGCACGGGACCGCCACTTGCAGCGAAACGGAATCTTGCCCGCCAGCGAACAGCGCATGCAATCGTTCCAGCGCCGCCAGCGCCGCCGCCTGGAAGCGTTCAGCCGGCTTGGCCGCGTCGGGCAAATCCAGGGTTTCGACATCCACCTCGGGCAAGGCCCGGCGCAGCGCGTCCGGCTCCATGCCGTCCATGCCCAGCAACAGCGCCGCGCGGCGCCGGCCTTCATCCGCCGCTTGCGATTCCGCGCGCGCAGGCAACGCCTGCCACGCCGGCTCGGCCATCAGTACGCCGTCGCGCCCGCCCTCCGCGCGCAGCTCGCGCACCTCCAGCCCGCGCAATTGGACGCAGACCCGGCCGGACGGGTCGCACAGATCGATGTCTATCCGGCCCGACTCCTCCCTGCGCAGCCAGGCATGCATTTCGGCCTGGCACGGCGCGAACGCCGTGATCGATTCCAATGCGAACGGCACTGCCGGAGTGTCCGGCAAAGCCCCGCCGGCCAAGGCGGCAGCGGCCTGCAAAGCGCTGTCCAGCATCCCGGGATGCAGCGCGTAGCCATCGGCCATGCCGGGCAGCGCCAGCCTGGCCAGCGCCTGCCCGTCTCCCGGCAACAGTTCGTCCACGCCGCGGAAGCCCGGCCCGTAATGCATGCCCATGGATTCGAAAACCCGGTACAGCTCCGCCGCCTTCATCTCGCCGGCGCCCATTGCGCCACGCAACGCGTCCAGATCTAGCGTTGGCCCGGCTGCGGCGGCTAGCGGCGTCGCCTCGCCCAGGCAGAACGGTTCGTCTTCGCCGTTCGCCAGCACTTCGAAGCCTATGCCGCCATCCGCGCGCGGCGTCAGCGCCACATGCACTTCGCCGGCCTGCTCGGCCGTCAGCGGACGCAGCCACGCCACGCTGCCCAGCCGCCATGCCGGCGGCCTGGCTTCGACCGGCATGGCCAGCTCTGCCGCCGCGCGGACCATTTCCAGATAGGCGGCGGCCGGCAACACGCCCCGGCGCTCGCCGGTCATATTCAACTGGTGATCGGCGAAAAAGAATTCGCCGCCGTCAAAACGGGAAACGTAGCGCTGCCGCGCGAGGTCCGATGCGTTTTCATGCAGCAAGGGATGCAGCGCGGCGGCGGCCCCGGCTTTGCGCGCCTTGCGCCGGTCGGCGATCCAGTAGCGCTCGCGGGCGAAGGGATAGGCCGGCAGCGAAATCAATCTGGCCGCCCCGCCGTTGCGCAAGCGGCTCCAATCCAGCTCCAGCCCGCGCGTCCACATTTCGGCCAGCCGCTCCAGCTTGCCCCGCGCGATCCAGCGCTCCACGGTTTCGCGCATGTCCTCGTCGCGGACCAGCGACGCAAACTCGTCGCCGTCCCGGCCGGCGTCGCCGCGGAAGCAGGCCTCAATCTCCGGCTCGCCGCGACAGAAGGCCTCCAGCCGCTCCGTCAGCTGGGGGAGGCTGTCGACGACAAAAGCCGCGCGCGCGTCCATCTCCTCGCGGCCGGCTTGCAGCGTATGGCTCAGCGCCGACAGCGACGGTTCGTGCGCCTGAAGGCGCAGATAGGCCAGCAGATCGCTCGCTTTTTGCGCTAGCTGCTTGGCGGTGCGCGCCGACAGCGGCACGATGGCCGGCCTAGCCTGCTCGCCGGCAAAGGCCGGCTGGATATATTCCGACACGATCAGATGGGCGTTGGAGCCGCCGGCGCCGAACGAGGAAATGCCCGCGATGCGCGGCAGCGCGCGGCCGTTTTCCTCCGGCGCCTCCCACGGCCGCAACGCCTGGTTGACGATGAAAGGCGTGGATTCGAAATCGATGTGCGGATTCAGCCGGGCGGAGTGCAGCGAAGGCGCCAGGCTGCGGTGCCGCATTTGCAGCAGCACCTTGGTCAGCCCCGCGATGCCGGCCGCCGATTCGCAATGGCCGATATTGGATTTGGCGGAGCCGATCGCGCAGAACTGGCGGCGGTCGGTGGATTCGCGGAACACCTCGGTCAACGCGGCGATCTCTATCGGGTCGCCCAGCTTGGTGCCGGTGCCGTGCGCCTCGATATAGCCTACGTGGCGTGCCTCGACGCCTGCGTCTTTCAAGGCCTGGCGGATCACGCTGGCCTGGGCCCGGGGATTGGGCACCGAATAGCCGTTGGTCTTTCCGCCATGGTTCAACGCGCTGCCGCGGATCACGCCGTAGATGACGTTGCCGTCGCGTTCGGCGTCGGACAGGCGCTTGAGCACTACCACGCCGACGCCCTCGCCGGGAATGTAGCCGTCCCCGCCCTCGCCGAAGCTCTGGCAATGGCCATCGCTGGAAATATACTGGCCAGCGCTGAGGATCAGGTATTTGTTGGGGTGTATCGTGACATTGACGCCGCCGGCGATGGCCAACTCGGCGCGGCCGCTCTTCAGGTCCTGGCAAGCCAGGTGGATGGCGGTCAGCGACGACGAGCACATGCTGTCCAGCGTCATGCTGGGGCCATGCAGGTTCAGCAGATAGGACACGCGGTTGGCGATGCTGGCGTAGCTGACCGGCACGCCCACTCTCTCCCCGCCCAGGCTGGCCTCGGCGCCGAACAGCTGGTACTCGCCGTACATCACGCCGACATAGACGCCCACCTGCCCTGGCAAATCGCCGTCGCGCGGAATCTGCAGCGCGGCGCGGCTGTAGCCTGCATCCTCCACCGCCATCCAGGCATGCTGCAGGAACAGTCTCTCCTGCGGGTCCAGGTATTCCGCGTCTACCGGCGGAATGTTGAAGAACAGCGGGTCGAACTCGTCCACGCCCTCGATGAAGCCGCCCCATTTGCTGTAGTGCGCGCCCGGCTTGGTCCTGTCTTCGCTGTAATACTCACGCCAGTCCCAGCGCTCGCGCGGCACCTCGGTGACGCAGTCTTCGCCGTCGCGCAGCTTCTGCCAAAAGGCGTCCACATCCCTCGCCTGCGGATAACGGCCGCTAAGACCGACAATGGCGATGGGCTCGTCGCGGCGCTCGGCCGGCGCTGCTGCCGGCTTGGCCAAGGGCCGCATGGCGCGGGTTGCCGGACGCGCAAGGGCTGCCGGCTGTCGTTGCTCGATGGTTTTCGGCGCCGCGCCGGCGAACAGGCCGTCCAGCTTGTCCGCATGCGCGCGCAGGAAATAGCCGGTCAGCTCGTCCACGGACTGGTATTCGAAAAACAGCGTCTTGGACAGCGGGCCGAAGGTTTTTTCCAGTTGCCGGGTCAGATCCATCGCCAGGATGGAATCTATTCCGTATTTTTCCAGCGGCGCGCGCGCATCTATCTTGTGGTGCGACAGTTTGAACAGCGCGGCGAACTGGCGGCGCAGGTAGTCGCGGGTTTTGTCGGCCAGATCGTCGCCGGCGATGGCCGGCATCGGCTTTTCAATCGGTTCAAGCCCGGCGTCGGCCGGCCCGCCGAACAAAGCCTGGCGGATGCGGCGGCCATCGCCTTCCACCACCACGGCCTGGGAGGCGCCGGACGCCAGGCTGATCCGGAAGGCGGACATGCCGCTCTCCGTCTTCAGCGCCCGCATGCCGGTGGACTCGAACATCGCGTCACGCTGGCTCTCGGGCATGCTCATGCCGCCGTCTCGCCACAGCGGCCAATTGACGGCCAGAGCGCGGCCCTGGCGCTGGCCTTGCTCCGCCAATTGGTTGCGGCGCGCGGCGAAAGCGTCGAGAAAACCATTTGCCGCCGCGTAATCGCCCTGCCCGGCATTGCCCAGCACGGATGCGCCGGAGGAGAATAAAACAAAGAAATCCAGCGGCAAATCGGCGCAGGCCAGGTCCAGGTTGACTGTGCCGGCCACCTTGGGCGCGAGCACGCTGCGGAATTCCGCCTCATCCTTGCGTGCCAGCAGTTTGTCGCTGACCATCCCGGCGCAATGCAGCACGCCGTTCAGGCCGCCGTGAACGGAGGCGATATCGGCCACCGCGCGGGCCGCCGCGTTCCGGTCGGCCAGGTCCAGCCGCAGATAATGCAGCCTCGCCCGCGACCTTGGATCGGGCGCGATCTCGTCCAACCGCGCCTGGGCGTCCTCTCCATCGGCGGCGCGCCCGGCCAGCGCCACGCGGGCGCGCGATGCCTGGCTCAAGATGTCGGCGGCGAACAAAGCGCCGATGCCGCCCAGTCCCCCGGTGATCAGGTAGACGCCGTCCTCCTTGTACGCCAGCGGCGCATATTCGTCCGCCGGCAGCGCCGCCCAGCCGCGCGTCTTGCGCGTGCCGTCGCGATAATCGACCAGCGCGTCGGCGCCGGACTCCGCCCGCAGCCGCTCGGCCAGCAGTTCCGCGCCGCAGTCCGGCTCAAGCAGCAGCAATTGCGCGCGCAGCCGCGGGCGCTCCAGCGCGGCGGTCCGCAGCAGGCCGGACAGGCCGGTGTGCAGCTCCTCGGCCACCGCCAGTTGCAGCAGGATTTCGCCCTCTTCGGCGGACAGCCGCTGGATCGCGCGCAGGCAGGCCAGCGCGGCGGCTTCATAGCGGCTGGCCGCATCTTCGCCAAGCTGGGGCAGGCATTCGATGGACGCGTCCGGCAACGCTCGCTGCAGCGCATCGGCCTGTCCATCGGCCACGCCGCACAACAATACATGGCGGCGGCCCGGATGGCTGCCTGACGCAACCGCTTGGCGCCAGACCGGTTTGGCGATCACCAGCTCGTCGGCCGAGCCGTTTTGCAGCGGCCTCGAGCAGAAGCCGCGCAGCGCGGCGCACACCCGGCCATCCTCGTCGCAAAGGTCGATGTCCAGCCGCGCCGTCAAATTGCCGCCGCGCTCGCCCGGACAGCGGCGCACCCAGGCGAACATGCGCCGCGCGCAGCCGGCGTAAACGGTCAGGCTGTCCAGCGCGAACGGCAGCGAAGGCTCGTCCGGCGCGGCGGACGAGTCGGCCAGCAAGCCCATGGCAGCTTGCAGCGCGCCGTCCAACAGGCTGGGATGCAGCCGGAAGGCGCCCAGCGTGTCGCCCACCGCGGCCGGCAGGCTAAGGCTGGCCAGGGCCTCGCCGTCGCCGCGCAGCACCCAGTCCACCGGCCGGTGAGCCGGGCCGAAGCGCATGCCCATCGCGTGATAGGCGGCATACAATTCGTTCGCGTCCAGCCGGCCGGCCATCATGCGCGTCTGAAGCCCCGCCAGATCGAGCTTGGCGGGCGGTTCGTCTGGCGACGGCCTGGCCGTGCCGCGGCAGTGCGGCGATGACTCCCCGCCGCCGCCGGGCACGCTCAACACCTCGAAGGCGATGTCACCGCCCTCGTCGGCGGACAACTCCAGCAACACATCGACGCGGCCGTCCGCCACCACCGGCTGCAGCCATACCACGTCGTCGAGGCGCAGCGCATCGGATGCCTGGCGTTCCGGCGAGGCGTCCACCACGGCTGCGCGAGCCATTTCCAAGTAGGCGACCGCAGGCAATACCCGGATGGGCTCGCCTGCCTGCGCCGCCACCCGATGGTCGGCCAGGAAGAATTCTCCACCGTCGAAGGACGAGCCGTAGCGCTGGTGGTAAAGATCGGAAATATTGTGCTGCAGCAGCGGGTGGCGCGCGCCGTCCTGACGCCCCGCGCCGCGCTGGCCGGCGTACTGCCGAATCAGGCCGAAGGCGTTGTCGCGGGACAGGCGCCCTTCTTTCAATTCGCTCGCCACGTACTCGATAAAATCCATCATCTTTCGTCTCTTTCTCCGCGCGGCCGCAGCTGCCGCGCTGTCATGGATCGCACTCGCGCGCGCCGCGCGGCGGCTTGTCAAACCAGGTTCTTCAGCAAGCGCGCGCCTTCGGCGGGGCTCAACGTCGAGTCCTCTATCCGACCCAGGGTTTCCATCAGCCGGGACAGGCCGTCAGCTTGAGGCGCGGCCGATTCGGCGCGGCGTTGAACGGTTTCCGGCAACCAGTACTCGTCCCGGGCGAACGGATAGCCCGGCAACTCGATCCGGCGCGGCTCGCGCCCGCGGTACAACCCGCGCCAATCGATATCGAAGCCTTGCATCCACAGCTCCAGCAGCTTGGTCTGCCTGCCGGCGGCCGCCCAGCCCGCGATCGCGCTCTTGATGTCGTCGTCCTGCAGAATCCGCTTCAAGCCCTCAGGCCCGCGCTGCGTCTGGCCGCGCCAGACGCCGTCGACCACACGCTCCTCGTCGGCATAGGCGCTGAGCATCGAGATCAGTTGCTCCAGGGATTCCGCCGCCAGACCCAGCCGCTCCTCCATCGCTTCGCGGCCCACTTGCAGGGTGTAGGCCAGCGCCGCCAGGTCCACATCCTTGCCCGATGCGGCTAGATAGTCGCGCAGCTCCCGCGCCTTCTGCCTGAGTTGCTCCGGCGTGCGCGCGGACAAGGGCAGCGCGGCGATGCCGCCAACCGACAGCTCCGCCAGGCGCGCGGGGCTCTGGGCCCGGTATTCGCCGACGATCACATGGGCGTTGGCTCCGCCGGCCCCGAACGAGGAAATGCCGGCGATGCGCGGCTTCTCCCCTCCCCCCGCCGCCATCGGCCGCCGCCACGCCGCCAACTCGCGGTTGACCTGGAACGGCGTCTTGTCGAAGCGGATGTGCGGATTCAGCGTCTCCGCGTGCAGCGACGGCGCCAGTTGGCCGTGCTTGATCTGCAGCAGAACCTTGCTCAGCCCGGCCACGCCGGCCGCCGCTTCGCAGTGGCCGATGTTGGACTTCACCGAGCCGATCGCGCAGAAGCCGGTATCGGCGGTGTCCTTGGCGAAAGCCTGTTGCAAGCCGGAGATTTCGATGGGGTCGCCCAGCTCGGTGCCGGTTCCATGCGCCTCGATATAGCTGACGTCGCGGGCGCTGATGCCGGCCTTGTCCAGCGCGCGGCGCACCAGATCGGCCTGCGCCGCCGGATTGGGCACGGTGAAGCCATTGGTCTTGCCGCCGTGGTTTACCTGGGTGGCCAGGATCACGCCGTGGATGATGTCGCCGTCGGCCACGGCCCGCTCCAGGGGCTTGAGCAAGGCCACGCCGACGCCCTCGCCCGGCACGAAGCCGTTGGCCCCGGCGCCGAAGCTCTTGCACTTGCCGTCCGCGGACAGCATGTGCTGCGACGACATGTCGGTGAAGCTGGTGGAATGCAGGTACAGGTTGACGCCGCCGGCGAAGGCCAGATCGCAATCGCCGTTGGCGATATGCTCGCAGGCCTCGTGCAGCGCGGTCAGCGAGGACGAGCACATGGTGTCCACCGGCAGGCTGGGGCCGTGGATGTCCAGGAAATAGGACAGCCGGTTGGCCACCGAGGCGAAAGAGGTCCGCGGCCAGAACTTCTCGTCATTGCCGTCCAGCGGCCGGTGCAGGTTGTAGCCGGCGCGGGTGATGCCGGCGAACACGCCCACTCTGCCGCCGAAACGCTCCCGCAGGTCCCGACGGGTATAGCCGGCGTTCTCCAGCGCGTGCCAGGCAGACTGCATGAACAGCCGCTCCTGCGGGTCCATGTTGTAGGCCTCGCGCGGCGGGATGCCGAAGAACAGCGTGTCGAACTCGGCGAAGCGGTCGACGAAGCCCCCCTGCTTGCAGTAGCTGAGGCCCGCGTCCACCGCCTTCTGCTCGTCCGGCTGGTAGAAACCGGCCAGTTTCCAGCGGCGCGCCGGGATTTCGCCGACGCAGTCGTCGCCGTTTTTCAGCCGCTGCCAAAAGGCTTCCAGATCGTCCGCGCCCGGATACATGCCGCTGATGCCGATCACGGCGATAGGGCCGCGCCCCGGCTGCCTCGGCGCGGCGACCGGATGCGCAGCCGCAGGCTCCGGCTGGAGAATCGATGCCGCCGCCGCGACAGCCGGCGCGCTTTGTCCGCACAGGCGGATCAGCGCGTCGGCGTGGGTATGCGCCAGGTGTCCGGCCAAGGCGTCCAGGGTCTGGAACTGGAACAGCAAGGTGCTGCCGATCTCGCCGAAATGCTGCTGCAAGCGCTGATTGACCAGATTGACGATGATGGAGTCAAAGCCATAGCGCTCCAGCGGCTCGGCCGGATCGATATGGTTCGGGTCCAGCTTCAGCGCGTCGGCGAAGACCTGGCGGCACAGTTCCACCGCCTTGGCCCGCAGCGCGGCCTGATCCAGCGGCGCCGCGGCCGCGGATGCCGGCGGCGGCCAGACGGACCCCTCTCCTCCGCCGCACATCGCCTCCAGCCGTCCGCGCTGCGTCCGCAGCAGGTGCTCCGCCAGCGCGGCGATGGTCTGGAACTGATACAACAGCGTGCTGCCGATGTCGTCGAAATGCCGCTGCAGCTGCTGGTTGACCAGCCCGATCACGATGGAATCTATGCCGTAGCGCTCCAGCGGCGTCTCAGCGTCCAGTTCGCGCTCGTCTATTTTCAGCGCCTCGCCTATCACCCGCTTGCACAGGGCCACGGCGGCTTCGCGCAGCGACGACGCCGATGGACGGACGGCGGCGGCGGGCACCTCCACGCGGGCCGGCAGGGCCTTTTGCGCCGCCGACGGCGGAATGTCCGGCTCGCGCTGGCGCATCACGCCGTCGCTGACGGCGACGATGATCTGCTGGCCGGCGGCATGCGCGCCGCGGCAGGGGAAATGCACGGCGGAGAAGCCCTCCTCCTCCAGCACCCGCCGCCAGGCCTCGGGGAACAGGCCCGGGGAACCCGGAATCCGCACCTCGTCGTCCTCGTTCAGCCACCAGCCGTCCAGCAAGCCGAAAGTCAGATGGCCGCACACCGAATGCAGGCTGATTTCGTTCATCAACAGCGCGCCGCCGCGCCGCAGCAGCGCCTTGGCGTTGCGCAGCGTGTTGCGGATGTTGCGGGTGGCGTGGATCACATTGGCCGCCACCACGAAATCGTAGCTGCCCGGCGCCACATCCTGGCCGGCGAGCGGCTTCTCCACATTGAGCAGCAAGGTGCGCAGGTACGGCGCCGTCGGCGCGTATTCACGCTCGGCGTGGAACAGGAAGGCCTTGGAGATGTCGGTGTAGCAATACTCCGCGATGCGGTCCGCGCGCGGTGCCAGCCGGTCGAGAATCCCCGCCGTGGTGGCGCCGGTGCCGGCGCCGATTTCCAGCAGCCTCAGCCGCGCCGACGGCTCCGCCGCCAGCCGCGCGTCCACCGCCGCCAGCAGCGTGTCGCGCAGGCTTTGATTGAAGGCCAGCGAGTGGACGTCGGTTTTGTATACCCGCTCCACCCACTCCAGCGAAGAGCCAGGGAAGATCACGTCGGTCGCCTTGCGCGCGCCGCTCAGGATGTCGGGCAGCGCGCGGACGCAGCGGTCCACCAGCCGGCACAGCTCGCTGCCGCCGGGCCTGCCCAGCCAAGCCGGCAGCGCGGCGTCCCACTCCCGCCACGCGGCATCCAGCGGCGCAGCCTCGTCCACGCCTGCCCTGGCGATGATCTTGCGGCTCTCCTCCAACCAGCGGCGCAGGCCGGCCGCGGGATGGGTCGCGCCGCGGATCACGCCGGCCATCAGCCGGATCAGCAGCGGCTCCATTTGCTCGCCGGCCCGGCCTTGCAAGGCCGCGAAGGCCTCAGGCAGCGGCAGGCTGTCGAAATCCAGCAGCGCCGGCAGCGTTTCGCCATGCGCCGGCTCGGCCAGCCATTCGCCGTCCGCGCACAGCCGGGCGGCGGAGCCGCGCGCCACCCGCGATATCGACATCTGGGAGAAATCGCCGGCCAGGAAGGCGTCCAGCGCGGCCATGGCTTCGGCTTCCCGCAACGGACGGTATCCGCTGGCATGGAAAAAGCCCTTGAGCGCATCGCTCAGCTTGTCGCCGGCGCCGATGTCCCAATAGCCCCAATTCACGACCTTGACCGCGCACGGCCACAAGCGGGCCAACTGGCCGGCGAAGGCGTCCTTGAACGCGCAGCCTGCCGCGTAGCCGCCCATGCCCGCGCCGCGGACGAAGGAGGCGTTGGAGGAGAAGAACAATGCGAAATCCAGCGCCTCGCCGGCGAAGGCCTGGGCGATGCGGACGCTGATGTCCACCTTGGCCGCCAGCACCGCGCGGAAATCGGCCTCGGACACCGTTTTCAGGCTCTGGTCGAACGCGCCGACCGCCGAGTGCGCCACCCCGTGGATGGCGCCGTGGCGGCGCTTGATCTCATCGCGTGCCGCCTCCAGCGCGCCCGGCTGCCGGGCGTCGGCCTGGATGTATTCCGGCCGGGGGCCGAAGGCGGCCAGATCGTCCAGCTTGCGCCGCAACGCCTCGTCCATCGGCCGGCGGCCTATCCAGACCACCTGCGCGTCGCAGGCGGACATCACGTGCCGGGTCCAGGCCTCGCCAATGCCGCCAGCGCCACCTATCGCCACATATACGCCGCCGGCGCGGTACGGCGTCTCCGCCGGCTGCGCCATTCTGGCTTCCACCAGCTTGCGCGCGAACCACTCGCCGCCGCGCCAGGCATAGCAAGCGCCCTTGCCCCGCAGCGACAAGCCGCCCAGCGCCGCGACCGCGTCCTCGCTCCACGCTTGCAGATCGCACAGTCTCAGCGACCAGGCAGGATAGGCGTCGGCCAGGCTGCCGCACAAGCCCTGAAGGCCGGCGTGGGCCGGATTGGCCGCTTCGCCCCTGTGCGTGGCCAGCGCGCCAATGGTGATCCAGTCCCATTCCAGCGCCTGCGAGTCCAAGCCAAGCCGCTGCAAGGCCCGCGCGAGGCGCAAGGCCCTCAGCGCGCCGCGCGCCTGATCGGCGATCAGCGACTCCTCGGACAGCTTGGCCGCGTCGCCGGCATGCGCCAGCCAGACCAGGCGATCGAAACGCTGCCCGGCCAGACGGTCCGCCAATTGCTCCATTTCGCCGTCGTCGGCGAGAAAAGCGAACGCCGCGGCCGGATAATGCCGCCGCAGCAATTCCGCTTGCGCCTCGTCCGCTCCCAGCACCAGCGCGCGGCGTCCAGTGGACGCGTCGCGGCCGGTGTCGAACAGCCGGTCCCATACCGGCGTCGCCGTCTCCAGAATGTTCTCGTCCGCCGCCGCGACGCGATCGGCCGGGCTCTCCGCCTTCGCCCTGCCCGCCGCGATCCAGTAGCGTTCCGCGGCGAACGGGTAATTGGGCAGCTCGATGCGGCGCGGCGCCGCGCCGGGATACAACAGGCTCCAGTCGAAATCCAGACCCTTGGCCCACAACTCCAGCAGCTTGCCCAGCCTGCGCTGGCTCAGCCATTTCTCCACCAAGCCGGCGCGCACTTCCGCGTCCTGGTTCAGCAGCTTCAGGCTGTCGCGGTTTCGCCTCGCGTCGCCGCGGTGCGCGCCATCCGGCATCGGCTCTCCGGCGACGAAAGACGCCAGTTGCCGGCGCAGCTCCGCCACGCTGGCCGCGAGAAAACCCACGCGTTCGTCCATGGCCTCGCGGCCAAGCTGCAGCGTGTAGGCCAGCTCGGGCAGCTCCGGTTCGCTGACATTCAGCGCGGACAACAGATCCGCCGCCTTGCGCCGCAGTTGCTCCTCCGTGCGCGCGGACAGCGGCACCATCAGCCTGCCGTCCTGATTCAGGACCGCTATCTCACGGCTCGCCCGCCGCGGCGCCAGGTATTCGCCAAGCACGATGTGGGCGTTGGTGCCGCTGAAGCCGAAGGAGCTCACCGCCGCCAGCCTCGCCCGCCCATCCTCGCCGCGCCACGGGCGCAGGCTGTCGTTGATGTAGAACGGGCTGCCGTCCAGCTGGATGTGCTCATTGCGCTGGCGGTAGTGGATGGTGGGCGGCAGCTGGCGGTGGCGCAGCGCCTGCACCAGCTTGATCATGCCGGCCGCGCCGGCCGCGGTCAGGCAATGGCCGATATTGCTCTTCACCGAGCCGATCGCGCAGTAGCCGGCGCTATCGGTGAACGGCCGGAACGCCGCCTTCAGCCCGGCCACCTCGATGGGGTCGCCCAGCTTGGTGCCGGTGCCGTGCGCCTCGACCAGGCCGATTTCAGCCGGGTCGATGCCGAAGCGCCGGTAAACCGACTGCAGCAGCTCGCTTTGCGCGTCTTCGTTGGGCGCGGTGATGCCGTTGGATTTGCCATCCTGATTCACGCCCCAGCCGCGCACCACGGCCAGAATGCGGTCGCCGTCGCGCTCGGCGTCGGACAGGCGCTTGAGCAGCAAAGCGCCGACGCCCTCGCCCGGCACGAAGCCGTTGGCCCGCTGGTCGAAAGCGTGGCAGCGGCCGTCCGGAGACAGCATGCCGGCCTGGGCTGTCATCACGTGCATGGACGGCCCGCCCATCACATAGACGCCGCCGGCCAGCGCCAGATCGCAATTGCCGGCGTTCAGGCTATCACAGGCGGTGGCGAAAGCCACCAGCGACGACGAGCAGGCGGTGTCTATCGCCAGGCTGGGACCGCGCAGGTTCAGCATGTAGGCGATGCGGGCCGCCAGGATGGAGCTGGCCGTGCCCAGGAAGCCCTGGGCGCTCAGCCGCGCCTCGTCCGACGGCATCAGGTAGTCGCTGGCGCCGCAGCCGACGAACACGCCGCAGCGGCTGCCCGACAGCGCGCTCGCGCTGTAACCGGCGTTTTCCACGCAATGCCAGCCGGCCTGCAGGAACAGGCGCTGCTGCGGGTCCATCGCCTCGGCTTCGGTCGGCGAGATGCTGAAGAACAGCGGATCGAAGCAGTCGTATCCGTCCAATGCGCCCAGCCAGCGGCTATTGGTCTTGCCGGGCGTCGGCGCGCCTTCCCGGTAGTATTCGGCCAGGCTCCAGCGTTCCGCCGGCACCGCGGCGACGCAATCGCGGCCTTCCGCGATATTGCGCCAGAACGCGTCCACGTCACCGGCCTTGGGAAATTGGCCGGCCATGCCGATCACGGCGATGGCTTCCGGCGCAGGCCTGCCTTTGGCGGCAGCCTTGCCGCGGCCCGGTTTGCGCCAGGACGCCAGCGTCGGCGCGGCCTCAGGCTTCGGCGCCGCCGGCTTTTGCCCGGTAGTCGGGGCCGGCATCCGCAAAGCCTCGTCCCGGACCGGCCCCGGCATGGCTTCGGCCACCAGTCTGGCCATCTCGGCCAGCGTCGGGTGGCTGTAGACGCGGGTGGCCTCGATATCCACACCGTAGCGCTCGTTGATCTTGCGCACCCAGGTGACGCCGGTGATGGAGTCCAGCCCCAGCTCGATGAACGGGGTCTCGTCGTCTATTTCGTCCAAGCCCAGATGCAGCTCCCGCGCCAGCAGCTCGCGCAGCGTCGCCGCCACATCGCCTGAATCGCCGGAACTGACGGCCACAGCCGTTGCCGCGCCACTCGACTCGCGGCCGGCGAGCAGCTCCGCAAGGTGGCCGGCCAAAGCGGCCAGGGTCGGGTGGCTGTAAACGCGGGTGGCTTCGATATCGGTGCCGAACCGGGCATTGATCTTCCGTATCCAGGTGACGCCGGTGATGGAATCCAGCCCCAGCTCGATGAACGGCGCGTCGTCGTCGATTTCGGCTTCCCGCAGCAACAGCTCCTGCGCCAGCAGCCTCCTCATGGCGTCGACGATGTCCGCCGCGCCTGCCGTAGGCGCACTGGCCGGGCGAACTTCTTGCGGCGATTCTCCGCCGAAGCGGCTTTCTATCCGCCGCAAGGTGTCGTCGTTGCGCACGAAAGTGGCTTGATGCATGGCCACCTCTAGGCGATAAGCCTCGTCGCGGGCGACCAGCAGCGGTTGCGCCAGCAGGCGTTTTAGCCGGATCAGGCGCTCGCGCGGTTGGCCGGCGATGCGGGCGGCCCGCTCCAGCGCGGCGTCCAGCAAGGCGCGGCGCGGCAGCGCGGGCAAGCCGCGGCCGGCCAGATCGGCGCCGGACTGCTCGCGCGCCGTCAGCAACGTTTCCCGCGCCAGATCCAGGCCCAGCCGTTCCGGGAATATCAGGGTGGAGCCGGCTCCCGGCGTGAAGCCGTAGGACATGTAAGGGTTGAAATAGCGGGCCTCTTCCGCAGCCCAGGCCAGATCGGCGAACATGCCGAACGCCCAGCCGCCGCCTATCGCGTGGCCCTGCATCGCCGACAGCACCGGCAGCGGGCATGCCAGGGCCAGCTGGAAGGCCATTTCGTCGGTGAACTGCGCTTGGCCCTTCTGAATAGCCTGCAGGGTTTCACGGGTGCCGCCGGTGGCGAAGTAGCCGTCATGGCCGGTAAGCACCACGATCCGGCAAGCGGGCGCGGAGGCGGCGTGGGCGAACGCCCGTTTCAATCCGTCAACCAGCGCCGGGGTGAACATGTTTTTCGCCTCGCGCTCGCGCATGGCCACCAGCGCCACGCCGTCGGGGCGGATGTCCAGACTTACCGGACCGAAATCCAAATCGAAAGATTCGGCTTGCGACGGCGCGGCATCGGCCGGATCAACCGGCGGCAAGGCGCTCAACTCCGCGTTGCGGCGCGCCTTCCAATCCCGCGCCAAGCCGCGCGGCCAGCTCCGCCATTGAGAGGCGAGCGCCAAGGCGCGCGGCAACGCGCCGGCGGCATCGGCGATCTCCGCCGCGCCGCACAGCTGCCCCAGCGACAAACCGGTTCGGTTGTCCGCATCCAGGCTCAATTCGCGCGCCGCCTTGCCGCCCAGCCGCAGAGCGGCCAAGCGCGCGGCTTCGTCCTCCAACGCCGGCGCGGAAGCCAGGCCCGCGAAACCGTAGCGCCCTTGGTCGACAAACACCGCGGCGTCGCACCACAGGCACAGCCACCAAGCCAGCCCGGTCGCGTCGCCATCGCAGGCGGCGATCAAGGGCAAGGGGCTGGCGCGCAAGGCGTCGCGCAACACTTCCGCCTCGGCCGCCGGCCATTGCCCGGCATCGCCGGCCAGTCCGGCCGGCAAGCCGGACAGCACGATGGAGCGGCAAGCCGGCAACAAATCCGCCCGGGCATAGGCGGCGCGCAGCTCCGCAGCCATCGCGGCGGGGCTCCACTTCTTGCCTGCAGCGGCGGGCGCCACCAGCAACGCGCCTTGCCGCAAGCCCTCATCCTCCGTCTGGCTGGCCGCCGCTTCCGGCAGGCCGGCCGGCGCCAGTTCGGCGGCCTGGGCCGCCACCTTGCGTCCCAGATGGGCTTTCAGCAGGCGCAAGGCCTCGGCTGGCTTGTCCGCCAGATCGCGGGCCAACGCCAGCGCGCGCTCCGCCGCTTCGCCCCGGGCCGAGACCGGGCACGCCAAACCCATGCGCGCCAGCTCCGCGCCGCTTGCAAGAGCCCGGCGGTAAAGCGTGGCCTCGGCCAGCGCCTCGCCCAGCCGAGCGCGCAGCAGACGGTCTTCCGCTCCGCTCGGGAACAGGTTCGCGGCCGGATCGGCATAGCCGTACTCGGCATCCTCGGCCAACACCATGAAATCGCACAGCAAAGACAGCAGCCAGCCCGCGCCCACAGCGCCGGCGGCAGGCGCGGCGATCAGCGGAAACGGGAAGCAAGCGACGGCTTGCGGCAGACCGGATGCTATGGCCGCGTCGCAGGTTTCGCGTCCGCCGCGCCAGCTTTCATCGCCGCCGGCCAGCAGCAAGGCCTTCAGCGACGGCATCCGGCTGGCCTGCTCCAGCGCGCTGGCCAGTGATGCCAAGCCGGCTGCCAGGTTTCCGCCCGGCACATCGAGACGGAATATGCCATCGCCCAAGTCGCGCAACCGGTCGCTTACCCCTGCTGCGCCAGCAGCGGAAACATCGGACAGGGCCAGCCTCGCTTTGGCCGCTAGCGGCGCGGCGATAGGCTCCGCCGCCTCGGCGAGCGCGACGAGGATGGGCTTGCCGCGGCTCGCCGGCGGGGCCGAAACCATAGCGGCGGCGGGGTGCGGCGGCTCGTCCGCGCGCGGCTCCTCCGCCTGCACTGCTAGTTCGGGCTCGGCGGCGCGGCGGCGCAAGCCCGCCAGCCGGGCGAGGACCTGTCCGCCGTCGTCGCATAAATCGATATCGAAAACGCCGGCCTCCGCCTGGCGCAGATATAACCAAGCCGCTTTGCCAGGCGCTCCGGACAGCCGCAACTCGGCAAGCGACAGCGGTTCGCCGCGCAGGCCGGCCATCTCGTCCAGCAACGAAACCGCCATCCGCAGGCCGTGGGGACTCAGCGTCCACTCGCCGCCTTCGTCGCCTGACGGCAGCGCCGCCAGCCGGCATCCCTCCGTAGACCACAGGCCGGATGCTCCGGCCCGCATTCCTGCCCGCAGGCTGCTCAGATCATGCCGCTCGGCCAGCGGCTCATCTGTCCGCTCGGCATGCACCTGGCAATGCACGGCCTCGCCGGTATGGATCTCGACATCGACATGCTCGTCGTCCCGTGCCAGCAAGACGGCGCGCAACGCCTGTTCGCGTCCCGCCTGCGCCGGCGCGCCCCAGCGGACATCGCTCAGCGCCCAGCCGCATCTGGCTTCGGAAGCGGCGTCCAACGCGAAGCGCGCCATCTCCAGCATCAGCAGCGCCGGCAGCCGCTTGAAGCCGCCGACGGCTTCAAGAAAAGGCTCTTCGCCGGAAAAACGGGTTTCATACGCCTGCTCACTCAGGCTGGAAACATTGGCGTGCGCCAACGGATGGAGATCCGCGCGGACGGATGGCATCGCCGCCGGTGCCTGCCAGTAACGCTCGCGGGCGAAAGGGTAACCGGGAAGGCTGACCAGTCCCGCTCCGTCCGCGCGCAAGCGCTCCCAGCCCCAGTCCAGGCCTTCGGCCCACAGTTTCGCCAGCTTATTCAGGTCTGCGGAGGCGATCGCCTGCTCGGCTTCGGCTCGCAATTCAGCGCCGGCCTCGTCCAGCGTCAGCATGTCTCGCGACTTGACGCTGCCCTGGAAGGCGGCGCGGCCGTCGCGGACAAAAACTTCCAGCTGCGCTTGCAGTTCCTGGGCCGAGGCCGCGACGAAGGCCGCGCGCTCGACCATCGCCTCGCGGCCGCTCTGCAGCGTCCGGGCCAAGCCCCGGATGCCGATGCCGCCTGCGCGCAAGCGGTCCAGCAGATCGGCCGCGCGCTGGCGAAGATGCTCCGGCGTGCGCGCCGACAAGGGGGCAATGAAGGCTGATTCGGCCGCGGTTTGCGGGCTGCTGGCCGGACGGTACTCCTCGATGATCAGGTGGGCGTTGGAACCCCCGGCGCCGAAGGAAGACACGCCGGCGACGCGCGGCAGCACCCGTCCATCGCGCGCCGGGCGCGCCCAGGGGCTCAGCGTCTGATTGACGACGAAGGGCGTGGCCGCGAAATCGATATGCGGATTCAGCCGGTTGGAATGCAAAGACGGCGCGATCGCGCCGTGCTTCATCTGCAACAGGACCTTGGTGACGCCGGCGATGCCGGCCGCCGATTCGCAATGGCCGATATTGGATTTGGCCGAGCCGATGCGGCAGAAGCCGGCCTGTCTTTCGTCCGGCGCCAGCCCCTCGTGGAAGGCCCGGGTCAACGCGGCGATCTCGATCGGATCGCCCAGCTTGGTGCCGGTGCCGTGCGCCTCTATGTAGCCTACGTCGCGCGCGGCCACGCCGGCCTCCGCCAGCGCCATGCGGATCACTTCCGCCTGGGCCTGCGGATTCGGCACCGTGTAGCCGTTGGTTTTGCCGCCGTGGTTGAGCGCGCTGCCGCGGATCAGACCGTAGATGTGGTTGCCGTCGCGCTCCGCGTCGGACAGGCGCTTGAGCACCGCCACCCCGACGCCCTCGCCCGGGATGTAGCCGTCGCCGCCCTCGCCGAAGCTCTGGCAATGGCCGTCGCCGGAAATGAACTGGCCGGCGCTCAGCATCAGGTATTTGTTGGGATGCACCGTGACATTGACGCCGCCGGCGAGCGCCAGCGCGGTGCGGCCTTGCCTCAGGTCCTGGCAAGCCAGATGGATGGCGGTCAGCGACGACGAGCACATGGTGTCCAGCGTCAGGCTGGGGCCATGCAGATCAAGGAAGTACGAGGTCCGGTTGGCGATGCTCGCCAGGCTGCCGGACAGATTGTATTCGCCGTACATCACGCCGGCGTAAACGCCGACCTGCCCCGCCCGCCCGTCCGCGGCCGCGGCTTGCAAGGCCGCTCGGCTCAGGCCGGCATCCTCGACGGCCAGCCAGGCGTGCTGCAGGAACAGACGCTCCTGCGGGTCGATGCCGGCGGCTTCCTTGGGCGAAATATTGAAAAAGCGCGGATCGAACTCGTCCACGCCTTCGATGAAACCGCCCCATTTGCTGTAATGGCGGCCGGCTTCGCCGCGGTCTTCGCTGTAATGCTCGCGCCAGTCCCAGCGAGAGGCCGGCACCTCGACGATGCAATCGCGGCCTTCGCTCAGATTGCGCCAATACGCGGCCAGGTCCCATGCCTCGGGATAACGGCCGCTGAGGCCGACGATGGCGATGGGTTCGTTCGCCGCCGGCGCGGGAATGGTTGGCGCGGCCGATCGCTGCGGCCGGCCGCGGCGCGCGATCGCGGGCACTGCGGCCGGCGCGATGGGCGCGGATGCCTCGGGCGCAGGCACCTCAGCTGCGAACAAGGCCAGCAGGGCCGGCTTTTGCGCCTGCAGGAAATAGTCGGCCAGTTCGTCCAGGGTCCGGTATTCGAAAAACAGCGTCTTGGCCAGGGTGCCGAAGGTTTTTTCCAATTCGCCGGTCACGTTCATCGCCAGGATGGAATCGATGCCGTACTTTTCCAGCGCAGCCCTGCCCTCGATCCGCTCAGGCGGCAGCTTGAGCGCGCCGGCGAAGACGCCACGCAGAAAGTCGCGCGTGCGCGCGGCCAGATCGGCGGGCTCGGCCGTCGCGGCCAAGGTCCGCGCCATCGGCTGCGCGGCCTGTTCGCGCGGCTCCAGCGCCTTGCGCATCGCCGCGGGATCGCCATGCATCGCCATCAGCGCGCCCTGCGGCTGCGACAAGCAGCGGCGCCATGCCTGAATGCCGGCCTCCGCGCTCAATGAGCCCATGCCGGTGCGCTTGCGCAGCGCGTCCATATCCGCGGCGTCCACATGCATGCCGCCGTCCAGCCAGTGCGGCCAGGCGATGGCCGCCGCTCGGCCGCAGCGCTCTCCAACAGCCGCCAGACGGTTGCGGTAGACCGCGAACTGCTCGAGAAAGCCATTGGCCGCGGCGTAGTCGGCCTGGCCGAGATTGCCCGCCCAGGAGGCGATGGATGAGAACAGGACGAAAAAGTCCAGCGGCAGCGCGCGGGTGGCGCGGTCCAGGTTGCGGCAACCGGCCACCTTGGGCGCCAGCACGGCGCGGAAGGAATCCACTGTCTTCTTCAGGATGAATTCATCCCGCAACAGGCCGGAGCTATGGATCACGCCGTCCAGCCTGCCGTGGCGGGCCAGAATGTCCGCCACCAAGGCGTCCGTCTCGGCCGCGTTGGAAATATCGGCGCGCGCGTACTCCACGCGCCCGAGGGCTTGCAGCTCGGCCAGCATGGCCTGCTCCGGCTCGGAACGGCCGGCCAGCACCACCGCGGCATCCGCGCCGCGGCTCAGCATCTCGCGGGCGAACAACCGCCCCAAGCCGCCCAGGCCGCCCGCTATCAAATAAACCCCGCCTTGCCGGAGCGCGTCCGGCGCAGTCGGCGCCTCGTCGATGACGCGCCAACGGCGCGCCTGTCTGCCGGAGCCATCCAGCCGGACCGCGACGTCCGACGATCCGCCCCATTCGGCGCGCAGCCCGCGCGCCAGAGCTGCCCCGTCGACGCCGGCGGAAACCAGAACCAGCTGGGCGGCGACCGCCGGGTTCTCCAGCCTGGCCGTTTCGAACATCCCGGCCAGGCCGATCAGCCATTCGGCCTCGTCGCCGGCCACAACCAGCTGCAGGCGGGCGGGAGACTGGGGACGGGCCCGCATCAGGCCCCGCAGCGCCTCGAAAACACCCAAAGCCAGCGCTTCGTAGCCCTCGCCATCCAGCATCCGGCAAGTCGCCGGCGCCAGTCGCGAAGACAGCGCTTCGGCGTCTTTGGGACTGAAGCCGCGCAGCAGCACCAGCCGCTCGCCCGCGCCCTCTCCAGCCCCGTCCGGCGCGACGGCCGCTTCCCACTGCGGCGAAGCCAGCAGCGTGGCGAGCGCCTCGCCCTCCGTCCGTCGAAGCGTGGCGATTCGGAGCATGGCGTCCTGCTGCGAGAGTTCGCCGCTCGCCAGCGCGCGATAGATACGTTCCAGCTCTTGCTTCATAAGTCCAACCCAGTCAGTTCAACCGCCTGCTCGGCGGAGAGTTCGTTGTTGAGGACGCGCGCGATGATGGCCGCGACACGGGTCTGTTCGTCGCCGCCCAACGGCCTGGCGGAGAAGCCGCGCATCTCCACGCACACGACGCCATCCCTGTCGCACATATCGATATCACACTTGAATAGCCGTCCTTCCGCGCCGCCCGAAACGCGGCGCAGCCAGGCGAACATCCCGCGTTCGCAGTCCTTGAACACTCGCATCGACTCCAGCGCGTACGGCAGCCATGCGCCGTTCTCTCCCGCCGTGTCCGCGATCAGCGCGATGGCGCCTTGCAACGCGCTGTCCAGCATGCCGGGCGGCAACGGGCAGTCCGGGCCGCCGGCCGGCAGCCGCAGCTCGGCCAAGGCCTCGCCATCGCCCAGATGCAGCGCGGCGATGCCCTGAAAGCTCGGCCCGTAGGCCAGGCCCATCGCGGAGAAGCGCGGATACAGCTTGTCCGGCCCCCATTCGCCGCGCCGCATGCCGGCGCGCAGGCTTGCCATGTCCAGCCTCGGCGGCTGGGTTTCCGCCTCCGCCTCGGCCATGCCGCGGCAATGCAGCGTTTCCCGGCCGTCCGCATCCTCGCTGCGGACTTCGAACGCAATCGCGCCGTCATCGGCGGATGTGAGATCGACGATCACGTCAACCGCGCCATCCGCCGCCAGCGGCTGCGACCACACCACGTGCGCCAGGCTCAGCCGCAGATGGCTTTCCTCCGGCGGCAGAGCGTCGGCCAGCGCCGCGCGCGCCATTTCCAGATAGGCAGCCGCCGGCAACACCGGCTTGCCGTTGACGCGATGGTCTGCCAGGAAGGACTCATCGCCCAGAAAGCGGCTGCGGTAACGCTGCTGGTTCAAGTTGGATGCGTTGCGGTGCAACAGCGGATGCAGCGCGCCGCCCTTTGCCTCCGCTTTGGCCGCCGGACGGACCCAGTGGCTTTCGCGGGCGAAGGGATAGGTCGGCAGCGCCAGCTTCCGAGGCGCGCCTTCTCGATGCAGCGCGCTCCAATCCAGATCCACGCCGCGCACCCAAAGGCTAAGCAGCTTGGGCAGATTGCGCCGCGCCAGCCACTCGCCGGTCAGCCGGCGCATGTCCTCGTCGGCGGTGAACAGGCTTAGCGTGTCCTCGTCCAGCGCGGCCGGACTGAGGTGGACGCCATCCATGCGCCGCCCTGCCAGATAGGCGGCCAGCTGTTCGCGCAACTGCGCGGCCGAAGCGGCGACGAAGCCGGCGCGGCGCGGCATCGCGTCGCGGCCGGTCTGCAAGGTATGCGCCACGCGGGCCAGATCGGCCTCGCCATCCGCAAGCCAGGCCAGCAGCGCCTCGGCCTGCTGCCTCAGCTGCTCATCACCGCGCGCCGACAGCACCACCGCATGGCTGCCGTTCGTGCCTGACACGACCGGTTCCGCCTGCGGATATTCCGAAATCACCACGTGGGCGTTGGTGCCGCTGAAACCGAACGAGCTGACCGCCGCCACGCGCGGAACGTCGCTGTCCCAATCGCGGCAGGCCGTGTTGACGTAGAACGGCGACGCTGTGAAATCAATGTGCGGGTTCGGCTGCCGGTAATGCAGCGACGGCACCAGCTTGCCGTGGCGCAGGCACAGCAGCGCCTTCACCATGCCCGCTACGCCGGCAGAGAAACCGGCGTGGCCGATATTGCTTTTCACCGAGCCCAGCGCGCAGGCTTGCGCCCCCGCGCCGCCGGCGCGGAACACCGCGCTCAGCGCGTCCACTTCGATGGGGTCGCCCAGCGGGGTCGCCGTGCCGTGCGCCTCCACGTAGCCGATGCGGCGCGGATCGATGCCGAAACGGCCGTACACCTGGCGCAGCAGCCTTTCCTGCGCGTTGGCGCTCGGCGCGGTGATGCCGTTGGTCTTGCCGTCCTGATTGACGCCGGAGCCTTCGATCACGCCGAGTATCTCGTCGTTGTCGGCCAGCGCCCGGGACAGGGATTTCAGCAGCAGCACGCCGCAGCCTTCGGAGAACACGATGCCGCCGGCCTCGGCGTCGAAGGCCGCGCAGCGGCCGTCCTTCGACGGCATGCCCACCTGGGAGGTCAGCACGTGGCCTATCGGCGTAGTCAGCAGATTGATGCCGCCGGCCAGCGCCATCTCGTTTTCGCCGTTGCGTATGCTTTCGCAGGCGAGGTGCACCGCCACCAGCGAAGACGAGCAGGCGGTGTCCACCGCGATGGCCGCGCCCTTGAGGTTCAGATAGTAGGAAATCCGCGCCGCCAGTATCGCGCTGGACGTACCCATGAAGGCCGCGCCCGCTCCATCCCGGCCCACGTCGCGCAGTACGCGCCCATAATCGCCGGACGCGCAGCCCACATAGACGCCGCACCCCTCGCCCGACATCGCGCCCGGCGCATAGCCGGCGCTTTCAATCGTCTTCCAGCATTCCTCCAGGAAAATGCGCTGCTGCGGGTCCATCAGCTCCGCCTCCGCCGGCGAGATGCCGAAGAACAGCGGGTCGAACAGGTCGATGCCGTCCAGCAGGCCGGCCCATTTGGAATAAGAAGTGCCCGGATGGCGCGGATCGGGATGGAACCAGGCCGCGCGCTCGCCCCAGCGCTCGTCCGGAATCTCGCTGATGCTGTCCACGCCCTGACTCAGATTGCGCCAGAACGCGTCTGCGTCCGGGCTGCCCGGGTAACGGCAGGACATGCCGATGACGGCGATTTTCTCCGCATATCCGGTTTGCGCCGGAACGGCCGGCGACGATGGCGACTCTCGGCCTCGCAAGGCTTGGGCCGATACCCGCCGCAGGCTGATCGCCTCCACCGACGCCACCGTCTCGCCCGCCGCGTCGATCAGGACGAAATCGAACTCGAAAGCGTCGAACGCGCGCGAGCGCAGCCGCGCCAGGCAGCGGTATTCGCGGTCGTTCAGCGCCCCGGGCACGCTCACCGCGCCTATCCGGTGCGGCAGAAACTGGTCGTCGCTGGCGCCATAGTGCCGCGCCGCCAGATGGCCCGCGTGGTTGATCACCGTGCACAAGCCGCCGTACAGCGCGAAGGGGCTGGCCAGGAAACGGTAGCCGTGGCCGGCGACGCGGATCTCGCCGCGCGCCGCCTCTTCCCCGAATGCCAGCGAGCGCAGCGGCGCGTAGCAGGCGCCGACATTGGTCGGAATTTCGTCCGCGTTGAGCGTCGCCAATTCGGCGAAACCGTTGTCCTCCAGCCGCATCGGCGCGGTCTCGGCCGGCGCGATGAAGCCCTGCATGTGCAGTCGGTCTCCGGCCGCATCCGGCGAGTCGCCGGAGCGCACGAAGAACTGCAGGCCATCGCCGCTGCGGCGGAAAACGATGCGCGCGTGGCGCTCGCGGCCGGGCGTCCCCAACAGCGGATTGGCGATGGCGATTCGCTCCAGCCTGACGGCGGGCGCGTCGAAGTGGCTGCGCAAGGCGCTGAGCACCAGTTCGATATACGCGTCGGTGGGCAGCAGATGTTCGCCGAACACCACGTGCTCGCGCAGGCAGACATTGCTTTCCGGGCTGACGCGCCAGGACACCTCGCACTCGCCCGTGGCGGCGAAGTCCCCCTCGCAGTCCGCGCTGTGGAAATACAGGTCCCGCAAACTATCGTCGCGACGCTGACGGAAGGTAAACCCCGCCTCGGCCGGCGCGTGTCCGGCGGGGGCCGCCGCGCCCATCTGTCCCGCAAGATAGATGGCCAGCGCCTTCAAGTCCGGATAGTCGTAGATGCGCGTCGCCGACAACGATACGCCATAGCGGCTGTTGAGCGCCTTCACCCACTCGACGCCGATGATGGAGTCCAGCCCCAGCTCCATGAAGGAGCGGCCGGCATCGATATCGCCCGGCTGCATCAGCAGCGCCTCGGCCAGGCTGGCCCTCAGTTCCTGTTGCAATCCGGCCGCATCGGCGCGCGCCGGCGCGGCGGCGGTTGCGGCGGCGTTTGCGGCGCGCGCAGGGGCGGCAATAGCCTCGGGAACGCTGCCGGCCGCCAATTGCGGATGCAGGAAGGCGGCCAGCGCCTTCAGGTTCGGGTAATCGTAAATGCGCGTCGCCGACAATGCGACGCCGTGCTCGCGGCTGATCGCCTTCATCCACTCCACGCCCAGGATGGAATCCAGGCCCAGCTCGGTGAAGGAGCGGCTGTCGTCCAGCTCGTCTGGCCGCATCATCAGCACCTCGGCCAGGCTGGACCGCAACTGGCGGCGCAACAGGTCCGGCGCGGATGCCGCAGGCGCGGCCGCGACTTTGGCGGGAGTCGGCGCCGGCATGCGGACCGGTTCGACAACCGCGGCAGCCGGAGCCGGCTCCGTTTCCAGCCAATAGCGTTCGCGGGCGAACGGATACGGCGGCAAACCCAGTTTGCGCGGCGCGCCGTCCGGATACAGCCGCGACCAGTCCAGCGCCACGCCCTTGGCCCACAGCTCCGCCAGGCGGCCCAGCTCGCGCTGCGCCATCCACTTGGCGGCCATCGCCTGGAAGTCGGCGTCGCCGCCCATGCTCGACAGCGCGCCCTTGCCGCCCGCCTTGCCCCGCAAAGCGCGGCCGCCGGCCGTGTCGTCGCCATCCAGGAAGGCGCGCAAACCCGCCGCCAGCTCGTCGGCGGAGCCAGCCAGCAGCGCCAGCCGTTCGCTGAATTCGGCCCGGCCCAGCTGCAGCGTGGCGGCAAGCCGGGCCAGATCGGCGGTGTTTCCGCCCAGCCAGGCCAGCAGCCGGCCCGCCTGCTCCCGCAATTGTTCCGGCGTGCGGGCCGATAGCGGCAGCAGCGCGTCGCCGTTCCAGCCGGGGCTGTTTTCCGCCTGCGCATGCTCAGCCAGCACGATGTGGGCGTTGGTGCCGCTGAAGCCGAAGGCGTTGATCGCGGCACGGCGCGGTTGGCCCTCCGGCGCCGTCCAGTCCCGCAGCTTGTCGTTGACGTAGAAAGGCGAACCCTGCAGGGAAATATGCGGATTCAAGCTGGAGAAGTTGGCGGCCGGCGGCAGCTGGCGGTGCTTCAGCGCCAGCAACAGCTTGAGAAAGCCGGAAATGCCGGCGGCGGACAGGCAGTGCCCGATATTGCTCTTCACCGAGCCCAGCGCGCAGAAACCTTGCGCCCGGACATGCGGCGCGAACGCATCTTTCAGCGCCGCCACTTCGATCGGATCGCCCAGCGGCGTGCCGGTGCCGTGCGCCTCGATCAGGCCGATGCTGGCCGGGTCGATGCCGAAACGCTGGTAAACGTCTTGCTGCAGCCGCGTCTGCGCCTCGGCGCTGGGCGCGGTGATGCCGTTGGTCTTGCCGTCCTGGTTGACGCCCCAGCCCTGCACCACGCCGTAGACGCGGTCGCCGTCGCGTTCGGCGTCGGCCAGCCGTTTCAGCACCACCACGCCGGCGCCTTCGCCGATGGCGATGCCGTCGGCGGCCTCATCGAAGGCGCGGCAACGGCCGCTGGGCGACAGCATGCCCATCTGCGAGGTCATGATATGCATGGCCGGCCCGGCCAGCACGTTGACGCCGCCGGCCAAGGCAAGATCGCTGGCGCCGGAAACCAGGCTGTCGCAGGCGCTGGCGATGGCCACCAGCGACGACGAGCAGGCGGTGTCTATCGCCATGCTAGGTCCGCGCAGGTCCAGCAGATAGGAGATGCGCGCGGCAAGGATGGCCGGCGATGCGCCGGTGAAGCCCGGCCCGCTGAGCTGCTCGCGCTCGGACAGGCGGTGGTAGTCTCCGGCGGCGCAGCCGACGAAAACGCCGCAGCGGCTGCCGGACAGCTTGCGCGGATCGTAGCCTGCATGCTCGATGCCGTGCCAGCAGGTTTCCAGGAACACCCGCTGCTGCGGGTCCATGCTGCGCGCCTCGCGCGGCGACAGGTTGAAGAAGGCCGGGTCGAAGCAATCGTGGCCGTCCAGCGCGCCCATCCATTTGCTATAGGTCTTGCCCGCAGCGGCTTCGCCCGGCTGGTAATGGCGCGACACGTCCCAGCGCCGCGCCGGCACTTCCTCCACGCAATCCCGTCCTTCGGCGAGATTGCGCCAGAACGCATCCAGGTCGTCGGCGCCGGCGAAGCGGCCGGCCATGCCCACCACGGCGATCGCGTCGCCGCCGCGGCCAGCCGGCTTGTTTGCCAAGCCGCGCCAGGAGCGCAGCGCTATCCGCGCAAGCTGCAGCGCGGCCTCGGCCGCGACTTGCGCCGCTTCGCGTACCGGCGCCGTTTCGGCCACGTGCCGCGCCAGCTGGGCCAATGTCGGGTAGCTGTAGATGCGCACGGCTTCGATGTCGGTGCCGTAATCCTCGTTGATCCGTCGTATCCAGGTAACACCGGTGATCGAATCCAGGCCCAGCGATACGAAGGGCTCGTCGTCGACGATCTCCGCTTCGTCCATCCTCAGTTCCTGGGCCAGCAGGCTGCGCAAACGCTCGGCCACCTTGCCCGCGTCGCGGGACGCGGCCGCCGCGCCGGCGGCTTTGGGCGCCGCCGCTCCCGCGCCGAAACCGCCCTGAATCCGCGCCAGCGCGCCGGCCTGGCCGACAAAGGTGCGCTCGTGCATTTCCAGTTCCCGGACGATGGTCTCATCCAGCTCGCGGCGCAAGGGGCCGGAGCGACGGCGCTTGCACGCCAGCAGCAACGACCGCGGATGCCGCGCGATGCGGCCAGCCAGAGCCAGCGCCTCGGCCAACACCTCGCCGCGCGGCAGCGCCCGTTGCGGCATGCCGCGGCGCGCCAGGTCCGCGCCCGAATACTCCCGGGCCGTCATCAGCGATTCCAGCGCCAGATCGCGGCCAACCTCCAGCGGGAATACCAGGGTCGCGCCGGCTCCGGGCGTGAAGCCATAACTCATGTAAGGGCTGTAGTAACGGCTCTCCTCGGCCAGCAGCGCGAAGTCGGCGAACATGCCCAGCGCCCAGCCTGCGCCTATAGCATGGCCCTGCATCGCGGCGATCACCGGGATCTCGCAATCCAGCGGCAGCCGGAAAATCGGGTTGTCGTTGAAACGGACGCTGCCCTCGTGTATCGCCAGCAAGGTTTCCTGCGTGCCGCCCGATGAGAAATACTGGTCGTAGCCGGTCAGCACCACCGCCTTGTAGGCGCGGCTGGCCGCGACGTGGGCGAACGCTTCCCGCAGCCCGCCGCTGAACGCGTCGGAGAACATATTCTTGGCCGCTCGGTCCTCCAGACGCACTTCCAGCACGCCGTTCGTATGGGCGACCGCCTTCACCGCGCCTGACGATAGCGCCACCGGGCCGGGCACTGTCGCTTCGTCTTCGCCCGCCGGCTCATAAGCCAGGGGTGGCTGCGCGCCGGCCGCGCGCCAGGCGCTCAGCTCCTCGCGGGTCAGCGCAGCCAGATTCGCCGCCAGCGCCAGCGCGCCTTGCGCGACCTTGCCCGGCTCGCATACCTGCGTCGCGCCGAAACGGCCAAGCAGCTCGGCGCCGGCGTATTCGCCGCCGTCCAGCAGCAGGCGGTAGGCCGGCTCATCGTCGAAATGACGGCGCAAGGCCGCTTGCGCGGCGTCGCTCAACAGGCCTTCCATCGCATAGCAGCCGTCGGTTCGATAAACGCAAACATCCGCGCCGAGCGCGGCCAGCCAGGCGGCTCCGCGCGCACCGGCGTCCAGCGCTGCCACCACAGGCCTCTCCAGCCGGCCAAGCTCGGCCATCAGCGCCTGCGAGGCCGCGGCGTCCTCCGCCGCGCCGCCCAGCGGCAGAAAGCCCGGATGCTCGCTCATCAGCGCCAGGCTGCGGCAATCGTCGTCGGCGTTGATCAAATCGACCAGCTTCGCCAGCTCGCCGGCCAAGGCCTGGATGTCGATGCCGCCGTCCAGCACGCGGATGGACGCCTCCAGCACGCCGGCCGGATGGCCGCGCAATTGCAGGCATTCGAAATCGGCAGCCGGCAGGCGCGCTTCCGGCGCGCATTTCCTGCGCGCTGCGGGCGTCGCGGCATCCAGCGCCAGCGCGGGTTCGGCCAAAGGCCGTGCCAGATGGCGCTTCAGCAAACGCAGCGCTTGAGCCGGTTTGCGGGCCAGATCGCCGGCCAGATGGCGCGCATGCGCCTCTACTTCAGCCTCCGGCAGCACTGGGCAGCTCCAGCCCTTGCGCCGCAGCGCCTCGCCCTTCTGGCGCGGCTCCAGATACAGCAGATCCGCGGCGCGCGCACGGCCGAACCGGGCCTCGAGCAATCCGCGCGCATGGCCGGGAGCAAGTCCGGCTTCGGCGTCGACGAAGCCGTAGCTCGACGCCTCGGCGCAGACCATGAAATCGCACAGCGCGCCGAGCAGGAAGCCCGCGCCCTGCGCTTCCCCTCGCATCGCGGCGATCACCGGCACCGGGAAGTCCAGCAATGCCCGGTACAGGCCGGCCCTCAACGCTTCGGCATGCGCGTCGGCGCCGCCTTGCAGGAACATCGTCCCGGAACCGCTCAAAATCAGCGCCTTCGCATCCGCATCGGCCGCCGCGGCGTCCAGCGCGGCGCGCAATTGCGCGGCGCAATCGGCGGACAGCGCGTTAGGCGCGCCGACTTTCAACTCGTATACGCCGTCGCCATGCCGGTACAAATCAACCAAGGGCTCGGGCGGAGCCAAGGACGCGGCCGGCGCGGCGGGGCCGCCCAGCGCGACAGCCGGCTTCGCGGCCGACATCGATCCGGACGCCAGCTCCGCGGCGGCGGGTTCGCCCAATTGGATGCCCAAGGGCTTGCCGGGCTTGGCCGCCGGCTCGACAGCTCCTGAGGGCAGCGCGAGCGCCACTTTGCGCGGCGCGTCCGCGGCGACAGCAGCTTCCACCGCAGGCGCCAAGGCCTCGCGGCCGTCCGGGTGCGCCAGGCCTTTCAGCTGCGCCAGGACCGCGCCGTCGTCGTCGCAAAGATCGATGTCGAACCCAGCGCGCCCCGACAGCGCCGGCCGCAGCCAAGCATGCGTCGCCCGCTCAACCTCGCCCGGAAAGCGCGCGCCGTCCAGCCAGGCCGGCTGCATGTCCAGCCCGGCCGATTCGGCGGCGGCCCGCAAGGCCCCATCCAGCCGGGCGATGCGCGACGCGTCGCCATTCCCGGCCTCCATCGGCGGCAAGGCCAGCAAACGCCCTGCGGCGACGGAGCGCAATGCGGCCAGATCCAGCCTCGCGGCTCGTTCCGCGGGGCGGAAGGCCAGCCGGCCCTGGCAATGGACGGCTTCGTCCCCATCCGCGCGATGAATCTCGAAGCGGGCGGCGTTGCCGTTCCGCTCGAACAGGGAAATGGCCAGCTCGCAGCCTTCAACGGCGACGCCGGGAACAGCCCAGGCCACCTCGGACAGCTCCAGACATTCCGTTTTACCCTCGCCCATCACCGCTTCAAACGCGGCGCGGGCCATTTCCAGGCAGGCGGCCGCGCCCAAGGCGCGCTGTCCCGGCTCCCCGGCCAGGAAAGGCTCTCCGCCGGAAAAGGCCGAGACATAGCGCGGCCCGTCGAAGCCGGAACGGTTTTCCCCTAGCAGCGGATGGCCATCCCGCGCGACGACTCGGCCCTTGGGCACATCCACCCAATGGCGTTGCCGCGCGAACGGATACGCCGGCAGGCTGACAGGCGGCGGGGACATGGGCTCCAGCGCGCGCCAGTCGGTTTCGGCGCCGGCAGTCCACAACGCCAGCGCGCGCGCGCGTTGGGCATCATCCATTTCCGGCGACATCGCGGCCTGCGGCTCAGCCGCAGGCTCGGCGCGGCCGCGGAACACCCCGGCCTCCAGCCGGCTGTGATCGACAAAGGCGCGCAGTTTGGCGGCCAACTCGGCCGCGTCGGCGGCCAACACGCCCAAGCGCTCTGCCATTGATTCGCGGCCGAGCCGCAGCGTGGACGCGATGGCCGGAAAATCGGCGCCGCCAGTGTCTTTGTCCAGCATCGCCAACAGATCGGCGGCCTTCCGCCGCAGCTGCTCGGCCGTGCGGGCGGACAAGGGCACAGGCTGCGCGCGGACGGTCCCGGTCGGCGCGCGGACAGCGGCCACATGCTCCTCCACCACCAAATGGGCGTTGGATCCGCCCGCGCCGAAGGAGGAAATGCCCGCGATGCGCGGCAGCGCGCGGCCGCCCGCCTCCGGCGCGTCCCAGGCGCGCAGCGTCTGGTTGACGACGAAAGGCGTGGATTCGAAATCGATATGCGGATTCAGACGGCTGGAATGCAGCGACGGCGCGATGCTCCGATGCCGCATCTGCAGCAGCACCTTGGTCAGCCCGGCGATGCCGGCCGCCGCCTCGCAATGGCCGATATTGGATTTCACCGAGCCGATCCGGCAGAAGCCGGCGTCCTCTGCGCTTTCACCGAACGCCCTGGCCAGCGCGGCGATCTCGATCGGATCGCCCAGCTTGGTGCCGGTGCCGTGCGCCTCGATGTAGCCGATATTCCTGGCGTCGACGCCGGCCTCCTCCATCGCCTGGCGTATCGCTGCGGCCTGGGCCTGCGGATTGGGCACGGTGTAGCCATTGGTCTTGCCGCCGTGGCTGAGCGCGCTGCCGCGGATCACGCCGTAGACGCGGTCGCCGTCGCGCTCGGCGTCGGACAGGCGCTTGAGCACCACCGCGCCGACGCCTTCGCCCGGGATGTAGCCGTCGCCGCCCTCGCCGAAGCTCTGGCAATGGCCGTCGCCGGAAATGAACTGGCCGGCGCTCAGCATCAGATATTTGTTAGGATGGATCGTGACGTTGACGCCGCCGGCGATGGCCAGGCCGGTGCGGCCCAGCCGCAGATCCTGGCAGGCGAGGTGAATGGCGGTCAGCGACGACGAGCACATGGTGTCCACCACCATGCTGGGGCCGTGCAAGTCGAGGAAATAGGATACGCGGTTGGCGATGCTGGCCGGATTGCTGGCGAAGCCCATGCGCTGGCCCAGCAGGCTGGACTCGGCGCCCAGCAGCTGGTATTCGCCGTACATCACGCCGGCGTAGACGCCCACCTGCCCCGGCTGGCCGCCTACCGGCGCGCGCAGCCGCGCGCGGGTATAGCCGGCGTCCTCCACCGCCATCCAAGCGTGCTCGAGGAACAGCCGCTCCTGCGGGTCCATCTTGTCCGCCTCCGGCGGCGCGATATTGAAGAAACGCGCGTCGAACTCGTCCACGCCTTCGATGAAGCCGCCCCATTTGCTGTAGTGCGCGCCCGGCTTGCTTCTGTCTTCGCTGTAGTACTCGCGCCAGTCCCAGCGTTCGCGCGGCACTTCGGTGATGCAGTCTCGCCCTTCGCGCAAGGCCTCCCAGAACGCGTCGACATCGCGCGCGCCGGGATAGCGTCCGCTGAGGCCGACAATGGCGATGGGTTGCTCAGGGCTTGCGCGGCGCGCGCGCGCGGCTTGCCCGCGCAGGCTGCGCGCACTGGAAAACGCAAGCTCGGCGACGGGCGCGGCCGCGGACTCGCCCGCCGCTTCGCCGCCCAGCAGCCGCGCCAGCCTGCCGGCATGGGCGCGGGCGAAGTAGGCCGCCAGGTCGCGCAGGTTCAAATATTCGAAAAACAGCGTCTTGGGAAGCTGGCCGAACGACTTCTCCAGATGCCGAGTCAGATCCAGCGCCAGGATGGAGTCCATGCCATAAGTGTCCAGCGGCGCGGCCGGGTCCACCTTGTCCAGCTTCAGCAATGCGCGCAGTTGGCCGCACAACCAGGCTTCCGCCTGGCTCGCCAGCTCCGGCGCGGACGCGCTGTCCGGGGCGACGGCTGCGGTTTCCATAGGCGCGGCATGTCCGCCCAAGACGCGGCGCATGGTGGCGAGGTCGCCTTCCATCGCCAGCGCCTGGCTGAAACCGCCGGCCAGCGCCTGGGCGAACAGGCGCATGCCGGTTTGCGAGTCCATCGGCCGGATGCCCATGGCGTCGGCCAGCCGCTGGCTTTCTTGTCCGGATACCGCCATGCCTCCCTCGCGCCACAAGGGCCACAGCATGGCCAGCGCGCGTCCTCGGCAAACGCCGGACTCGACCAGCTGGTTGCGATAGGCGGCGAGACGGTCGAGGAAACCGTTGGCCGCCGCGTAGTCGGCCTGCCCCAGGTTGCCGAGGGCGGACGTCAGCGACGAGAACAGCGCCAGAAAATCCAGATCCAGGTCCAGCGTCGCCCGATGCAGATTGAAGGCGCCGGCCACCTTGGGCGCCAGCACCGCGCGGAAGCTTTCATCCGTTTTTTTCAGGACGAAGCCATCGTCTATCATGCCGGCGCTGTGCAGCACGCCGTTGAGCCGGCCATAGTCGCGAGCGACGGCGGCGATCACCTCCCTCGTCCGCTCCGCGTCGGCAGGGTCCATTCGGCGGTATTCCGCCGAGCAACCAGCTTCGGCCAGCTCCGCCAGCAAGCGGCTCTTGTCCGTCGACGCCGCCACTTCGCCCTCGTCCGCGCGGCCGGTCAGCACGATGCGCGCGCCTTCGGCCTGCCGGGCGATTTCACGGGCGAACAGCATGCCCAGGCCGCCCAGGCCGCCGGTGATCAGGTAAACCCCGCCGGCCTTGAACGGCGCTTCCGTCGATCCGGCCTGCGGCGCGTCGCTCAGGACCTCCCAAACGGCCGCCATGCGCTCGCCGCCCGCATGGCGGATCAGCGTTTGCTCCGGCGACCCGGCATCGGCTGCCAGCCGCGCCGCCAACGCTGCCTCGCCGCCGGCGAGATCGGTGAAAATCAATTGGCCGCGCAGCAAAGGATTTTCCAGCGCGGCGGTCTTCAGCATGCCGGCCATGCCGGCCATCAGGCCCGGCTCGTCGCCGTCGGGCAAGACGAACTGCAGCAGCGTTTCCTGCTCCGGCTTGCCGGCCAGGCGTTGCCGCAGCAGGTCGAAGCAAGCCAGGGACAGGCTGGCGTAGCGCTCGGCGGCGTCGCCGTCCGGCATCGGCAGCGCCAGGGTTTCACAACCCAGTGCGTCGGCATCCACATCCGGCAGGCCGCACAGAACCGCGATTCGATCCCCGGAAAAAGCCGTTTCGCCGGCCTCGCGGCGGACCCAGGCTTCCGTCGCCAACAAGGCGCCTTGGCGGCCGCCGTCCAGCGCGCGGGCGGCGAAGCCGCGCAGCGACATGCAGACATTGCCGTCGGCGTCGGCCAGGTCAATGTCCAGGCTGCCCGACTCGTTCAGCCGCGCCCATGCCAGCGTTTCCTCCGCCGGGCAGGCCGACCAGACGCGGACGGAATCCAGCGCGAACGGCACGATGGGCGCGCTCGGCGGCGCGTCCAGATCGAACAGCAGCGTGGAGGCGGCCTGCAGCGCGCCGTCCAGCAAGCTGGGATGCAGCAGGAATTCGCCAGCGCCGTCGCGCGCGGACGCCGGCAGCGACAAGCGCGCCAGCGCGGCGTTCTCGCCGCGGCGCAGCGCGCGTACCGCCCGGTGCGCCGGCCCATAGGCCAGCCCCATCGCATCGAAGGCTGCGTAGACCGCGTCGGCGCCGCGCGCATCCCCATTCAGCGAAGCCTCCAGCTCCGCGACGTCCAGCTTGGCCGGCGGCTCTCCCGCGGCCGCCTCCGCCCGGCCCTGGCAGTGCGCGGCGTCATCTTCGCCATAGGCTTCGAAAGCGATGCCGCCGCCGTCCGGCAGCAGCGCGATATTGACTCGGCGCGGCTGGTCGACCACGGCCGGCCTCAACCACGCGATGTTGCGCAAGATCCAGCCGCCCGCGGCGAGGCCCGTCCGCTCGGCCGCCGCGCGCGCCATTTCCAGATAGGCCACGCCGGGCAACACCCGGCTGGCCTCGCCGCCCGCTTCCGCGCGCACCTGGTGGTCGCGCAGGAAGAATTCTTCGCCGCTGAACAGCGAGCTGTAGCGATGCTCGTCCAGATCCGAGGTATTGGCGTGCAGCAACGGGTGCAGCAGCGCGCCGGCATCGGCGCGGGCTTCGGTCTCCAGCCAATAGCGCTCGCGGGCGAAAACATAGGTGGGCAGACTGACGCGCAGGCGCTTGCCTTTGCCGCGCGCGGCGCTCCAGTCGACGTCGCCGCCCGCCATCCAGGCGGCGACCAGCTCGCCTTGCGCGCCGGCGGCGGCCAGCGGCTCATGGCCGGCGGCATAGGCCTGCAACTGCTCCCGCAGCTGCTCGACGGTGTCCGCGACGAAGGCCGCGCGGCAAGCCATGTGCTGGCGGCCGGTCTGCAGCGTATAGGCCAGATCGCCCAGGTCCGCGCTCTCGCGCTCGAGGAAATCAGCCAACCTGCCCGCGTAGGCGCGCAGGCTTTCCGCCGTCCGCGCCGAGATGGGAGCCACGACCGGGCCCGCGGCCTTGCTGACGCGCCGGGACGGCTGATGCTGCTCCAGCACCACGAAGGCGTTGGTCCCGCCCACGCCCAGTCCGTTGACGGCGGCGCGGCGCGGCCCGTCCTGCTTCGGCCAGCCTCGCGCCTCGGCGTCGACGTAGAACGGCGTGTTTTCGAAGCGTATCCGCGGATTGGGCTTGGCGTAGTTGACGACCGGCGGGATCACGCCACGCTGGACCGCCAGCGCAGCCTTGATCAGGCCGACCACGCCGGCGGCGGCTTCCAGATGGCCGAGATTGGCCTTCGCCGCGCCCAGCGCGCAATAGCCCTTGCGCTCGGTATCTCGCTTGAAGGCGCTGGACAGCGCCTTGACCTCTTCCGGATCGCCCATCGCGGTGCCGGTGCCGTGAGTTTCCACCAGGCCTATGCTGTCGGCGCTCACCCCGGCGTTGTCCAGCGCGGCGCGGATGCAGGATATCTGCCCGCTGGCGCTGCTGGCGGCGTAGCTCATCTTGGCCTTGCCGTCGTTGCCGATCGCCGAGCCCTTGATCACCGCGTAGATGTGGTCGCCGTCGCGCACCGCTTCGTCCAGCCGCTTGAGCAACACCAGCCCCAGGCCGCTGCCGAACACCACGCCGTCGGCGTCGGCGTCGAAAGCTCGGATGCGCCCGGTTTTCGAGAAGATATAGCCCTCGCGGTAGCGGTAGCCGTGCTCCAGCGGCACCCGCACGCTGACGCCGCCGGCCAGCGCCATCGAACACTCGCCGTTGAGCAGGCTCATCCGCGCCTGGTGCACCGCCACCAGCGAAGTCGAGCAGGCGGTCTGCACCGTCATGCTCGGCCCGGTCAGATTGAGCTTGTACGAGAGATAGGTGGAGAGGAAGTCCTTGTCGTTGCAGATATGGGTCGCGCCCGCCGAAATTTTCTCGATGCGATCATGCAGATTGACGAAGTTGGCGAAATAGCTGGTGACCACGCCGCCGGCGCCTGCGAACACGCCGACATTCTGCGGCCCCGGCCCGGCGTAGCCCGCGTCTTCCAGCGTCTCCCACGCGCATTGCAACAGCAGCCGGACCTGCGGATCCATCAGCTCCGCCTCCCGCGGGGCGATCTTGAAGAAGCCCGGGTCGAAGCGGTCCGCGTCGGCGAGCGGCGCGCATGCCTTCACATAGCTAGGGTCGGCCAGCTCGGCCTCGCTCACGCCTGCGCGGCGCAGAGACTCGTCCGACAGGTCGCGGATGCCTTGATGCCCCACGCACAGCTTGGCCCACAGTTCGGACACATTGTCCGCGCCCGGAAAACGACCGGCCATGCCGATCACCGCAACATCTCTAGCCTTGTTCATGTGCTCTTCATCTCTCGAGAAAACGGGCGGTGCGCGACCGCCGGGTTACGCTTGTGCCGCCAGACAGTCCGAGTAAACGCGACAGAGATCGCCGACGGTGCGGATGTCGGTGATGCGCACGTTTTCGTCCAGGAACGGGTCCACGCCCAGCTCCATCTCCACCCGGAACAGCAGCATGGCGATGCTCACCGAGGTGAAGCCCATCTCGTCCACCAGCTCGGTGTCGTCGCCATAGGCCGGCAGGATCAGCAGGTTTTCCTCCGCCACCAGGCGCAGCGTCTTTTCAATCACTTGTCTAACGTCGTGTTGCATCTGGATATCTCCCGTCAAGTCGTCAATCCGCCATCCACGATCAGCGTCTGTCCCGTGACGAATCCCGCTTCGTCCGACAACAGAAACCGGACGACGGAGGCGGCGTCGTCCACCGTCGTCAATCTGCCCAGCGGCGTTTGCCGCACGAGCTGCTCCTTTTGCCTTACCACCATGCCGGACACCATTTCCGTCTCCATCAGCCCAGGCGCCACCGCGTTGACGCGGATGCGCATCGGCCCCAGCTCCCGCGCCAGGCTGCGGGTCAGCCCGTCCAGCGCGGCCTTGGTGGCGCTGTAGGCCGCCACGCCCTCGAAGCCGCGGACGCCGGCCACCGAGGACACGTTGACGATGGCCCCGCCGCCGCCCACCATCATCTGCTTGGCGCACAGCTGGGCCAGCCGGATCGCGCCGCCCAGGTTCACCTCCAGCAAACGGGCGATGTCGTCCGGCCGGCTCATCGCCAACAGCCCTTCGTGGTAGACGCCGGCGTTGTTGACCAGGCCGCGCAGCGGGCCCAGCCTCTCCCGCGCGCGCGCCAGGAAACGGGACAGCGCCGGCGCGTCGGTCACGTCGGCGGCCTCCCAATGGAAATCGCCGGCGGCGCTATCCCGCAGCCGGCTCAACTCCGCCGTGTCGTTGCGGCTGAATGTCGCCACCCGGTAGCCGCCGGCCAGCAGGCTTTCGCAAATTTTCAGACCCAGGCTGCGGCTGCCGCCGCTGACCACCACCACCGGTTTGACCTCTTCCCGCATCGCTACTCCAATCACTTGTCATAACAATGGCGCGCAAGCGCCCTCTCGGGCGCGCCTTGGCGCGCCCCTCCCGCCGTCAATGCTTGGCCAGCGTCGGGTCGGCCAGGAAGTCGAACCTCGCCTTGCGGTATTTCTCCTGATTCAGTTGGCGGGGAATGTCCTTGGTCAGCATCTGCCTCACCACCATCGGCGCCATCAAGTTCTGCGCCCATTGCGGAAAGCCACCGCCCATATCCATGTCGTACAACACCTCCACCTTGACCGCGCCGTCCTGCTGCGGGGTGTAACGGAAAACGTTGTGCATGTGCTCCAGCCGCACCCGGTTGTCGTTGGGCGGCAGCTTGTTGGGCGCCGCGATGTTCTCCAGCGTCACCACGCCAGTGGCCGGGTCCTGCCTCAGTTGGCCCAGCAGCAGCATTTCGCGCGGGGTGAACGGCGTAAACAGCTCCACCGACCACAGGGTGACGATGCTCCCGCTGCGCGGGTCCCATGGCTGGACGATGCGGTAGCCCAGGCAGCCTTGCACCCACTCGGCGCAGTTGTTCTGGATGCTTTCATCCAGGAAAGGCGCGATGTGGTTGCTGAGGCTGAACTGCTTCATCGTGGCGATGCCGCGCACGCGCAGCGCCGACGAGCCCGGGGTCTTCATGGTGTAGACCTGCACGCCGTCAGCGTCGGACTGCAGCTCCCAGCGATTGGAGCCGGACAACATCCACAGCCAGTTGCCCAGCACGGACAACAGCGCCAGCGCCGGCACCGCGTAGATCAGCGCCTTGCCCAGCCGGCGCAGGCGGGAGAAGCGCTTGGCGGGAGCCGGCATCGCGGCCGGCGGCAAAGTGTTTTCGAGCTTGCTCATCTACGTCCTCACGTGTTCGGGGTGTCCAGTTCGCGGATGCCGGGGACCCGCGCGTTGCGATATTTCTCCATATTCATCAGCCCTTGCATGCCGTGGAGAATCTGGTAGGTGCTTTCAATCAGCGCCGGATTGACCAGCGGGTACGGCAATCCGCCTACGTCGGTATCCTGGGTGAACTCGATGTCCAGCCAGCCGTCCGGTTGCGGCGTGATGGTCCAGTGGTTGCTCAGATGGGCGATGCGCACGCAGCACTCGTCGCGCGGGATGCGGTTGGGCGCGGCGATGATGTTGAGCTCCAGCCGCTTGCTGACAGGGTCCTGCCAGTGTTCCTGCAACAGCACGTACTGGCGGGTTTTCAACAAGGGCATGTCGAACTTGAACTGCACGTACGCGGCGTAGCGGTCCGGCGTCGTCGGCAGGCGCTCAATCACCGAACCGTCGTAGCAGTAGGCCTCGGCGCAGCTGCTCAGGTCCTCCAGCAGCTTCACCATGCCTGACAGGCTGGATTTGACGCGGGCGTGCGCCTTCACCAGCACCAGGCCGCTGCCCGGCGTCTTCAAGGTCCACACCTGGACCCCGTCCTGATCCCGCGACGGCTCCCAGCGGTTGGAGCCCGAGTACACCCAGGCGAAATGGGCGGCCACGGCCAGCGCCAGCAGGACCAGCCCCGCCCGCAGCAGGCGTTTGCGCCATCGCCGTTGCGGCTTGGCCTGGACCGGGGCGGCGGCCGCCATCTGATTGCTTGATGTCATTGCTCGATTCCGAAGGTTGGTGGATGAAAGCCGCGCTCAGGTCGCGGCCAGCAGATGCCGGGACAGATGGCGCGCCAGGCAGATCAGCGAAACCGTCGGCGTGCCGCGCATGTCGTCGGGAATGATGGAACCGTCGCAGACATGCAGGCCGCGCAGCGAGGTTTCCAGCTTGCCATCGACGTGCTCGCCGATGCGGATCAAACCGCCGATGCGGCCAGCGGCGCGCAATCCGACGTCGAAAATATGCTTGGCGCCCGCCCGCTCCAGCAGGCGGACCGCCTCGCGCCGCCCCCGGTCCAGCCGGACTTGGTCCCGGTGGTCGAAACCCTTGCGCAAGCGCCCATCCGCCTCCAGGCGGCCGCCCAGGCCATCCTTGACCTTGACGCCGACGCCCACGCAATCGCCGTAGGAGAGCAGGTGGCGGAAACGCAGCGCCGCCAGCATCATCGGCCGGTGCAGCACGCGGGCCACATTGGCGTCGCCCAGCTCGATGCCGTCGTCCAGATGGCAGCTCATGCTGCCGACGAAGCCCTCCTCGCCGCCTCCCAGTCCCGGCACCAGGCCGTAAACCCCGTAACCGGGGTTGCAGAAGAAGCCGCGCGCGCCGACGCCGTCCACGCCGCAGTCCCGCAGCATTGTCGGTGTGGCCAGCTCGCCGGCGGCCAGCACCACTTTCCCGGCGTAGGCCTGCCGCAGCTCGGAGCCGAAGCCCTTGCGCCGCCGGTATTCCACGCCTATCGCCTGGCCGCCCTCCCGCAGCACGCGCACCACCATGGCGCGCGGGATCAGCGTCGCGCCAGCCGCCAGCGCGTCCTCGACATAATCCAGCGCCTTCCATTTGGCTTCGTAGCGGTAGCCGGAGTCGCAGCGCGACGCGTCTATCAGCATCTCGTTCTTGCGCCAGTCATGCCCCAGCTCGATGGCGCTGGCCCGCAGCCGGCGCGCTTTGGCCGTCAGCAGCCTGTCCGGCAGCGCGGCGATCGGCAACTCGCGGCGCACCGCTTCCAGATCGTCCGCCAACTCGATGCCGTGCGCGCGGAACAACTCCAGCGGCGGCATATTGGCGACGGCGAAATACATCGAAGTGGAGCCGCCGGTGGTCAATGCCCTGACCGTGGCCAGCTTGCGTTCGCCCAGCCGGACTTCGTCGGCGATGCCGGCGATGCCGGCCAGGCTTTCCCTGGCCGGCGCGGAGCCGCCCCTCTCCAGCATCAGCACCTTGCGCCCCTGCCGGCTCATTTCCCGGGCGATGGTGGCGCCGCATACGCCGGAGCCGACGACGATGACGTCGAATTCTTCATGTTTCATGGATGCCTTCCCTAGCCGCTGACAGCCAGTTCGCCCTGCGCGACGGGCTTGCGGGCCGGTTTCGCGTCGCGCTGCAGCATGCGCTTGGCAGCCTCCGCCACCGCCGCAGGATCGGTCACGATGGAAAAATGGTCGGCGGCGACCTCAAACACGCCGAACCGCCCCGCCGCCAGCTCGCTCCAGCCATAGTCCTCAGGCGCGCCGGCGAAGCCGCCGCCTGCCCGGATCAGCGTCAGCCTCGCCCCGTCCGGCAACGGCTGCGGCCGGTAGGCCCGGCAAGCCCCCTCGCTGGCCACCGCGATGTCGAACGTCGCCTGGAAAGCGTCGTATGGAAGCCGGATGCCCTTTTCGCCCAGCAGGACGTGCAGCCTGGCGCCGCGCTCTCCGGCCGGCAGCGCGTCCAGCTCGCCGGCGTCCACGGAGATTTCCGCGCCCAATGTGCGCGAGAAGTGGCGGAACACGTCGGCCATCATGGCCGCCATGCCGTAGCCGCGCAGATCGGGACGCAGGGTGTCGAGCAGAATCACCGACGACACCTGCCGCCCCATGGCCAGCAACTGGCGCGCCATTTCATAGGCCACCACCCCGCCGTTGGAATAACCCAGCAGCCGGCACGGCCCCTGCAGCCCGGCGCCGTCCAGCAAGCGGATATTGGCCGCGGCCGTCTCCTCCACGCTGGACGCGCCGCCGGCGGGCTCCACGCAGTAGAACGGCTGGCTATCGCCCAACTCGCGGCTTAGCAATTGCAGGGACAGCGCGCCGCCGCCCGCTCCGGGCAAGGCGACGATGGGCTCCCGACCGCCGCCGGTCCGCATCGGCACCAGCCGTTCGCCGCCGTTCTCGGTCCGCGGCTCGCGCTCCGCCGCGAGGGCGGCGATGCGGCTGGCCAACGCCGCGATGCCCGGGTAGCGGAAAATGTCGGCCGGCGACAGGGCCACGCCCATCTCCGCGTCCACCCGCTGCATCATCTCCATGATGTCCACCGAACCCAGCCCCAGCTCGATCAACGGCCTGTCGGTCGCCACGTCGCCGACGGCCAGGTCCAGCTTCGCGGCAGCTTCGCGCCTCAGCAGCACGATGGCGCGTCCGGCGGCGTCCAGCCCGGCGCAATCATCCGGCGCCGAAGCCTGGGTCTTGGCCGCGCGCGGCGCCGCAGGAACGGCAGCGCGGTCCTCATCCTCGCCCAGCCAGTGCCGCGTCCCGGCGAAGGGATAGCCCGGCGCCGACACCGGCCGCACGCCGCGGCCGCGCCACAAGGCGCGCCAGGGCATCTCCACCCCATGCACCCACAACCGCGCTACGTGCCCCCATCGGCCGCCATCCCGAGCCTGTTCCAGCTGCATGGCGGCGATGTCGCCGCCGATCAGGCCAGCCAGCGGATTGCGCCGCTCGGCATCGGAAGCGGCGTAGTAGATGCCGCGCGCCTCCAAGCCGGACAGCTCTCCGTTCTCCGCCGCCGATGCCAGCTTGCCGCGCAGCTCGGCTATCGAGCCGGCCTCCACCGCCAGCCGCGCGTCCATCGGCTCGCGGCCCAACTGCGAGGTGTAGGCCAGATCCGCCAGGCGGGCATGCGCGCCCTCCCCGTCCAGGAAAGAAAGGTAAGCGTCCAGATAGGCCGCCAGCCGCTCCGGCGTCCTGGCCGACAGCACGAACAATTGCTCGCCGCCATCGTCCGCGCGCTCGCCCCCTTCCAGGCACTCCTCCAGCAGAATGTGGACATTGCTGCCGCTGTCGGCGAAGGAATTGACGCCGGCGCGGATCGGCTGGTCGCCGTCGCGGATATCGTCCAGGACGATTTCGCGGTCGGCGATGTAAAGCGGATGATCCTCGCTGGCGATATCGATGAAGTTGCTGAGCTTGCGCATGGAAATGGTGGCCGGGAAGCGGCCGTGGCGCAGCGACAGCGCCAGCTTGATCACGTTGACCACGCCGCTGGCGGCCTCCACGTTGCCGATATTGCCCTTGACGCTGCCCAGCGCGCAGCGCTTGCCGGCCATGGCCTGTCCCAGCGCGTTCTTGACGCCCTCGAACTCGAAGGAGTCGGCCCATTTGCGCGCATAGCCGTCCACCTCGATGTAGCGCACCGAGTCCGGCTCCACGCCGGCCTTGCGGTAGCAATCGGCCAACGCGGCGGTAATGGACTCGTGCTTCACCTCGGACAGGCTGCGCGCCGCGCCGCGGTGGTTCTGATGGCAGGACTTGATCAGGCAATAGGCGCGGTCGCCGTCGCGGCGCGCGTCGGCCAGCCGCTTCAGCACGACCACGCCCACGCCCTCGCCCCGGGTGAAGCCGCTGGCGTCGTCGTCGAACACGCCGCTGCTGCCATCAGGCGACAGCAGCCCATACTGCGAGGACGCCACGTAATCGCCCGCGCCCAGATTGAGCGAAACGCCGCCGACGATGGCCAGATCGCACTCGCCGTTGAGCAGCGAGTAATAAGCGCGGTTGATCGCCACCGCCGACGACGCGCAATTGACATTGATCGCCTCGCTGGGGCCGCGGAGATCGAAGGCGTGCGACAGGCGGTTGGCCAGGTAATAAGTGGGGCTGGACGAGGTGAACACCGGGCCGTCCGCCAGCGAGCCAAAATCCATGCCGCGCAGCAGCTGCTCGTATTCCGAGTACTGGTAGCCGACGAAAACCCCGGCGCGGGAGCCCGCCAGCGAGCGGATGTCGACCCCGGCGTCCTCCACCGCGCGGTAGGCTTGTTGCAGCAGCAGGCGCAACTGGGGGTCCATCGCCCGCGCCTCTGCCGGCGGAATGTTGAAGAAAGCCGCGTCGAAGCCATCGACGCCGTCCACCAGCGCGCCCCATTTGGACAGGGTCTTGCCGGCCGCCGGCGCGTCGGCGTAATGCGCCTCCCAACTCCAGCGGTCCTCCGGCACCTGGCGAACGCTGTTTTTGCCCGCCATCAGATTGCGCCAGAACGCGCCGGCATCGGGCGCGTCGGGCAACAAGCAGCTCAGGCCCACCAGCGCGATGTCGCCGCCAGCCGAAGCCGGGACGGGTCCCTCTCCGGCCAAGCCGTAATGGCGGATCAACGCATCCGCATGCCCGGAAACCAGCGCGTCGGCGACGGCTTCGGCCGATGCGCCATCCGCGCCCTCCAGGCGGATGCCGTAGCGGCGGTTGACGAAGCCCGCCAAATCGGCGTCGGGCGGCGCGGACCGAGTAGCAGCCGGCTCGCTCTGCGGAGCGCTGGCGTCCAACAGCGCCGCCAGTTCGCGCAGCGTGCCGACGCCGGCGAACTGGGCCGGCGTCAACGCCTGGCCGAACTCGCGGGCGATGCCGTCTATCAGCTCCATCATGATGATGGAGTCGATGCCCAGCTCGGGCAGCGCCGCATCGGCGTCCACCTTCGCCGCCGGCAATTTCAACGTGGTCTCGATCAGGCCGGTCAGGCGGTCGAGCGCGCTCATTCGGGACGGATGCGACATATCAGACTTCCTTTGCAAGAAAACCGCGCAAATCGGCGAGCACCAGCTGCCGCAGCTTGTCGGCGGCCAGGCTGCGCGCCGGCGCGGACGGCCGCGGGGCCCCGTCCGCCTCGTTGCCGGACAGCAGCCGTCTCAGCCGCGGCGTCTGTCCCTCCATCACCAGCGTCTGCCCGCCTCCCGCCGCCAGGCAGTCATGCCAGGCCGCCAGGCCGGTTTCGCTGCGCATCGGCAACATGCCGGTCGCTTCCAGCATGCGGACCCTGGCCTTGGCTGGCAGCCCCATGCCGCCCTCTTCCCACAGCGGCCAGTTGATCGACAGTGTCAGCCCGCTGCGCAGGCCGGCCGCCGCCTGTCCGTTGCGCCAATGGGCGAATTGATCCAGGAAACCGTTGGCCGCCGCGTAGTCGGCCTGGCCGGCGTTGCCGAAAACGGCGCTTGCCGACGAGAACAGCGCCAGAAAATCCAGGTCCAGCTCGCTGGTCGCCGCGTCCAGGTTCGCCGCGCCGTCCACCTTGGGCGCCAGCACCCGCTCGAAATCCGCTCGGGTCTTGCCGGCGATCAAGCTGTCCCGGGTCATGCCCGCGCTGTGGATCACGCCATTGAGCGCGCCGAAGCGGCTCAGCGTTTCCGCGATGGCGGCCTCGACCTGGGCCGGGTCCGCCGGGTCCATCCGCAGGTAGGCCAGGCGCGCCGGCTGGGCGGAAGCGTCCGCGGCCAGGCGCTTCAGCTCGGCCAGCCGCTCGTCATCCGCGCCGCCGCGGCCGGTCAGCACCACGATGGCGTCCGCGGCCCGCGCCAGAATGTCTCGGGCGAAGATGCGCCCCAGGCCGCCCAAACCGCCGGTGATCAGGTAGACGCCGCCAGCGCGCAAGGCCGGCGCGGCCTTCTCCGGCGCATCCGCCTCATGCCAGCGCTTGACGCTGGCTTCGCGGCCGGAGAAACGCAGCACGGCTTCGTCCGGCGCGGCGGCCGCCAGCTTCAGCCTTTCGGCCAGAACAGCCTCGGAGCAGGCATCGCCCAACAGCACCAGTTGCGCCGCCAGGCCGCCATGTTCCAGCCGGGCGCTGCGGACCAGACCCTCCAAGCCGGCCAGCAGCGCGCCGTCTCCGCTTTCCGCTACCGCGATCTGGAACAATGCCCGCCCAGCCGGCTTGGCGCGCAGCAGGCGCTGCAGCCTTTCGAAGCAATCCACGGCGACTGCCCGGTAGCGCTCGGCCAAGCCGGTGTCGGACGGCATCGCCGCGTGCGAAGCGTCGTCGCACCCCAATTTGCCGGCCAGGCTGGCGGCATGGATCGCGGGCAGGCCACACAGCAACAACTCGCGGCGGCTGAAATCGCCCGCGGCTTTGCGGGCGGCCGCGGCAAGCGGCGTCCATGCGGGACGCGCCAGCACGCGCCCCACCTGCGCCCCGCGCAATACCGATACCGGCGCGCCGCGCTCGGCCGGGGCGGGCTCTATCCAATAGCGTTCCCGGGCGAACGGATACCCGGGCAGATTCAGCCGGCGGCGATCCGCGCCGGCGTGCAGCCCCGCCCACTCGACGCGGCGGCCCGCCACCCAGGCTTCGGCCAGGCGGCGCAAGTCGCCGCCGCCATCCGGACGCAGCGCATCCTCTTCGGCCAGCTTGCGCGCCGCGCGGCCGCTTAGCAGGCCTTCGGTCTCCCGCCCTCCCGCATACGCCTCCAGGCCGGCGATCCACTCCTCGCGGGTCGCGGCGGCCAGCGCCAGCCGTTCGTCCATTTCTTCGCGGCCTAATTGCAGCGTGTAGGCCAGATCGGCCAGATCGACATCGTGGCGGCGCAGGTAGGCGGCCAGATTCGCCGCGCCAGCGCGCAACCGCTCATCGTTCTTGGCCGACAGCACCAGCAATTGCGCGCCCGCCGCCGCCGGACGGCGCGCAGACGGAACGTGCTCTTCCAGCACCACGTGGGCATTGGCGCCCCCCCAGCCGAAAGCGCTGACGCCTGCCCGCCGCGGCAGCGCCTCGCCGCTTGCATCCCGCGGCGCGGCCCAAGGCGTGGTCTTGTCGACGATGTAGAACGGACTGCCGGCCAGGTCGATGTAGGGGTTGAGCGCGTCGAAATGCAGCAGCGCCGGTATCTGCCGGTTGCGCATCGCCAGCAGCGCCTTGAGCAGCCCCGCCATGCCGGCCGCCGGCTCCAGGTGGCCGATATTGGTTTTCACCGAGCTCAAGCCGCAATGCGGCGCGGCCGGCGCCGCGTGGCCGTGTTTCGCGTACAGATCGGCGAAGGACTTCTTCAGCGCCTGGATCTCGATAGGATCGCCCAGGCTGGTGCCGGTGCCGTGGCACTCGATATAGCCGACGGTGGCGGGATCGATGCCGGCCTGTTCGTAGGCGTCGGTCAGCAGTTCGATCTGCGCCTTGGGATTGGGCGCGGTCAGATTGCTGACCCGGCCGCCGTGGTTTTCCGATGTGGATCTGACCACCGCGTAGATCGGGTCGCCGTCGGCCAGCGCCTTGTCCAGCGGCTTGATCAGCATCGCGCCCACGCCCTCGCCGCGCACATAGCCGTCGGCGGACTTGTCGAAAGTCTTGCACTTGCCCTCCGGACTCAGCATGCCGGCGGCGCTCAGCGAGATATGGGCGGTGGGCGTCAGCATCACCTGCACGCCCGCGACGATGGCCATCTCGCTGCTGCCGGTGTGGATGGACTCGATCGCCCGGTGCAAGGCCACCAGCGAGCTGGAGCAGGCGGTGTCCAGCGGCGCGCTCGGTCCGCGCAGGTTGAACAGGAAGGAGATGCGGTTGGCCAGGATGGAGTGGGAGTTACCGGAGGCCGAATAGCCGTCCAGCGAGGCGCCGCTGTCGGCCAGCACATCCACGTAATCCTGCGAGGACGCGCCGACGAACAGACCGGTGCGGGTGCCGGATAGATCGGACATCTTATGGCCGGCATCCTCCACCGCCGCCCACACGGTCTGTATCAGCAAGCGCTGTTGCGGGTCCATCATCTCGGCTTCGCGCGGGGTGATGCCGAAGAACAGCGGATCGAACTTGTCCACCTCCTTCATGAAGCCGCCCCAGCGCGAGTAGGACTTGTTGGCGTCCCTGATCGGCTCGCCGTGCACATGCTCCCAGATCCAGCGGTCGCGCGGGATTTCCGTGACCAGATTGCGCTCACGGCTGAGGCTGTCCCAGAACGCTTGCAGGTTTTCCGACTGCGGCATCACCCCGGCGATGCCAACGATGGCGATGGGTTGCCGGGCGAAGCGGTTGCCGTCGGCAGGCCTGGCCGCGGCGGGCGCGCGCCAACCTTTGTCGATGCCGCTCGGCAACGCCGCAGGCGTGGCCGGGCCCGGCTGCGAAGGCGCCGCCGCGCCGCCGTGGACGCGGCGCGCGGCGGCGGCGTGTTCGCCGCACAGCGCGTCCGCCACCCCAGCCGGCGTCGGATACTCGAAGAACAGCACCGGGTTGACTTCCAACCCATACGCCTCGTTGATCGCGTTGGCGAAAGCGGTCAGGCCGATGGAGTCGAACCCCAGGTCCAGCAGCATGGCGTCGGACGAGTAGTCGTCATCGCCCAGCTTCAACAGCCCGGTCACGATCGACTTCAGCTTCTCAGCGACCGCCGCCCGCAGCGCGCCGCCGCCCGGTTCGGCCCCGCCAGCCTGGATCGGCGCCGCCGCCCGCGGCGACAGGCCCCAGGCTTTTTCCAGCTTGTCGCGCATCCCGCTGACCACCGCCACCTGATGGCGCGGCGACGCCAGCGCCGTTTCGAAGGCCGCCAAGCCATCCTGGGTCGCCAGCGGCTCCATGCCCAGGTTGTGGCGGAACATTTTCTCGGTCTGCTCGTCCAGCCGCATGCCGCCCTCGGCCCACAACGGCCAGTTCAGGCTCAGGCTGCGCCCCTGGCGCAAGCCCGCCTGCCGCCGCGCGTCGCGCCAGGCGGCGAAGGCATCCAGATAGTGGTTGGCAAACGCGTAATCACACTGGCCGGCATTGCCGCCTATCGCCGCCAGCGAAGAGAACATCGCGAAGAAGTCCAGCTCGCCATCACCGACGGCGCGATCCAGATGGAAGGCGCCCAAAACCTTGGGCGCGAGCACCGCGTCCATGTCCTCCCGCGTCTTCTTTCGCATCAGAGAATCCCGCAGCACGCCCGCGCCGTGCAGGATGCCGTCCAGCCGGCCGAATCGGGCCCGGGCAGCCTCGACCGCCGCGCGCGCGCCGTCCGCGGTCGCCACATCGGCCTGCAGGTATGCCGCCTCGGCTCCCTTGGCGCGCAGCGCTTCCAGCATGGCTTCCAGTTCGGGCGTCGGCGCGGAGCGGCCTGTCAGCGTCAGTTTGGCGCGGCAGCGCTCCGCCAAATGCCCGGCGAAGATCAGGCCCAGCCCGCCGGCGCCGCCGGTGATCAGATAGGAGCCGCCCTGCCGCAATGCCGCGCGGCCGGCATCCGCCGCATCCAACGACAAGCGGCGCAAAACGCGCGCCTGCCGGCCGCAGCCCGCATAACGCACCGCCTTGTCCGCCGCCGTGGCGGCGCTGAATTCCGCCATCGCCGCCGCCAGCATTTCATCGGCGTCGAACGCGTCCGGCAATTGCAGCGTCTTGCAGGACAGCTTGGGGTTTTCCAGCTCCAGCGAACGGGCGAAACCATGAATCGCCTCGTTGTGCGGCTGCGTCCCATCGCCTCTATGCAGATACAGCAGCTGCGCGACGGCAGGTTTGCGCTCGATCAGCGCCTGGCACAGCGACAGCATGCCGCGCACGCCGCGGTCCAAGGCCAGCCGCAACCCGCTTTCATCGCCGGCCTCGGCCTCCGGCCAAGCGTAGCAAATCCTTTCCAACGGCCAAGCAGCCTCCGCCAGCGCGGCCAGCGCGCGGGCAATGTCTTCCGGCCGGGACGCGTCCACCTCGTAGACATGATCGCCGGACTCGGCGTAACGGTCGGCGCGCAGAACCAGCGCGGCCTTCAACCCGCGGCGGATGCACGCCTCGAACAGCGCCCGGTCAGTGTCGAACAGCACCAGCCGGCCGGAAGCGGCCTCCGCGCGTTCCGCGTCCAGCGGCGACGCCTGCCACTCGCAGCCGTAATGCAGCATCTCGAACGCTTCAGCCGGAACAGGCCGGGCAGCGGGTTTTTCGTGCACATTGGCCAAGGGCACGCCGACGGTTTCATGGATGCGCAGCAGCACGCGCCCCTCCTCGTCGACGATGGCCACCTCGTCGCGCGCGACGCCTGACGCGCTCCGGCTGCCGTAGACCACGTGGCTGTAGCAAACGCGGGGCAGCGGGCCCCGCATCTCCACCTCGCCCAGCGAGTACGGCACCCTCGCCTCGCCGGACGCGCCCAGCAAAGCCGCCACGCCGGCCTGCATCGCCGCGTCCAGCAAGCTGGGATGCAGCGGCAGGCTGTCGAAATCGGCGGCGCAAACGGCGGGCAGCTCCAAGCGGCCCAGCGCCTCGCCATCGCCGCAGCGCACCTCGGAAAGCACGCGGAAGCCGGGGCCGTAAGCCATGCCGGCCGCGGCGAAGGCCGCGTACACCTCGCCGGCGGCCAGCGTCCGGCCGCAGCGGGCGCGGATGGCATCCAGATCTATCCTTTCCTCGGGCAATTCGCCGCCGTCGGCGTAGAACAAACGGCCCTGGGCGTGCAGCTGGCGCGACTCGCCGCCGCGCACTTCGAAGGCTACCGCCTCGCCGTCGGGCTTCAGCTCGACAAAAGCCTCGCGGCTGCCGCCATCCGCCAACGCCAGCGGACTGACCCAGGTGACGTTGCGCAGCCGCGCCACCGGGCGGCCAGCGGCCAATTCGCCCGCTTTGCGCGCCAGCTCCAGATAAGCGGTGCCGGGCAAGGTGGGAATGCCGGACACCACGTGGTCGGCGAGGAAGTACTCGCCGGCGCGGAAGGTTTTGCGGAAAAGCTGGCGCTCGAAGGTGGATTCGTTGCTGTCCAGCAGCGGATGCAGCGCGGCTTGCGGCGCGCCGGCCGCCGCGGATTCGCCGCAGGAAATCCAGTGCCGCTTGTCAGCGAAGGGATAGGTCGGCAGCGATACCCGGCGTCCCTCGCTTTCCATGCCGCGGCAATCCGGCAGCAGGCCCTCCAGCCACAATTGCGCCAGCTTGCGCGGGTCCCGGCTTGCGGACAGCAGGCCCACCAGTTGTTCGGTCTCCCTTCGGTTCAACAAGCGGGCGACGCCCTCGGCGCTGCGCGCGTTGCCGCTCAGCGCGTCCGGATCGGCGCGCTCGGCGGCGAAGGCCTCCAGCTTGTCCGCCAGGGACGCCGCGCTGTCCGCCAGCACCGCCAAACGGTAGTCAAAGGACTTGCGGCCATGCTGCAAGGTGTAGGCGATGTCGGACAGGCTGAGCCCGGCATCGCCGCGGCGCAGGTGCGCGGCCAGCCGCCCGGCCATCTGCCGCAGCTGCTCTTCGCTGCGGGCGGACAGCGGAAACACGCGCTGTCCGGCGCTGTCCGGATGGGCGGCTTCGCCGCGATATTGCTCCAGCACCACGTGGGCGTTGGCCCCGCCCGCGCCGAAGGAGCTGATCCCGGCGCGCAGCGGCGCGCCCTCCTTTGGCAGCCACGCCGCCAGTTCGCGTTGCACCTGGAACGGCGACGCGGCGAAATCGATGTGCGCGTTCAACGTCTCGGCGTGCAGTGACGGCGCGAGCTGGCGGTGCTTGATCTGCAGCAGCGCCTTGCTGACGCCGGCCACGCCGGCGGCGGCCTCCAGATGGCCGATATTGGTTTTCACCGAGCCGATCGCGCAGGTCTGGGCCGCCTGGCCGGCGAAGGCGTGGCCGAGGCCGGCGATCTCCACCGGATCGCCCAGCTCCGTGCCGGTGCCGTGCGCCTCGATGTAGCCGATGGAGGACGCGTCGACGCGCGCGCGGCGCAGCGTCTCGGCGATCAGCTCGCCCTGAGCTTTGGGATTGGGCACGGTGTAGCCGCCGGAGCGGCCGCCGTGGTTGACGGCGGTGGCGCGGATCACGCCGTAGATCTGGTCGCGGTCGAGCAATGCCTGATCCAACGGCTTGAGCAGCAGCGCGCCCACCCCTTCGCCAGCCACGTAGCCGTTGGCTCCGGCGCCGAAGGTGCGGCATACGCCGTCGGGGGACAAGGCGCCGCCAGCCTGGTTGATGTCGAATTTGTGCTGGTGCGCGTCCAGATTGACGCCGCCGACGATGGCGCTGGCGCAATCGCCGTTGCGTATCGCCTCGCAAGCCAGATGCAGAGCGGTCAGGCTGGACGAGCAGGCAGTGTCCACCGACAGGCTGGGCCCGTTCAGGTTCATCCAGTAGGACACGCGGTTGGCGATGCTCCACTGGAAGGAATTGGGGTGGACCTCGGTGCCGGCCAGCTTGGCCTCCACGCCCGCCACCTGGTACATCGCCCACACCGCGCCGACGAAGACGCCCACCTTGCGGCCGCCGTCCGGCCCGCCGAGAATTTCCGGATAATAACCGGCGTCTTCCACCGCCTCCCAGGCCACCTCTAGGAACAGCCGCTCCTGGGGGTCGAGCATTTCCGCTTCGCGCGGCGAAATATTGAAGAACAGCGAGTCGAAACGGTCGATGCCGTCGATGAAGCCGCCGCGGTAAGCGCGGTTGAAGACGCGGCTGGCGCGCAGGGCCAGCCGTTCTGCCGGCATCTCGGTCACGCAATCGCGGCCCTCGCGCAGATTGTCCCAGAATTCGGCCAGCGTGCCGGCCTGCGGATAGCGCCCGGCCATGCCCACCACGGCGATGTCGCCCGCGGCGCGCGTGGCGATCGGTTCGGACCCCATCGCCGATGTGGCCTCCCCTCGCGCTTCGGGCGCAACCGCCTCCGGTTCCGCGCCTGGCTGGGAGCGGTGGTAGCGGATCAAGCCATGCTCGGCATGCATGTCGCCGGCGGCGGCCTGTTTGCCGCCCACCGGCTCGACCTCGGGGATATTCGCCCGCTCGCGGAAAGCCAGGGACAACCGCGCGGCCAGCTCATCGACCTCCGCCGGTTTCAGTCCCAAAGGCACCGCCAGCCGCGCCATGCCGCCCAGCGGCCCGTTCTGCCGCAGGCCTGCGCTGTGGGCGCCGGCGCGGACGCTCGCGCTCAGATACAGCCACGCCAAAAAGGATGGCAGCGGATGGGCGAAGCCGGAAAACTCCGGCATGCGCGCGACATCGACGACCACGCAATGGCCACCGGCCGGCGACATGACCGGCGCGCCGGCGTTTTTCAGCGCCTGCCACAGTTTTTCCGACGACTCCACCCGGCGCGCGGCCTGAGCGGATGCCCAATCGCTTTCCGCCAACGCAAGCCCGACCAGTTTTTTGTCGAGCACATCCAGTCCGCCTCCGTCGCGCCGCTGCTGCTCCTGCAATTGCCGGAACAGGCCGGCGTCCCTCACTGCGACCACACCGCCGCGGTTGACGCCGAAATCCTTGGCCAGCGAGGCGGTGACGACGTCGGCGCAGTCCAGTATTTCGCGCGCCAGCTCCCAGATGTCGCGCCCGGCCTGGCCGGGTTCGCGCCGAATCAGCAATAGCGCGTTCTCCAACACCCGCGTGGCGTCGATCACCAGCGCGATGCCATGCGCCGACAACAGCTCCTTGACCCTCTTCAAGTGCGACAGCGCGGCCGGTTGGCCGCCGCAGGCGTTGTTGCACACCTCCACGCAGACGAAGGCAATTTCCCCGGCATGGTCAGCCGCCTGCACGCGCAGCGCGTCCCAATCGAGATTGCCCTTGAACGGCTCGTCCGCGTCCGGCTGCAGCGCCGCCGGATGGGGCAGCTCGCAAGGTTCGTAGCCCTGATCTATCTGATGGAACAGCCCGGACGGAAACAGCAGGTTCTCCAGCACGCGGCCGCGTTTCGGCCAGGCTTTGCACAACAAGCTCTCCGCGACGCGGCCGGACTCGGCCGGCAAACAATATTCGAAGCCCAGCAGCCGCTTCAGTTCGGCTTCGATATTGGCCGGCTGCTGCAATTTGGCGCGCAGATAGTCGATGCGGCGGCTCACCGCCGGCGTTTCCAGCTGCGCCCATGAATCGGTCCGCAGATCGAACTCCACCTGCGCCGCCGCCAGATTGTGCGGATTGAAGCCGCAAGCCTCCAGCGCGCGGACGCGCTCGCCATTCAACGGCGCCGCGCCCGGCGGCGCTATGCCGGCCGCCGCCGCGACCTTCGCTGCTGCGGGCTGAATGACAGGAGGGACCGCCGCCGCGCTTGCGCCGGACGCGGACAGGTTGTGATTCTCGTCGTCCGGGGTCTGGGCCCGTTCCGGATCTGCGATCATCAGGATGATGTCGATAATATTGTCGGCGCGGCCGCTGCCGGCCGGGCGGCTCAGATAGATAGTGCGGTTTTCCGGACGGAACTTGTTCTTGAATTGCAGATTGCCTTCGTCGTTGAAGATGCCTTGCCGGTGCAGGTCGTCCAGGATGCGGTCCACCTCCGGATCGGCGTTGCCGCTGCCTTCCAGCCGGCAGCCGTAAGTGCCGCCCAGGCTGAGCATGTCGCAGCCTTCTTGCGCCAGCGCGCCGATGATGTTGACTATCGCGAACTCCAGGCCGCCCAGCGGCATGTCCTTCGGATAGAACTCCAGATCCATCAAGTAGCCCTTGTGCTCGGCGGCGGTCATCGCCGAGATCAGGATCACGTTTTGCAGCGCGCCGTCCAGATAGGTCAGGAACAAGCGATGCTGCGCATCCAGGCTGCCCGCCAGGATTTCCTCGCGCACGATGCGGATCAACGGGTTGACCATGGGCTTGGTTTCGCACCAGCGGTCGATGACGGCGGCGATCTCGCCGTCCACCTTGGCGTCCGTTCCGCAGCGGTACTCGACCGTGCGGCCCTCGCCGGCTTTCTCGAATTTGGATACCTGGTAACGCAGCCGGCGCATCGCGCCGCCTTCCAAAGTGAACGAGCCGATGTCCAGCACCCGCTGCACCACGCCGAAGGGCGTGGAGGAGAACGCCGTCCCGCCTACCGTCTCCACCGGCGCGTCGGTCAGCATGTTCAGCTGGTAGCCGCGCGGCTCGCAGTAGCGATGGAATTCGGCGGCGAGATCCGCGAAATGCTCCGCCGGGCCGGTGTAGGCGTAGGCCATCACCAGGTCCTTGTAGCGGCCGTAATGAAAGTAGCCGCGGCGGGCCTCGCCGATGAACAGATTGGGGGCGATGTTGCGGGTGCCGCGGGAGACGCTGCCTTCGTTCTTGTGCACGGCGAACAGCTTTTCCATCCGCGCCTGCAATTCCGGATGCGCGGACAGATTCTTTTCCAGCATGCGTATGCTGTCGGCCGGCATCGCCAGCGCCGCTGCGCCTCCGGCCGGGGCGGCGCTCACAGCGGCAGGCGGCGCGGCGGCGGAACCGCCGCATTTTTCTGCCAGCGCCGCCGCGTGCTGGCTGACGAAATAAGCGGCCAGCAATTCGATATTGAAGTGCTCGAACAGCAGGGTTTTCGGCAAGGTGCCGAAATCGCACTCCAGCCTTTTGATGACTTTCAGGATGCGAAAGGAATCCAGGCCCAACTCGCCGAATGGCGCGGCGATATCGAATGAAGCCGAGGAGCCTGCCGCCGCCTCCGCCGATTCCGCGATCGCGGCCTGCAAATAGGACTGGGCCAACTCCTGCAAATGTTCATTATTGAACTTTTCAATCTCAGCCATTTCGACGGACACCCCAATGTTCAGGAATGCGAAGCGCGCTCAGCGTTCGCATCGCAGCGATGGCGACAAATTGTCACAGCCGTTTTCCCGATAAAACCGGGCTCGGCCGGCATCGATCCATTCGGACCACTTGCCACGCGCATGGGTTTTATTGACGCAATAGGCACGATGGATCGATTGCCGGCGACTATAGCAAAGCGGCAACCCCAGCCATCCGGATAGGCGAAACCGGGGAATCAAATGCGAATGCGCGATATTTCGCCTCCATCCGCCGCGCTTCCCATCGCCCGGAGTGAAAAAACAAAGCCGGGATATATTCAGCCGCATGCCGGGAGGTGGCGTTTCGAACGATCGAAACCATGCCGGCCGTCGAATCGGTTTTGCCTGCGGGATTTCGCCGGAAGCGGAAATCCATCCCTGTTTCGCCCCCGCGGTTTGTCCTTCAGCCGATCAGCCATCGCCCGGCCGGCGCCGGTTCGAAGGAAAGGCCGGACCAGATCGGCGGCCTGCCCCGGCAAACCTTCTCGCCCGTCCGCGTTTGCGGCGGAAGCCGGATTCACGCATAGCAACATCATGAGGTGACTGAATGATCGAAGGTTTTCGGCCGCGCGCCGACAGAACGATCCCGTCGCGCGCGCCGCGGTTGATTTGCGCCGCGGCCCTCGCCGCCGCACTGTCGGCATGCGCCGTCGGTCCGGAATACCGCCGTCCCGCCATGCCGCAGGCCGACCGCTACACCGAAACGGCCCTGCCCGCGCAGACTGTGGACAGCCCTGGCCAAGGAGGCCTGGCTCAGCGGTTTTCCATTGACGAGGACATTCCCGCCGACTGGTGGAAGCTGTTCCGCAGCGACGCGCTGGACGGTTTGATCCGCGACGCGATGGCGCGCAGCCCCAATATCGCCGCGGCGCAGGCGGCATTGCGCCAGGCGGGTGAAATCTATCAATCAGAACGCGGCGGCCAGTCCCTGCCCAGGGTGGACGGCCAATTGGGCGCCCAGCGGCAGAAGATCAATGGCATTCCGTTCGGCCAACCCGACTTCGCCAGCGCGTTGAACCTGTACAACGCCTCGGTCAACGTCAGCTACCGCTTCGATCTGTTCGGCGGAACCCGCCGCGAATTGGAAAAACTGCAGGCAAGCGTGGACTACCAAGGCTTCCAGCTGCGCGCAGCCTATTTGGCGCTGAGCGCCAACCTGGTCACCTCGGCCGTGCAGGAAGCCTCGCTGCGGGCGCAGATCGAGGCCACCGAGCGCATCGCGGCCGATCAGGCCAGCCAGCTGGACGTGCTGCGCCGGCAATTCGAAGCCGGCGGCGCGGCGCGCACCGACGTGCTGTCGCAGCAAACCCAGTTGGCGCAGACCGAAGCTTCGCTGGCGCCGCTGCGCCAATCCCTGGCTCAAACCCGGCATCGGCTGGCCGCTTTGTCCGGACGCCTGCCCTCAGAAGGCGGACTCCCGGCTTTCCATCTGGACATGTTCACGCTGCCGGACAGCCTGCCCGTCAGCGTGCCGTCCGAGCTGGCGCGCCGGCGTCCCGACATCCTGGCCTCGGAGGCTTTGCTGCGCCAGGCCAGCGCCCAGGTGGGCGTGGCCGCCGCCGCGCTCTATCCGCAGCTGACCTTGTCCGCGGGCTACGGCAGCCAGGCGGGATCGGGATCGCAGCTGTTCACGCCGGCCGCCGCCGTGTGGAACTTGGGCGCGGGGCTCGCCCAGCCGCTGTTCCACGGCGGCGAGCTGCGCTCGCGCAAGCGCGCCGCCGAAGCCGCATACGAACAGGCCGAGGCCCAATATCGCGAAACCGTGCTGTCCGCTTTCCAGAACGTGGCCGACGCGCTGCGCGCGCTGGACAACGACGCGGCAGGCCTGCGCGCCCAAACCCAGGCCTGGTCCTCCGCCCGCGACACCCTTGAGCTCGCGCGCAAGCAATACGGACTGGGCGCGATCGGCTATCTGTCGCTGCTGGACGCCCAACGCCAATACCAGCAGACCACCATCGCGCTGGCCCAGGCCCGGGCCGCGCGCTACGCCGACACCGCCGCGCTGTTCCAGGCGCTGGGCGGAGGCTGGCGTCAGGACGAAACCGAAAAACCGGCCGCACCGCCGCAACAGGAGAATACCCGATGACCACAACCACCCTGCCGACTCCGCGCCCTCTGCGGAAGCGGATGATCGTGATGCTGATCTGTCTGGCGCTGCTGTTCGGCGCGCTGGTCGGATTCAATTTTCTCAAGGGTTATATGATCGCCAAATTCGTCGGCGAGATGTCGTCGCAACCGGCCACGGTCAGCACGGCCCGAGCCGGCTACCAGACCTGGCAGCCGCAAATCCAGGCGGTGGGCAGCATCCGCGCCGCCCAGGGCGTGGACGTCACCACCGAAGTGGCGGGCCTGATCCGCCAGGTGCGCTTCAAGTCCGGCGATGAGGTGAAAGCCGGACAAGTGCTGCTGGAGCTGAACGACACCGACGACATCGCGCTGCTGCAATCCCACAAGGCCGCCGCCGAGCTGGCGAAGACAGCCTACGACCGCGACCGCACCCAATACGAGATCAAGGCCATCCCCAAAGCCACGCTGGATGCGTCGGCGGCTGATCTGAAAAGCAAGCAGGCGCTGGCCCGGCAGCAACAGGCGCTGGTGGACAAGAAAACGATACGCGCGGCCTTCGCCGGCAAACTAGGCATACGCACCGTCAATCCGGGCCAATACCTGAAGCCTGGCGACGCCATCGTCACACTGCAGGCGCTGGACCCGCTATTCGTCGATTTCAGCGTGCCGCAAGAGCAGCTAAGCCAACTCTCGCCGGGCCAGACCGTGAACGTGGAAACCAACGCGCGCGCCGGGCAGTGGTTTGGCGGCAAGATCACCTCCATCAGCCCCAAGGTGGACGATGCCACCCGCTCGGTGCGGGTGGAGGCCCAGCTCGCCAACCACCAGCAGAAGTTGCTGCCCGGCATGTACGCCAATATCCGCATCGATGCCGGCGCCCGCCAGAGCCACCTGACCCTGCCCCAGGCCGCGCTGTCCTACAACGCCTACGGCGCCACGGCCTTCATCGTCAAGCCGGGAACCAAGGCCGGCGAAGACGGCAAGACGCTGCCGGTGGCCGAGCAGGTGTTTGTCACCACGGGCCCCACCCGCGGCGACCAGGTGGCCATCCTGAAAGGCATCCAGGCCGGCGACCAGGTGGTGACCAGCGGCCAGCTCAAGCTCAAGAACGGCACCGCGCTGATCGTCGACAACCAAGTCCAGCCCGCCAGCGAAGCCAATCCGGCTCCGCAGGAACAATAAGGACGGCCAGATGAAATTCACCGACATCTTCATCCGCCGGCCAGTGCTGGCCATTACCCTCAATCTATTGATCCTGGTGCTTGGGCTGCATGCGTTCTCCTCGCTGAAAGTCAGCGAATATCCAAAGACCGAGAATGCGATCGTCACCATCAGCACCGCCTATTACGGCGCCAGCGCCGACACGGTGGCTGGCTTCATCACCCAGCCGCTGGAAAGCGCCGTCGCCCAGGCCCAAGGCGTGGACTACATCTCGTCCACCAGCTCCAGCGGCATGTCCACCATCGTCGCCACGCTGCGGCTGAACTACGATCCCAACAAAGCGCTGACCGAAATCAACACCCAGGTCCAGTCGATGAAGAACCAGCTGCCGCAGCAAGCGCAGCAGCCTACGCTGAACGTGCAGATAGGCCAGACCACCGATGCGATGTATCTGGGTTTTTACAGCGACGAGCTGCCGGGCAACCGCATCACCGACTACCTGCTGCGCGTGGTCAAACCCAAGCTGGACTCCATCGAAGGCGTGCAGAAAACCCAGATGCTGGGCGACCGCCAGTTCGCGCTGAGAGCCTGGCTGGACTCCACCCGGCTGGCCGCCCACAACGTCACCGCCAACGAAGTCTACGCCGCGCTGGCCAGCAACAACTATTTGACGACGCTGGGCGCGACCAAGGGCCAGATGGTCAGCGTCAACCTGAACGCCGGCACCGAGCTGCACTCGGTGGATGAATTCAAGAAGCTGGTGATAAAGCAGGAGAACGGCGCGCTGGTGCGCCTGTCCGACGTGGCCAATGTGGTGCTGGGCGCCGACAACTACGACTCCAGTGTGTCTTTCGACGGCAAGCGTTCGGTTTTCCTCGGCGTCAAGGTCGCCCCGGGCGCCAACGCGCTGGACGTGGCCAAACGCGTGCGCGCGGCCTTCCCCGAGCTGCAGAAAGAGATGCCCACCGGCCTGAAGAGCAGCATCGTCTTCGACGCCACCGACGCCATCAATATTTCGGTCAACGAGGTGGTGAAGACCTTGATCGAAGCGTTCATCATCGTGTCGGCGGTGGTTTTCCTGTTCCTGGGCAATATGCGCGCGGTGATCGTGCCGGTGATCGCCATTCCGCTGTCGCTGATCGGCACCTTCATCATCATGCAGATGCTGGGCTACACCATCAATCTGCTGACCCTGCTGGCATTCGTGCTGGCCATCGGCCTGGTGGTGGACGATGCCATCATCGTCATCGAAAACGTGGACCGCCACATGCGCGAAGACGGCCTGTCGGCGCTGGAGGCCTCGCTGCTGGCAGCGCGGCAGCTGGCGGGCCCGGTCGTCGCCATGACGGCGGTGCTGATCGCCGCCTACATGCCCATCGGCTTCCAGGGCGGCCTCACCGGCGCGCTGTTCACCGAGTTCGCCTTCACGCTGGCCGGCGCGGTGACGATATCGGGCGTGATCGCGCTGACGTTGTCGCCGGTGATGAGCGCAGGCCTGATGCGCGCCGGCCACCAGCCCGGCCGGCTGGCCCGTTTCATGGACCGAAGAATGGAACGCATTCAGCTCCGCTACGAGCGCATGCTGAAAAGCGCGCTGGACACCTGGCAGGTGTGGGTGGCGATGGGCGGCCTGATCTTGTGCGGCCTGATCTATCTGTTCATGACCGCGATGTCGGAACTGGCGCCGCAGGAGGATCAGGGCATCGTGCTGGCGCATGTCCAGGGCCCTCCCAACGCCACCATCCAGCAGATGCAGACCTATGCCGACCAGGTGTATGAAATCGCCAGAAAGCGGCCTGAGTATGCGCAGATGTTCCAGATGACCGGCACGCCGACCGTCAACCAGAGCATAGGCGGCATGCTGCTGAAACCCTGGGACGAGCGCAAGCTGAGCGCCACCAAGCTTCAGCAGGAAATGCAGAAGGAGTGGTCGGCCGTGGCGGGCGCGCGGGTCGCCGCGTTCCAGCTCCCCTCCCTTCCCGGCGCCCAGGGGCTGCCGATGCAGTTCGTGATCCGCACCGCCGAGCCGGTGGACAAGCTGAACAGCGTGGCGCAGGCCGTGCTGGCCAAGGCGCAGGCGAGCGGGAGATTCTTCTTCGTCGACTCCGATCTCAAGGTGGACCGGCCGCAATCGACGCTGGTAATAGACCGCGACAAAGTCGCCATGCTGGGCATGACCCAGAGCGATGTCGGGCAGGCGCTGGGCGCGGCGCTGGGCGGGGCCTACGTCAATTACTTCTCCATCGACGGCCGCTCCTACAAGGTCATTCCGCAAATGAAGCAAAGCGACCGGCTGAATCCGTCCCAGGTTCTGGATTACAAGCTGCGCACGCCGAACGGCGGCATCGTCCCGGCCTCATCGGTCGCCCATCTGCAGCAGGAAGTGGCGCCCGCAGCCATTTACCGCTTCCAGCAGCAGAACTCGGCCACGCTGTCCGGCGTGCCCTTGATCGGTCTTTCCCAGGGCGAGGCGCTGGACTTCATGCGCAAGACGCTGGCTGAAGTGGCGCCCAGCGGCTACTCGGTGGACTACTCCGGGCCATCCCGCCAGTACATGCAGGAAACCGGCGGTTTTGTCATCGTGCTGCTGCTGGCGGCGATCATCGTCTACCTGGTGCTGGCCGCGCAGTTTGAAAGCTTCCGCGACCCGATGGTCATCCTGGTGTCGGTGCCGATGGCCTTGTTCGGCGCGATGGTCTTCATCAACGTCGGCCTCGCCACGCTCAACATCTACACCCAGGTGGGACTGGTCACGCTGATGGGGTTGATCAGCAAGCACGGCATTCTGATCGTGCAATACGCGAACGAGCTGCAGCGCGCAGGGCGGAGCAAACGGGAAGCCTTGGAAGAAGCGGCAGGCATCCGGCTGCGTCCCATCCTGATGACGACGGCGGCGATGGCTCTGGGCGTGCTGCCCCTAGTGCTGGCCTCCGGCGCCGGCGCGGCGGGGCGCAACGCGATGGGCATCGTCATCTTCGCCGGCCTGTCCATCGGCACCTTGTTCACACTGTTCGTGGTGCCGGCCACCTACCTGCTGCTAGGCGCCGACCGGCAAGGCGCAAAGAAGGGCTCGGCCCAAGCGGCCTTGGCATCGTAAACGGCATAAAAAACAGCTGGGCCGGCAAAAACCGGCCCAGCTTTGTGACGGGAGCTGACGACAATGACGGACACAGCCTGCCGCCGGAATGAATCGCGGAAACTACACCGCCATGTTGCCGCCGGAAAACAGCGGCTGCAAACGCGGGTCGAAACGCCAAACCCGGAGCCACACGTAGCCCTCCTTCTCCAGCGCCTGCCAATAAAGCTGAGCCGCTTCCACGCCGTCGATTTCCAGAACCAGGGGCAACAAGCTGGAACGCACATGGCGGCTGTCGATGCCGCGCAGGTAGCTACGAATGGCGGGAATGGCCGACGGCCCCTCCACTCTGCTGCGGATATACAGATTATGCGCGGCGAGCATGCCCACCTCGTTGCCGGAATCGCGGACGCGGCCGGCCAGTTCGGCCGCAGCGGTGAGGTCGCCCTTCACCGCCAGCAGAAGGCCGAGATTGCTTTGCAGCACCGGATGGTCCTGGCCATGCTGATTCAACTGCCGCATTCCCAATGCGATGGCCTCTTCCAAATCGTGTTGGCAGTAGGAGATCCACACCTTGAGAATGCTGGCGGCGATGCGAGACGGATCTCGCCCCAGACAACAGTCCAACTCATGCTGAGCCTGTTCCAGCTTGCCGCACAGAAACAGGTGCCAGGCATAGTGGTAATAGATATCGATGGAATCCGGCGCCAGCAGCCTTGCCTGCCGGAACAGCGTCTCCGCGATGACCGATTGGCCGCGCAAGCTGCTGATTCTCGCCAGCAGGCTGAGCGCCTGAGGATGATCGGCCTTAAGCTCAACCGCCTTGCTGACCAGCTGCCAGGCCCGTTCGATCGCCTGCTCCTGATCGAACAGGCCCAACTGAGCCATGGACAGGTAGCACTCGGCCAGACAGCAATAAGGCTGGATTTCACGCGAACTGGCGCTGACCTGTTGGCAAAACAGGGCCAATGCTCTTTTCAGGCTGGCCGGCGTGTATTGCTGAAGATCGTTCCGGCCGTTCAAATAAGCGATCGCGGCCTCCATCGATCGGAATTCGGCCACCTCGCCCGGCGTGCCCTGCAGCGCCGGAACGCATTGCACCACCAGTCGCCCCAAGTGGGCGCGAAGCGCGGCGGCCGGCAGGTCCTGCGGCAACTGCACATTGTCATGCAGCAGCACCCGGTGTCCTTCGGTCCGTACCAGCTCCAGGTTCAAACGACAGCTTTCGTCATGCCGATGGATCTGGCCGGCGAGATAGTAATCGGGGGCCAATCGATCAACCATGGACATGATCTTGTCCATGTCCTGGCAGTCCCGGGTCAGGCTTGCCGGCAGAACCGAAAGATGGGACGGCGCATAGCCTGAAAGATGCTGCACCAGCTCGGTATGAAGGACCTCGGCCTCCAGCGGCGCATCGGAGCGGAAAGGCAAGATAGCGAGGGTGTAGCGCCTAGCCTGCTGAGGCGGCGCGGAGACGAAGGCCACATGCCGGCAGAATCGGTAACCCTTGCCGTAGACGGTTTCGATGTAACGGTTGGTTTTGTTCTCGCAAAGAATACGCCGCAAAGCGTAGATGCAGCGGCATAAGGACTCCTGCGCGACATCCCCGTCCAGCCAGACTTTCTCCAGCAGTTCGTTCTTGCTTATCAGCGCGCCCGAGGCCTGCAGCAGCGCAGTCAGAACCGCCAGTTCCTTCGGTGGGATATCGACTTGCAGATTACGATGCAGCAACACGCCATCCGCTTGCAATACAAAGTCGCCAAAGATAAATTGCTGGCTCGCAAGGTGGTCTTGCTTTTGAGACATATTCTTTCAACCCTCTTTGCGAATGCAATTCTATTGCTGAGACACCATCGGCACCGCCAGTCTTTCGCAGCCTCATTCAAACGCTTGATCTATTTTGGCGCAATGCGAATCCAGCCATCGCCATTCAAGCGACAATTCCCTCTCAAAAGAAAATCGAGGAATAAAGGAAAAACGATGCCGCCGCCAGCCCTGAAAATGAAAGGCCGGCGGCCAAGCCAGGCAATTTGATGGCATGAAAAGAACGCTTCACTTGATCCAGCTCAAATGCCAAGGCTATCCAATCTGAAACGGCATATGAAAAGAACTGGTCGGCATAATATAAAGTCGCATAATTACTAATGGCAAGAGTTTTTTCATGCATTATCCAAAATGCCAAACATCGATGTCATTTTCGAAAGGACAGCCATCACTGAAACAACAACCCCAGAAAACAACCTGTCACTTAGGTCAGTATCGACTTGTCAATCCAGACTCAGCATGTTACATAAACGCTCGCCCCAAAATAGCTTCACTTTCGATTCAATGTTTGGGATGGCGCTTCATTGAATTGCCGTTTGTATGCATTCAGCAGGGTGGATCGATTTGGCACGCCCCACTTGTTGCCCACCTCCCTCACCTTCTGCCCCACCTTTGAATCATCGCTTTGCAGCTCCCGCCGTATTCTGACCATCCGCTCCTGGCGAATGATTTCAGATGGCGTGGAGCCCAGATTGCTGCGGAAAGTATTTTGCAGAGCGCGAACCGTGACCCCGATTTCCACGGCGATCTCGCGTATGGAAAGGTCGCTGCGCTCCAAATTGTCCAGCAGGTATTGGTAAGCGCGGCGATATTTGGCCGGCAGCCTCGCCGTAATGTCATTGCTGACCCCCTGGCCATGGTTCTTGGAACCGTTCTGCGCCACCACTCCCGCCCCCTCCCGAATGCAATGCGCCGCGGCCATCGCATACTTGCTGTACAACTGGCGTGCGCGATCGGTATAGCCTTGGGCCTGATTGACCTTGGACAGACAGTACAAGGTTTCCAGTTGGCGATGGCCGCTTCCGGCGCGCGCGTCGGCGTTCAATGGCCGCAACACCATTTCCGCCAACTGCGGGTAATCGCCAACCAAGCTGGCCAGCGCGATTTCCTGCCGCAGGGAGTTTTGATACGCTTTGAGGCTATTCGAATCAGCCCAATCCAGATGCGCCAGCAACCTGTCTCGCTCCTCTTTGTTGCCATTGGCCAAGCGATTCAATGATTCCTTGAAGTCCAGCCGCGCCCTCAGCACCGGCAGCTCGATATCGTTGCTGCCGCGCGCGCACTGCGGAACGCCCTCCGGCGCGTCACGCAAGGCCATGAAATCGTTCAGCCTTCCAGAATGCCAATAGATGTGGTCGGATAGCTGGGGGGCATGGCGCAGCATGCGCTGCACGGCCAAGTCCGCGTACATCGCCCGGATCAGGCCGCGCCAGTTCGAACGCTCCTCATCGGAAGCCGGCAGTTCCTCCGCCTTGGCGGCGATTTCGTTCAACATATCCTCGGCATCGTTCAGATGGCCCAGCTCGAACAAGATGCTCATGATGCCGAACATCCCCTCGACCCTGCGGCGGGGATCAATGTCCGGTTCGTTCACCAACCGAGTGAAGCACCCAATAGCCGTGCTGAAACGGCGGCGAAACAATTGCTGCCATCCCATATTGCGGGAGGAAAGCGCCCGCATCTCCTCTTTTGAGGCTCGCATCGCCCGGCAGGCTTGCCGGTACGATTCTTCGGCATCGCACTCCAAACCCATCGCCAACTGCAGGTCCGCGTGCAGTTGCAGCCAGTACGAGGCATCCTGCCCTCCCTCGCCATCCTGGACGTGGCGCACCAAGTCCATGGAGGCCGAAAGAAATCTGGCATTGCGTAATTTGACCCACATGCCCTCCGGCAAGGATGGGGAGGATAGCGCGGAAACAAGCGGAAAATAGAAGTCGTAGAACATGCTGGTCTTCCATATTGAGGCGTCGTTGCACACATCGACTGCAAATCAGATTGCAAGTGAAATAGAAATACTAACTATTCCATTTCGTGTTAGTCGAACCACTCAACCCAATGCCACATCACGCAGCTCGCACTCCAGGCTGCGTTCAACCAGATTCACGCCCAGGAAAAGCGCGATAACTCATGAAAACGATGAACAACACCCAAGCCAGCCAGGCAGTCATTCACGCCTAGCTGGAATATATGAACAAACCAGCAATGGGTCTTGATGAGAAATTGATCAATTATCCGACTGGAAAATAATTACGTGATCATTTGCAAAAAAAAGGTAAAAAAACTAACTATGTAAATGCATTGATTTGTATCGGATGGAAATCCAAACGCAAACATAGCCAGAAATCCCTTGTAAATTCCCCCTGATTCTCATTTTTCGCAAATTCAACTCGCACAATCTGCACACAATATGACAATGAGAATTCCGCTTTGCCGCTGTGGTGTCTTGGTGACAACAGCCGTCAACCGCAAAGGTGTCTGCCGCTTCGGATGAAGAAAACGGTGGCGCCGAAAAGAAAACGCCATGCTGATCCGCTACCTGAGACGCATGCCAATCAAAAGTAGAGGCGACATCGCCAAAATCATGTAACAACCCACGAACAATCACATCAAGGACTACTTAATGAAAGCTGGTAGCATCTTCCCCTCAGTCATTGGGGAGTAGCCATTTCCGGCCGGTCCGGAAAGCCCGCGTCAACAAGCTTGAGATCGCATGTCTCATGGTGTGGGCAGTTTGCCTTTGTGCTGTTTTCAGCAAGGCAAGCCAGGCAAGACCTTTGGCCGCGATGCGTTTGCCAGCCGGGCAAGCCGTGTCGCGCGCCATCGGTTTTCGCTTGCCCGGCTGGATGGTTTTCATGTTTGTCACGTTTGCTCTGTTTTTCCTGTCCGCCGGCGCGATCTATGCCGCCTGCGAATATTTCGTCAACGGCGTCGAATGGCTGGGCCGCCGCTTGAATTTGGGCGCCACCGCCATAGGCTCGGTGCTTGCGGCATTCGGGACCGCGCTGCCGGAATGCGCGGTAACGCTGATGGCCGTGGCATTCGGCAGCACGCCTGAACAAAAAAGCCTTGGCGTCGGCGCGGCGATGGGCGGGCCGTTGGTTCTGGCCACTCTGGCCTACGCCGTTGTCGGGCTAGCTCTTCTCTTGAACCGAAAACGGTTGGGACGCACTTCAGGACAAACGCAAGCGGACCATGCCGGGCTCAGCCGGGATCAGGCTGTTTTCTTTGCCGTGTTCGCGCTGAAGGTTGGATTGGGCTTGTTTGCTTTTGCCATCAAGCCCTGGCTTGGCCTGGCGTTTTTGGCTGCTTACGTCGTCTATGTCTGGCGTGAAATACGAGATGCGGAAACCGCGGCGGGAGAGGAAGACCTGGAACCGTTGAAAATCCGCCCTTCCGCCGGAGAAACCTCGCTGGCCTGGCCCTGTATTCAGACTCTGCTGGCTTTGAGCGTCATTGGCCTGGCTTCCCATGCCTTTGTCGGCCAGCTTGAAGCCATTGGCTTGGCCATGGGCTGGTCCCCGCATCTGACAGCCTTGCTGCTCAGCCCGGTTGCGACTGAGCTGCCGGAAATCATGAATGCGTTGATCTGGGTGCGCCAAGGGAAGGAGCGGCTGGCGCTGGCCAATATTTCCGGCGCGATGATGATTCAAGCCACCATTCCCAGCGCGCTGGGGCTGATGTTCACCCCTTGGCTGTTTGATGGCCCTTTGCTTGCCGCCGGCGCTATCACGGCGCTGGCTGTCGCTTTTCTCTGGTTGAATTTTCGGCGCGGCGCGGTAGACGGCCGGGCGCTGGTGATGGTTGGCGGCCTTTATGGGGTTTTCGCCTGGGCGGTCATCGGCTGTTTCTGAAAATCAGATCCGCAAGGCGGCATGGCAATGTATTTTCGATGCCGCCGCCCTGCCCCCGATCACTCTTCGACCGGCTCTTCGTCCGCGTCCTCGCCGCTCTCCAGCCGCAGCTGGGCCGCCAGCTGCTTGTTATTGCGGATGCCCAGCTTGCGCAGTTTCTCGGCGCTGGTCATCAGATTGCCGCGGCCGCTGGACAGCTGCTTCATCGCGTCGGAGAAGGTGTCGCGGCTGGTATCCAGCTGCTTGCCCAGCTTTTCCATATTGGCGACGAAGCCGACGAATTTGTCGTACATCGCCCCGCCCTGGCGCGCGATCTCCTGCGCATTCTGGTTCTGGTACTCATAGCGCCAGATGCTGGCGACCGTGCGCAGCGTGGCCAGCAGCGTGCTGGGGCCGACGATCATGATGCGGCGCTCGAACGCTTCGTTGAACAAGCTCATATCGTGCTGCACCGCCAGCAGATAGGCCGGCTCCACCGGAATGAACATGAACACGAAATCCAGGGTGTTCAGCTTGTACAGATCCTGGTAGCGCTTTTCCGACAGCGTGCGGATATGGGCGCGGATGGCGGCGATATGGCCCTTCAGCTCGGTCTCGCGCGCGTCGTCGCTGTCGGCGGCTGTGTAGCGCACATAGGCGTTCAAGGACACCTTGGAGTCCACCACCAGCTGCTTGCCCTCCGGCAGGTCTATCACCACGTCCGGCTGGTAGCGCTTGTTGCCATCGTCGGTTTCTAGCGTATCGGACACCTGCACCCGGTACTCGCGGTCCTTGGTCAGGCCGGAGGTTTCCAGCACTTTTTCCAACACCATCTCGCCCCAGGTGCCCTGCGCCTTGCTGCTGGCGCCGGTCAGGGCGTTGGTCAGCGCCACGGCGTCGTCGCCCAGGCGGGTGTTCAGCTCCTGCAGGCGTTTCAGCTCGGTCTCCAGCGTCAGCCGCTCCTTGCTGTCCTTGTCATAGGTATCCTGCACCAGCTTGCCGAAATTCTGGATGCGCTCGTGCAGCGGATTCAGCAGCGTGCCCAGGTTTTGCTGGTTCTGCTCGGTGAAACGCTTGGATTTCTCTTCCAGGATGTCGCCGGCCAGCGCCTTGAACTGGTCGGACAATGTCTGGCGCGCCTCCATCAGCAGAGCCAGTTTTTCCTGGCTCTGCCGGCGCTCGTTGTCCAGTTGCGTGGCCAACTCCTGCTCGCGCGCGCTCAGACGCACAATGTCCTGCCCCTGCTGCAGGCTGCGCGACTCCAACGCCTCCAGCACCCGGCCTTGCTCCTCGCGCGCCGCCAGCTGCGCGGCCAATTCGCGCAACTCGCGCTGCGCGGCCGCCGCCGTCTGTTCTCGCTCCTGCAACTGCTTTTCCAGCTCCGGCACGCGCTGGGCGCGGGCGACATAAGCGCCCAGTTGGGTCTGGCTGTCGGCCAGCTGCTGGCTTTGCGCCTGCAAGGCCCTACCCGCCTCCTGCTCCCGGCCTCTCGCCTCTTCCAGTTGCGGCCGCAGCGCATCCAGCTGCGCCTGCAAGCCCGCGGTCTGCTGCCGCAGCGTGTCCAGCTCCCTGACGCTTCTTCCGCGCGCGGCCCAGGCCGCGGCGCCGCCGCCCAGCAGGCCCAACAACAGGCCGATCACCAGCATTTCCATCAAACACACCCCATCGCGCCAGCCGCGCTATTTGCCCATCTGATTGATTACAAAAGCCGCCCGTTGCTCCAGCGTGCCTTGCGGCACTTCCGTCAATGGATATCCCAGGCGGGCATAAACACGCTCCATCGCCTCACAGGTGCGCACCGCCTCTTCCCAGGTCTGTCTGCGCTCGCTGTCCTGCGCGAAAATCTCCGGCCAAGGCCGCAATAGAAACACTTGATCGTAGCGAAAAACGCTAGCGGCCTTCTCCAAGTGAGCGGGAACCTGCAGCCCGATCAGCTCGAGATACCCGATGATGTCCGGAATGCCCCGATCCAGAAACACCGGCCCTGCCTCCCGCTCGGCCATGCGGAAATTGCGCATGGCCCAGCCCAGCATCTGTTCGGCGAACGCGCCCGGGTCCACCCACGGCAGCGCGCCGCCGCCGATCCGCTGCTGATCCTGAATGACGGCCCGGCCGGCCTCGTCCAGAACCGGAAAGCCCATGCCTTGCAGCGCCATCAACAAAGACGTCTTGCCCGCGCCGGGGCCGCCGGTCAGAACCAGCGATTTGGCTCGAACATCCCTATCCATGGCGCTCAAGCTGCGGCCCAGTGCTGCAGATACACCTGCAGCTCCTTGCGTCCTTGCCACTCATTGGCGATCAGCTGATACACCGCCTGGATGCGGTCCGGCAGCCAGTCGGCGTGGTTGAACAGCATCGCGTCGAATTCGCAGCCTTCGCGCGCCAGCCGCAGCTTCAGGTGCTTGTCGCCCACCAGCTTCTGGTTCACCACCATGAACTGGTCGTGGAAGTACGGCACCGGGAAGCCCTGCCCCCACACCTCGGCAGCCAGCGTCTCGGCCAGCTGCAAGTTGACGTCCCGCGCCGGCAGGCTGCCGTCGGTTTCTATCATCCGGGTCAGTTGCTTCTCATCCATCAGCTCGCGCGCCACCGCTTCGAAGGCTTGCTGAAATTCGGAAAAGCGGCTTTCGTCCAGGCTCAGGCCGGCCGCCATCGCGTGGCCGCCAAACTTCAGGATCAGGCCCGGGTGGCGCTTGTAGACTAGGTCAAGCGCGTCGCGCAGGTGGAAGCCGGGGATCGAGCGGCCGGATCCCTTGATCTCGCCCTCGTCTCCGGGCGCGAACACGATGACGGGCCGGTGGAAGCGCTCCTTCAGCCGCGAGGCAACAATGCCCACCACGCCTTGGTGCCAGTCGTCGCGGTACAGGGTCAGCGTGTAGCGGTTGCCTGCGTCGATGCCGGACAACGCCGCCAGCGCCTCATCCTGCATGCCCGCCTCGATGCCGCGCCGCTCGCGGTTGAGCTTGTCCAGCTCTTGGGCTAGCCGCACCGCCTGCTCTTCATTGCTCGCCAACAGGCAGGCGATGCCCAGGCTCATGTCGTCCAGCCGGCCGGCCGCATTCAGCCGCGGACCCAGCGTGAAGCCAAGATCAAAGGTATTGGCTTTGTAGTGGGCGCGGCCCGCGACCCGGAACAAGGCGGCGATGCCCGGCGCCATCCGCCCGGCCCGCATCCGTTTCAGGCCATTCTCCACCAGGGTGCGGTTGTTGCGGTCCAGCCGCACCACATCGGCCACCGTGCCCAAGGCCACCAGATCCAGCAGCACGCCCAGATTGGGCTGGGTCTGCTCGTCGAACACGCCGCGCCGGCGCATCTCCACCCGCAAGGCCATCAGCACGTAGAACATCACGCCGACGCCAGCCAGATTCTTGGACGGAAACTCGCAGCCGGGCTGGTTGGGATTGACGATCAAGGCGTCGGGCAAGGTGTCGCCCGGCAAGTGGTGGTCGGTCACCAGCACCTCGATGCCCCGCGCCTTGGCGGCGTCCACCCCGGCCACGCTGGCGATGCCGTTGTCGACGGTGACGATGATGTCCGGCCGTTTCTGCGCCGCCAGTTCGACGATCTCCGGCGTCAGGCCGTAACCGTACTCGAAGCGGTTGGGAACGATGAAGCCGATGGTGGCGCCCAGCATCGACAAGCCCTTTACCGCCACCGCGCAGGCGGTGGCGCCGTCGGCGTCGTAATCGGCCACCACCAGCAGGCGCTGCTTAGCGGCGATGGCATCGGCCAGGCGGCAGGCCATCGCTTCGGCGTTCTTCAGGTTTTGATACGGCAGCAGGCCTTTCAGGCCGTAGTCCAGCTCTTCGCTGTCGGCGATGCCGCGGGCGGCGTACAGCCGCGCCTGCAGCGGGGTCAGCCCTTGGCCAAGCAGCTTATGCTGCAGTTCGGCGGGCACTTCTCGAGTGACGATTTGCGACATATCTTCTTCTAGTACAGCGCAGCCAGCGGCAGCGCGCGTTTCCAGAACTTCCACAGGTCGGACGGCTTGAGCGTGAGCTCGAAGCCGGCCGGGCCGGTGGCGATCAGCGTCAGTTGCTCCAGTTGGCCCCGGCGCAGCGCGGACAGCATGGGCGCGAACCAGTCGCGCTCCATCCGCTCCAGCGTTTCGCGCCAACCCCAGGCGTCGCGATACTGCGCGGCGGCCTGCAGCGCGTCCAGCGCCAGCAGGCAATCATCGCCAGGCTCCAGGCCTTCGAAGGCGAACGGCGCGGCGTCTACGCGCATGCCGGAACGTTCCGCCAACAGGCGCAGCGCCTCGTCGTCGGCCAGCAGTCTGGCGGCGGGCGCGCGCCACGTACCGGGTTCGCCCTCGCCCCACAGCCACACGCTGTTCACGGCCAGCTCACCTCTCATTTCGCGCTCGTCATTTATCGGTTGGGTATACAACAGCATCTGCAGCTCGTTCAGCATCCGGCTCCAGGCCAGGCCATCATCGCCTTGCGGCAGGTGGCGGTTGATGTCCTCTCCCACCACGTCCCACAGCGGCGTGAAACGCGCGCGCAGCGGCTTGTCGGATCGCAATAGCCAGCGGCCCGGCGTCGCCGGATGAAAACTCAGGCCATCTTCGCCGAAGTGTCGGCTCAAGGCATCCGTCAGCTTGACGGCTTCGTCCTGGCTCACCTGCATCACACCCACATCGGCCAGCAGCGCCCGGTCGCGATCCACCCTCAAATGCACCGGATCGGCGAACAGCCAGTCGCCACTTTCGGCGTCCAGGCCGGCTTCAGCGGCGGCTATCCGCGCCAAACCGGCCGGCGCGGCGCCCCACAGCCGGCTCAGGCATTCGGCGTGGCTTTGTTCCCTCCGCCGCAGCGCGCCCTTGCCCAGCAATTGTTGCAGCGCCGGCACACTCAGCCCCTTGCCTACCTCCGCGCCGTCATGGGCGTCCAGCCAGCATAGGCCGGGTAACAACAGGGTTAATTTCATATTCTTGCCAGATGGGTTGGGAATGGCGGCCATTTTGGCCGCTGGTCATTTGGCTCGCGCATCATTCTGCGGCACACTGACGTCTTTTGCCGGAACTATCGCGCTAGCCGCCTACCAAACATGATTTTGGCGCATGCATGCGCTGGAATCGGATCAATATTTTGCATAGGCAGGCGGCGCCTGCCCGGAAAAGTGATGGATTATCGCAAACTGCTACACATCCCGCAAAAGTGCGCCAGCCGCTTGGTCAACCACCACCTGAGCTGGCTCGGCATCGCCGCCTGCCTGCCGCTGCTGGGCACGGCCACCGCCTTCGCCGTGGCCAACGGCGCCAAGGAAACCCTGCCCGAGCAGGTGCAGCAGCAACAAGTCATTGAACGGCTGGCGTTGCCGGAATTCCATTTCGCCGACAGCCAGACCCGCTACTGGCGCGACGAAGCGGTCAAGCGCGGCGACACCGTGGCCCGGGTGCTGAACCGCCTGGGCGTGCGCGACAACGAAGCCCGCGCCTTTCTGTATACCAGCCCGGTGGCCAAGGATCTGCTCAAGCTGAAAGTCGGCGCCACGCTGACGGTGCAGACCAACGACGCCGGCGAACTGTTCGGCCTGCGCTTCCTGCAGGACGACGACAACGGCGAACAGCTGCTGGTGGCGCTGGAGAAGCGCGACGGCAAGTGGCAGGCCAGCGCCGACCCGGTGGCCGCGGAAAGCGTGGAAACCGTGCGCTCGATCACGCTGAAGCGCAACGCCGCAGCCGAGCTGGCCGCCGCCCGCGTGCCGGCCGACATCCGCAACCAGCTGTCCGAAGTGTTCTCCGACCAATTCGAACTTTCCAGCCTGAAGACTGGCGACCGCATCAATCTGGTGTATGAAACCATGGTCTATGCCGGCACCTCCATCGCCAGCGGCAATCTACTGGCGGTATCGATCGAACGCGCCGGCAAGCTGCACCAGGCCTTCTATTTCGCCCATGACAGCGAAAGCGGCGCCTACTACGACAGCGAAGGCAAGCCGGTCAAGAAGGGCTTCAGCCGCCAGCCGGTGGCCAGCGCCCGCATCAGTTCGGGTTTCGGCCTGCGCATGCATCCCATCCTGCGCTCGCTGCGCATGCATTCCGGCATCGACTACGCCGCCAGCGCCGGCACGCCCATCGTAGCGCCAGCCGACGGCGAACTGGTCAAAGTGGCGCGCGAGAACGGCTACGGCAACGTGGTGATGATACGCCACAACGCCAAGCTGACCACGCTGTACGCCCACATGCGCGGCTTCGGCAAGGGCATCCAGGCAGGCGGCAAGGTCAAAGCCGGCGATGTGATAGGCTATGTTGGAAGCACGGGCCGCTCCACCGGCGCCCACCTGCACTTCGAGGTGCGGGTCAACGACCAGCCGGTGGACCCGGCCACCAACGCCTTGCCTACGCCGGGCCTGAGCAAGACCCAGCTCGCGCAGTTCGACGCCAAGAAAAAGGTGCTGAGCGCGCGGCTCGACCTGCTGCAGAACATCCCGGTCAACGTTGCCCAAATCGATTGATGACAGACCTATATATTGGAATGATGTCCGGCACCAGCCTGGACGGCGTCGACGCCGCGCTGGTCCGTTTCGACGACGCCGGCCGGCCCCAGCCGCTGGCCGATCACGTCGTCCCCTACCCCGCTGAGGTGAAGTCCGCCGTGCTGGCGCTGCAGCCGCGCGGCCATGATGAGCTGCACCGAGCGGAGATGCTGGCCAACCGGCTGGCTGAAATCTACGCCCAGGCCGCGCGCGAGCTGCTGGAAAAATCGGGCCGCCAACCAGAGCACATCCGCGCCATCGCCTGCCACGGCCAGACCGTGCGCCACGCGCCGCACGATGGCTATACGATACAGATCGGCAATATGGCGCGACTCGCCGAGCTGTCCGGCATCGACGTGATCGCCGACTTCCGCAGCCGCGACGTCGCCGCCGGCGGCCATGGCGCGCCTCTGGTGCCCGCCTTCCAGCAAAGCGCGTTCTCCAGCCCGGACGAAAAACGCGTGATCCTGAATATCGGCGGCATCAGCAACATCGCCCGGCTGCATGACGGCCAAGAAGCGATAGGCTTCGACTGCGGACCCGGCAATATGCTGATGGATGCCTGGTGTCTGCGCCACACCGGCCAACCCTTCGACGACGACGGCCGCTGGGCCGCCGGCGGCGCGGTCCATGCGCCATTGCTGGCCGCGATGCTGGCCGAACCTTATCTGACGCAGCCGCCGCCCAAAAGCACCGGCCGCGATCTGTTCGACGACGAATGGCTGGCCGGAAAGCTGGCCGCGCTATCGTCCGCGCCTTCTGCCCAAGATGTGCAAGCCACCTTGCTGGCCTTCAGCGCCCGCAGCATCGCAGACTCTATCCTGGGGCACTGCTCCGGCAACCAGGCGGTCTACGCCTGCGGCGGCGGCGCCCGCAACGGCGCGCTGATGGCCGAGATAGCCCGTCTGCTGCCTGGCCAGCAGGTGAGCGCGATCGAAGCGCTGGGACTGCCCGCTCAGTTGATCGAAGCGATCGCCTTCGCCTGGCTGGGCTGGCGTTTCGACCATCGCCAAGCCGGCAATCTGCCCTCCGTAACCGGCGCGCAGGGCCCCCGCGTGCTAGGCGCGCTGTATCCTCGGTAAGGTGAAAAGCTTCGCATCAGGCTATAATCATCAGCTGTCATAGCCAAATATGAAAAAAATGCGATTTTTCAAGCGCAAAGCCGTAGTCAAGAACAACCAGACCCCGCTGCCGCCTCAGCTGGTCTCCCTGCTTCGCGAAGCATGGTGGCTGCTGATGGCGGTGGCGGCCGTCTACCTTGTACTGGTGCTTGCCAGCTACTCCCCGCTCGACTCCTCTTGGTCGCACAGCTCCTCCGACCCCACCGTCCGCAATTACGGCGGCGCGTTCGGGGCCTGGCTGTCGGACATGCTGCTGTACGTGTTCGGCTTTTCCACCTGGTGGCTGGTGGTGTTCTGCCTGGTGGCGATAGGCTGGGGCTACCGCCGCATTGAAAGCCTGGGCTTCAAGTTCAATCCCATCACCGCCGCCGCCGTCGGCGGCTTCGTGTTGCTACTGGTATCCAGTTCCAGCTTCGAAGCCATCGTGCTGGACGGCAAGGCCTTGAAGCTGCCGCTGGACGCCGGCGGCATGTTCGGCCACTTCATCGGCAAGGGCATCGCCCATGGGCTGGGCCTGTCCGGCTCTTATCTGCTGCTGGGCGTGCTGTCGGCCATCGGCTTCTCGCTGTTCACCGGCCTGTCCTGGCTCAATCTGATGGAGCGCATCGGCACGTGGCTGGAGGAAGGCGTGGTCGGCCTGTGGCAGAGCTGGCAGGCGAAGAAAGACCGCGAGATCGGCAAGGAAACCGCGCAGAAGCGCGAGGAAAAGGTGTCGGTCGCCAAGAAGAAGATCGAGGAAACCGCTCCCGTGCGCATCGAACCGCCGGTGCTGGAAGTGCCGGTGTCGGCCAAAGCCCAGAAGCCAGTTCAGCAGTCGCTGTTCGCCGACCCCAAAGACGCCGCCCTGCCCGGCCTGAGCCTGCTGGACACGCCCAAGGAACTGCTGGAAACCGTATCGCAGGAAACAGTGGAATACACATCCAGGCTGATCGAGCGCAAGCTGGCCGACTTCGGCGTGGACGTCAAGGTGATCGCCGCCTATCCCGGCCCAGTGATCACCCGCTACGAGATCGAACCTGCCGTCGGCGTCAAGGGCGCGCAGATCGTCAACTTGATGAAGGATCTAGCACGCGCGCTGTCGCTGGTTTCCATCCGCGTGGTGGAAACCATACCGGGCAAGACTTATATGGGCTTGGAATTGCCCAATCCAAAACGCCAGATCGTCAAGCTGACCGAAATCGTCGGCTCGGACGGCTATCAGAACATGGCCTCCCGCCTGACCATGGCGCTGGGCAAAGACATTGCCGGCCAGCCGGTGTCGGCCGACCTGGCCAAGATGCCGCACGTGCTGGTGGCCGGCACCACCGGCTCCGGCAAATCGGTGGCGATCAACGCGATGATCCTGTCGCTGCTGTACAAGGCCACGCCGCAGGAAGTGCGGCTAATCATGGTGGACCCGAAGATGCTGGAGCTGTCGGTGTACGAAGGCATTCCGCACCTGCTAGCGCCGGTGGTCACCGACATGAAGCAGGCCGCCAACGCGTTGAACTGGTGCGTGGGCGAGATGGAGCGCCGCTACAAGCTGATGTCCAAGCTCGGCGTGCGAAATCTGGCCGGCTTCAACCAAAAGATCAAGGACGCCGACAAGGCCGGCGAGAAAATCCCCAACCCGTTCAGCCTGACGCCGGAAACGCCGGAGCCGCTCGACACCCTGCCGTTGGTGGTGGTGGTGATAGACGAGCTCGCCGATCTGATGATGGTGGCCGGCAAGAAGATCGAGGAGCTGATCGCCCGCCTGGCGCAGAAGGCCCGCGCCGCCGGCATCCATCTGATCCTGGCCACGCAGCGGCCGTCGGTGGACGTGATCACTGGCCTGATCAAGGCCAATATCCCGACGCGGATCGCCTTCCAGGTGTCCAGCAAGATCGACAGCCGCACCATTCTGGACCAGATGGGCGCGGAGGCGCTACTGGGCCAGGGCGACATGCTGTATCTGCCGCCGGGCACCGGCTACCCCAACCGCGTCCATGGCGCCTTCGTTTCCGACGAGGAAGTGCACCACGTGGTGGAATTCCTGAAGACCACCGGCGAGCCCAACTACATCGAAGGCATCCTCACCGGCCAGGCCGACGGCGACGACAGCTCCGCGGCAGGCAGCCTGGATGGCGAATCCGACGGCGAATCCGATCCGCTGTACGACGAAGCCGTCGCCATCGTGGTGAAGACCCGCAAAGCGTCGATCTCCTCGGTGCAGCGCCACCTGCGCATCGGCTACAACCGGGCAGCCCGGCTGATCGAGCAGATGGAGGCCGCCGGCCTGGTGTCCTCGATGGAAAGCAACGGCAACCGCACCGTGCTGGCGCCGGCCAGAGAAGACTGAGACCTCACGGGCGCCGTTGCCGCGACGCCCGCTTTCCCATAATAAAGGATGGCCATGCCCCGCTATCTGCCCGAACCCGCGTTCCGCCACGACTACACGCCCAAGACCGGCGTGCTGCTGATCAACCTGGGCACACCCGACGCCCCCACCGCCCAGGCGCTGCGGCCCTACCTCAAGCAGTTCCTGTCCGATCCGCGCGTGATCGAGATTCCACGCCTGCCGTGGTGGCTGATTCTTAACGGCATCATTCTGAATACCCGCCCCAAGCAATCGGCCCGAAAATACGCCAGCATCTGGACCAAGGAAGGCTCGCCGCTGCTGACCCACACCCGAAGCCAGGCCAAACTGCTGAAGGGGCAGCTGGGCGAAATGGGCCTGCGCGACCTGGTAGTCGACTACGCGATGCGCTACGGCAATCCGTCCATCGAAAGCGTGATCGGCAAAATGCGGGAGCAAGGCGTGGAGCGGCTGCTGCTGCTGCCGCTGTATCCGCAATACGCCGCCTCCTCCAGCGGAACCGCCCTGGACGAAGCCTTCCGCGCGCTGACCCGGCTGCGCAATATGCCGGACGTGCGCACGGTGCGGCACTTCCACGACGATCCCGGCTATATCGCCGCGCTGGCCGCCCGGATACGCCAGCATTGGCAATACGGCCAGCAGCCGGACAAGCTGGTGATGAGTTTCCACGGCGTGCCGCGCTTCACCCGCGACAAGGGCGACCCCTACCATTGCGAATGCCAGAAAACCGGCCGGCTGCTCGCGGAAACGCTGCAGCTGAGGGCGGATCAATACGTCATCAGTTTTCAAAGCCGCTTCGGCCGCACCGAATGGCTGAAACCGTATACCAGCGAAGTGCTGGCGGGGCTGGGCAAAGCGAAAACCGCCAAGGTGGACGTCGTTTGCCCCGGTTTTGTCGGCGACTGCCTGGAAACGCTGGAAGAAATCGCGATGGAAGGCAAGGAAACCTTCTTGAGCAGCGGCGGTGGCGAATTCCGCTACATCTCCTGTCTGAACGAAGACCCGCAATGGATAACCTCTCTCGCCGCGATCGTCAGTAACAATCTGGCTGGATGGACAGAAATCGTGACAGAAGATAGCCGAAAAAGAGCCGCTCTAGCCCATGACATGGGGGCATCCTCCTGACATCAACATATGTCCCGCTGATTTTAATCGCGCCGCACAAATCTTTTAAAATCAGTCGGATAGGCTTAAAATACGGGCGTATGACCGAATGGCCATACGCCCGTTTTCAACTTGTTTGCCGCAAAATGCCAAGATTGGTCCTATATTCATTGAGTGCGCTTCGGGCCAGATTGACACCCTCGCAAACTGGTCACCATAATCAGTCGCAACTAACAGCCTCTTAATGGTGTTGTTGGTTTACCAAAGAGATCATCAAAGTCTACGCAGATAAGATTCAGGGGAACTCTCAATGAACAAATACGCTCGCTACAGCCTGATCGCCACCGCCGTCATCGCCATGAGCGCCTGCAGCAAGCAGGAACAACCGGCGACGGGCAGCCAGCCCGCCTCCGCTCCGGGCCAAGCCGCTGCCGGCGGCGAAACTGTGGTCAAGATCGGCCAAGTCTCGCCGATGTCCGGCCCGATCTCCCATCTGGGCAAGGACAACGAATACGGCGCCAAGCTCGCCATCGAAGATCTGAACGCCAAGGGCGTGGAAATCGGCGGTAAGAAGGTCAAGTTCGAACTGGTATCCGAGGATGACCAGGGCGATCCGAAAATCGGCACCCAGGTCGCGCAGCGCCTGGTGGACGCAGGCGTGGTCGGCGTGGTCGGCCACCTGAACTCCGGCACCACCATCCCGGCCTCCAAGATCTACTCCGACGCCGGCCTCCCGCAGATTTCCCCGTCCGCCACCAACCCGGACTACACCAAGCAAGGCTTCAAGACCACCTTCCGCGTGATCGCCAACGACGTGCAGCAGGGCAAGGCGCTGGGCGAATTCGCCGCCGGCACCCTGAACGCCAAAAAGATCGCGATCATCGACGACCGCACTGCCTACGGCCAGGGCCTCGCCGACCAGTTCGAAGGCGCAGTCAAGGCCAAGGGCGCTCAGGTAGTGAAACGCGAGTTCACCAACAATACCGCCACCGACTTCAACGCCATCCTCACCTCGATCAAGGCCTCCAACCCGGATCTGGTGTTCTACGGCGGCATGGATGCGCAAGCCGGTCCGCTGGCCAAGCAGATGCAGCGCCTGGGCCTGAAGGCCAAGCTGATGGGCGGCGACGGCTGGCAGACTCCGGAATTCGTCAAGCTGGCCGGCGACGCGTCCGAAGGCCAATACGCGTCCAGCTGCGGCATCTCGCGCGACAAGATGCCCGGCTTCAAGGCCTTCGACGAGAAGTTCAAGAAGGAATTCAACACCGACGTGCAGATTTACGCGCCGTTCGAATACGACGCTGTGATGGTGCTGGTGGACGCGATGAAGCGCGCCAAGTCCTACGACCCCAAGACCTACCTGCCTGAAGTCGGCAAAACCGACTATCTGGGCGTGACCGGCAAGATCGCCTTCGACGACAAGGGCGACATCAAGAACGGCGCCGTCACCGTCTACCAGGTGAAGAACGGCAAGTGGGAAGTGGTGTCCACCGTCGGCGGCGAGGCTAAATAAACGCAGCCCCCGGCTCCGCAACACAAGAGAGGCGCTTCGGCGCCTCTTTTCATTTTGCTGGCCAGCCGAGGCCTCCCCTCAGTCTTGCAAGAACACCTCCCCAGCTGGATTTGGCGCAGCCTTCTTCGCTCCCTCTGCATGAAAAATCTGGCCAGATGCTGCTGACGCCGGGATATCCTCACCTCAAGCACGCATCGCAGGCGCTCTGACGCTTATTTTGTTTTCCGCCACATGGATCCGCCATTCCTCGCTGTTTTTTGATGCCAAAAATTGAATGAACGTTCGTTCACTATATGATTGAGAAAGTCACCTTGCCACAGAGGAAACCTCATGATGCCCAAGCGCCCGCAGCAAACCGAAAACCGCCGCGGCCAGATCGTCGAGGCGGCGCTCGCCTGCTTCATCGCCTCCGGCTTTCATCAGACCGGCATGCGCGACATCGCGGACGCCGCCGGCGGTAGCCTGGGCAATCTGTACAACCACTTCCCGAACAAGCAGGCCTTGATCGCGGAAATCGCCACGATGGAAGCGCTGGAAAAACAGGACTTGATCGATGCGCTGGCGGCAGACCTAGCCGGCCCCGCCATCCGGGATTTCGCCGAACGCTATCTGCGGCTGTGCGAGCGCCCGGAAGACGTCAGCCTGACCGCCGAAGTGCTGGCGGAAGCGGCGCGCGACGCCGAGCTGGCCCGGCTGTTCGCAGCCAACCGCCGCCGTCTGGCCAGCGCCCTGGCCGATGCCTTGCGCCGCGGCGCCGAACAGGGAGACGTAGACAATGGCCTGCCCTTTGCCGCCTGCGCCCACTGGTTGCTGGACGCGCTGGAAGGCTGCGCCGTCAATCGCGCCCTGTTGGGCGCACAACTGGACGACGTTGACATCTCCGCCTTGATCGACAAGCTGTTGTCGCCCGCGGGAGGAAAACGATGACCCCGCGCCCCAACCGCCTGGACGGCCTGGACCTGGCCCGTTGCCTGGCTCTGATCGGCATGGTGCTAGTCAACTTCCGCCTGGCGATCGCGCCCTTCCCGTCCGGCCAAGACCCGCTGCTGCCCTGGTTCTCACTCTTTGAGGGGCGATCCGCCGCCACCTTCGTCACCCTGGCCGGCATTGGCCTGGGCCTGGCCACCGCGCGGCTGGCTCGCATCCAGGCCATAAGCCAGACCTGCCGGCGCGCCGTGTTCCTGCTGGCGGTCGGGCTGCTCAACTTCACCTTATTCCCCGCCGACATCATCCATTACTACGCCTTCTATTTCTTCGCCGCCTGCCTGCTGCTGAAACTGCCTGAGCGATGGCTGCTGGCCGCGCTGTGCCTGACATTGGCGGCGGCCTTCGCCATGCAACTAACGCTGGACTATGGACACGGCTGGAACTGGGACACCCTCAGCTACGAAGGCTTCTGGACGCCGGCTGGCTTCGCGCGCAACCTGCTGCTCAATGGCTGGCATCCGGTCTTGCCTTGGCTGGGCTTTGCGATATGGGGGCTATGGCTGTCGCGGCAGCCTTTGGCCCGCCCTGACACGCAATGGAAACTGATGGCGGGCGGCGCGCTGCTGGCGTTGGCCAGCGGCCTGCTGTCGGCCTGGCTGCAAGATTTGTCGCCCACTCGGCTTTCGCCATTTCTGGGAACAAAGCCATTGCCGCCCGGGCCGCTGTACATGCTGAACGCAGGCGGCATCGCCAGCGCGGCGATAGGCGGCTGCCTGGCGCTGGCATCGCGCCCAGCCTTGGCCGCCCGGCTCGCGCCGCTGCTGGCTGCGGGTCGGCAAACGCTGACTCTGTACATCGCCCACATCCTGATCGGCATGGGCGTTCTGGAGGAAATGGGATGGCTGGACAGCGGCGAGCTCGCGCGGGTGCCGGCGGCGGCGGCATTGTATTGCTCTGCCGCCGTAGCCTTCGCCTGGCTATGGTCCAAGCGCTTCCGCCATGGCCCGCTGGAATGGCTGATGCGGCGGATCTGCGACCGGCCAGCACCTTGAAAACGACTCCCTTCCGGCAGGAAACCATCCTGCCGGAAGGCAGGGACTTCTTTCTGTCCTCAGTCCCGGAAGCTGACCTGCTGCTTCATCATCGCAGCCATGCCGGCCTTCTGGATGTCTTCCGAGATCAGCATCGCCGCGTTCCAGCCGGCGACGAACTGCAGCCCATCCGCCACACTGTGGTCGCGGCTGTAATTCATCACTTCCTTGCTGCCTCGAACCGCCAGCGGCGACTTGCCCGCGATCAGCTTCGCGCTCTGCAACGCGGCGGCCAGCACGGCGTCGGCATCCGCCACCACGCGGTTGACCAGACCTACCTCCAGCGCCTCCTCGGCCACCATGTCGCGGCCGGTCAGCGCCAGCTCGCGGGCCACGCCCTCGCCCACCACGCGCGGCAGGCGCTGCAGCGAGCCCACGTCGGCCACCATGCCCAGGTCCACCTCGCGCACGCCGAACACCGCGCCTTCCGCGGCGAAGCGGAAATCCGCCGCCAGCGCGATGTCCAGGCCGCCGCCCAGGCAAGCGCCGTGTATCGCGGCGATCACCGGCTTGCGGCAACGCTCCAGGCTGTTCACGCAGTCCTGCAGGTCCAGGATCAAGCGACGCAGCTTGTCGCGCTTGCGGCCTTCGCACTCGTCCTGGATGCTGGATTGCAACCCCACCAGCATCGCCAGATCGATGCCGGAACAGAAATGCTTGCCGCTGCCGGCCAGCACCACGGCGCGGACGCCGGGCTCGCCATCGGCCCAATCCAGCGCGGCGCGCAAGTCCTGCCACATCTGCAGGTTCAGCGCATTGGCCTTGTCGGGACGGTTGAAACGCAGCAGAGCGACCTTATCGTCCAGCTCCGCTGACAGGGTTTGCAGATTGATCATGCCGCTTTCGCCTCCGGACGTTTCTTGGGAACCCAGGCCCACAGCATCTCACAGACGATGGGGGACTCGCCGGACTCGTCGGTCACCAGCACCTCCACCAGCACTTCGCCCTTTTCCTGCTCGTACATGGTCTGGATCTGCTGCGGCGTCAGCATCGCCACGGCCTTCATATCGCCCTGGGATCGCTTGACGTAGTTGACCTTCATCGACTTGAGCAGCATCAGCTTGTCGTCCGGCATGTTCATGCCCACCACGAAACCGGTGGATGTCTCGGCCAGCAGCGCCATCGCCGCCGCATGCACGCCGCGGATGTGGTTCTGCACCTTTTTGCGGTTGCGGATCGATACCGTCAGCCTGTCATGGCCAACCTCTTCGAACCGCAGCCCGGCCGTGGACAGAAAGGGAACGATCTTGCCGAACATCATCGACAGCACCGGCCTGCGCCAGCCCACCGGCAGGCGGCCCACCTTGTCGGCGATCCGGCTCATGCTGTTCTTTCTGTACTCCATGCTACCCCCTTTGTTGTTCTCGTGTTGTCTGCGCCCGGCTTTCCGCCGGCCGCTTACTCTTGCGCCTCTGGCATGCCCAGCGTGGTTCTGACCTGGCTCTTCAAAAGCGGCAGCGCGTTATCGTCGATGCGCGCCAGCTGCAGCCCGCCCTGCAGCGCGGAAAACAGCATCATGCCGACGGCCTCTGGCGTTCCCGCGTATGCCATCCGCTCGGTGTCCCTCCCCAGCCTGACGATGGCCACCGCCCATTGCCGCATCTCGTCGATGAAGGTCGAGGCTTCCTCGCGCATGTCGTCAGGCAGAGTCTGAAACTCGGTGCTGAGAATGCCGCTGGGACAGATCTGTTTGTGCTGCAGGTAATATTGGTCCGACAAGCCGAAATACGCCTCCAGCCGGCGGGCGGCGTCCCACTCCCTCTGTTGCTCGATGAAGCGCTGGAAACGGCGGCGGTAACGCTGGATCAGCGCCACGCCCAGATCGCTTTTCTTGGGAAAGTGGTAGTGGATGGCCGCGTTGCGCACGCCCAGCGCGCTGCTGATGTGCTGATAGCTAAAACCATTGAAGCCGCGCGTCAGCAGCAGCTCCTCGGCCAGGTCGAGTATGCGCTTGCGGGTGTCGTTCTTGCTGTCGGAACCATTATGCATCAGGCCACTCTACTTACTGGTCAGTAAGGTGTCAATCGGCCCGCCGGCGGGGCATCTTGCCCTCTCAGGCCGCGCATGCCCTAAAATACAAGCGACACTCTTTCCCATTCGCGCCTTAGCGCGCGACCACTCTGGTAGAACATGACCGAACACACCGTTCCCGACCTGGAATCCTCTTTGCGCCAGCTGTGCGAAACGCCCGGCCAGACCGACGCTCTGGCGGGGCTGATCGCCGCGCTGCGCCCCGGCGACCGCCAGCCGGCTCAGCAAGCCACCGTCAATCTGCAGGCCTTGTCCTTCCTGCTCGAACACCACGCCGAATTCCGCGAAGCCCTGCGCCAGGCGCTGTGCACCTTGCTGGCCGAAAGCCGGCAGATCCCGCTGTACACCGACGCCGGCATCCTGGCCAACGACGGTTTCGGCACCACGCTGCTGCACCGCCTGGGCGAGCGCGCGCTGCCCATGCCCTACAACCCCGATTCGCTGCGCGACCGCTTCGGCCTGTTGTTCAGCGACAAGCAGGATTATCTGTGGCTGGAAGCCGTGCCCGACGCCACCTGGCACGCGCTGTGGCGGGCGATGGCCTGGCAGGAGGCTCCGCGGCAGGACAGCGAACGCCAGACCCGGCTGCAGTTGCTGGAGTCGGTGCAGGTGCTGTCCGCCCGCATCACCGCCATCGGCCTGGAGCCTGAGCTGGTGCGCGTCTGCCCCGAGGTGGAGCGCTTCGCGTCGCCCTTCATGCATCTGAACGCCGAAGTGCAGCGCTATGTCGACGGCTACCGCCAGGCGCTGACCGACGGCGTCGAGCCGCCCGAGGACGAGAAGCAGGTGCTGGTGCTGCTGGACCAATGCGAGGCCATCCTGGGCAAAGTTCGCAAAAACGCGGCCCGTTACGGCATCTCGGTCAATCTGACTTATCACGGCCTGCGGCTGGCGCAGAGCATCGCCCGGCTGCGCGCGCTGCTGGAGCTGCTGTCGCCCGGACACAACCCGGCCGAACGCCCGCAGCTGTTCCAGCTGCTGGTGGATTTCGCCCGCGCGGAAAACCGCAAGTACAGCCTGCGCGATCTGTTCAAGTCCAACACCGAGTTGCTGGCCCTGCAAGTGACCGAGCATGCCGGCCGCCAGGGCGAGCACTATATCGCCGAAGACCGCAAGGAATGGTCGCAAATGGGCAAGGCGGCGATGGGCGCCGGCCTGCTCGTCGGCTTCATGGCGCTGATCAAGCTGATGCTGGCGCGCGGCCACTTGCCGCTGCTGTGGGAAGGCATCGCCTTCGGCCTCAATTACGCGATCGGCTTCATCATCGTGCAGATCCTGCACTTCACCATCGCCACCAAGCAGCCGGCGATGACGGCAGCCCGGCTGGCTGCCGTGCTGCAAGCCCAATACGGCCGCAAGAAGCAGCTGGAAGAGCTGTCGGAGCTGATCGTCAAGGTGGTGCGCACGCAATTCGTCGCCATCATGGGCAACGTCCTGCTGGCCATTCCCACCGCGGCGCTGATCGCGCTGGCCTGGAACGCGCTGTTCAGCGCGCCGGTGGTGGACGCGGCCAAGGCGCAAAAGCTGCTGCACGAGATCGATCCGGTGCACAGCCTGGCGCTGCCCCACGCCGCCATCGCCGGGGTGTTCCTGTTCCTGTCGGGCCTGATCGCCGGCTACTACGACAACAAGGCGATCTACCGCCGCATACCGGAACGCATCGCCAATCATCGTCTGCTTAAGCGCATGCTGGGCGAAAACCGCGCCTGGCGGCTGGGCAACTACATCGAGCACAATCTGGGCGCGCTGGCCGGCAATTTCTACTTCGGCATGTTCCTGGGCCTCACCGGCACCGTGGGCACGATACTGGGCCTGCCGCTGGACATCCGCCACATCACCTTCTCGTCGGCCAACCTGGCGTTCGCCAGCGTGTCGCTGGATTTCCAGGTGCCGCTGTCCGCCGTGCTGCTGGGTTGCGCCGGGGTGGCTTTGATCGGCCTCGTCAACCTGGGGGTCAGCTTCTTCCTGGCGCTGTGGGTGGCGTTGCGCTCGCGCAAGCTGTCCGGTTCGCTGCTGCTGCCCTTGATCCCGATGCTGGCCAAGCGCTTCCTGCGCCGGCCGCTGAGCTTCTTCGTGCCGCCGCCCCTGCTGCCCGCCCCCGCCGCGGAAACGCCGCCGCTGGACGAAACCCGCGGATAAAGCAGGCTGCCGGCGGACGCAAACGCGCCCGCCGGACTCATCCCTTGGCCAGCTCCCTCGCCAAACGATCGGCGGCGCGCCAGGAAAAAGCGTAAATGGACAGCTGGGGATTGGCGCCGACGCTGGTCGGAAAAATCGACCCGTCCAGCACCGCGAGATTTCGCCATTCCCAGTGATTGCCCCAGTCGTCCAGCACCGACCGGGCGGGATCGTCGCCCATCGCCATGCCGCCCATCACGTGGGCGCTGACCAGCCTGGCCTGCAGCGCCTGCAAGGGCAAGCCTTCTATCATCTCCCTGGCTCGCCTCCAGCTGGACACCGGTTGCGCGCGCTCATGCAGCGGCATCGCCAGGCTGGCGCCGGCGGCGAACTGCAACTCGGCCATCGCCAGCCAGCTGCGCCGCACGCCATCCCAGATCACGTCGTTGAGCGGGTAATCCAGCACAGGCGAACCGTCGCCGCGCAGCTTCACCTCGCCGCCCCGGCTATCCGGATGAAAACCGTCGCGCAGCAGGGCCAATGTCGCATGCAGATGCGGCAGCTGTTGCAAAAGCTGCAATTGCTCGATGCCGAAGCCCGGAAAGGTGACGCTGGCGAGCAAGGGATGGATGGGCGGCACTTCCAGCTTGAAGCCCAGCGGCCCGTCCAGCGGCTGGGTGTGCATGTAGTGATCGGAGTAAACCGTTTGCGGCGCGCCATTGTAAGGCTCCACCATTTCCGGCATCAGCGCCGCGCTCAGCGCCACCGGATGCAGAAAGGTGCGCTTGCCGGTCTGGCCGGCGGCATCCGCCAGGCCGCTGCGCAGCATGATGGCCGGCGTGCCGATGGCGCCCGCGGCCAGCACCACTTGCCGCGCTCGCACGCTGAAGCGGCGGCCGGTCGGCGTGTTGCCGTCGGCGCCGAGCAGGCTGCCCTGAATCGACGCGATGCGCTTGCGGCCCGGGTCCGCCAGCAGCCTGTCCACGCGCGCCCGGCACAGCAACCTGGCGCCATGGGACAACGCCTCGGGAATGCAGGTGACCAGCATGGATTGCTTGGCGTTGGTGGGGCAACCCATGCCGCAGTAACCGAGATTCCAGCACCCCCGCACATTGCGCGCGATGCGCGCGTGCCGCAGGCCCAGCGCCTGGCAGCCGCGCTCCAGCACCAGATTGTTGCCATTGGGCTCAGCTTGCCATGGACCGATGCCCAAACGTTGCTCGACCTTGTCGAACCAAGGACGCATGGTTTCGACGGACAGCGTCGCCAGGCCGTGATTCTCCTGCCACCACAACAGGGTATCCGGCGGCGTGCGGAAACTGCTGGTCCAGTTGACCGTAGTGCCGCCGCCCACCGCGCGCCCTTGCAGAATGGTGATGCCCTTGTCCAACGTTTGCCGGCTGGCCGACTCCTGGTACAGCTCTGGATAGGCCTTGGCTTCCAACAGGCGGAAATCGCTGGAGCTGTATAGTCCACCCTCCTCCAGCAGCAGCACGTCGAGGCCCGCCCGGCTCAACACCTCCGCCGCGATACCACCCCCCGCGCCGCTGCCGACGATGGCCACATCGGTGACCAGCGACAGGTCTTTGTCCTGGCTGGCGCCGTCCAGCACCTTCCAGCCGCTTGCCATGCCCGCCTTGATCGGATCGGGGATCTTGTCGCTCAAGGCAGCATCCCCATCACCGCCGCCGGCTGCCGATAGCCAAGCGCCAGCCAGCTGGCTGGGTTGCCGTACCAGCCGGCGTGGATCAGCCGGTGCAGGCCTTGATAGGCGCTGCATTGCAAAGCGAAACGGCTCTCACGCCAGCGCTGAAGGAACTGGGCCAGCTCAAGCGAGGTGGCCAGTTGCCAAGGGGAACGCACGCCGGCCAGCCAGCGCCGCGCCCAACGGTTGCCCAGGAGATCGAACAGCTGGCGTACCTCCCGCTGTGTCGCGGACGGCAGCCCCGCCACCGCGCGGTCCACGCCTGCCGCCACCACGGCCGCCGGCACGCCGGACAGCCCCAGCAGCACCGGCGCCAAAGCCGAGATGATTTGCGCGTCGAGCGGCGTCAGCCACTCCAGTTTTCCGCCTGCCGCGGGACTAGGATCAGCCACCGGCGCCGCCCAATAGCCGGCCAGCAGCAGGGCCGCGCTTCCCAGCGCACCCGCTTGCAGGAACTGACGTCGGCTGGCCATCAACGCAGCATCAGCTTGAGCAGCCACTCCACCGCCGCGCCATAGGGCGGCCGCGTCAGCCAGGCGCCGGACAGGCGGCTCTGGCGGAATACCGGCTTGAGTTTGGAAAAGGTCAGGAAGCCTTCGCGGCCATGGTAATGCCCCATGCCGGACGGCCCGACGCCGCCGAAGGGCAGGTCTTCCTGCACCACGTGCAACAGCGTGTCATTGATGCTGACGCCGCCGGAAATCGTCTCCTGCAACACCCGGTCGATGCGCAATGGGTCGTCATCGAACAGATACAGCGCCAGCGGCCTCGGCCGGGCGTTCACATAAGCCAGCGCCTCGTCGAACTTGTCGTAGGCGACCACCGGCAGGATGGGGCCGAAGATTTCCTCCCGCATCAGCGCGCAGTCCTCCGGGCAACGCTGCACCAGGGTCAGCGGCAGCTTACGGGCAGCGGCCAGATCCTCTCCGGCGGGATTGACCTCGTCGATGCGGGCGCCGGCCTCGCGCGCGCCCTCCAGCCAGCCCCGCAAGCGCTGGTAATGCCTGTCGTTGATGATGGCGCTGTAATCAGGATTGCTCGCTAGCGTGGGATAGGCCCGCTTGGCCGCATACCGTATCTCGTCCAGCAATAGCGCGCAGTCTTTTTCGTTCACCAGCACATAATCCGGCGCGACACAGGTTTGGCCGGCATTCATCATCTTGCCCGCGACGATGGCTTCCGCCGCGCGCTTGAGGTTGGCGCCGCGCGCCACCAGCGCCGGCGATTTGCCGCCCAGTTCCAGCGTCACCGGCGTCAGGTTTTCCGCCGCGGCGCGCATCACATGGCGCCCCACCGCGGTGGAGCCGGTGAACAGCAAGTGATCGAACGGCAGCCGGACGAAGGCCTGGGCCAGCTCCGGCCCGCCATTCACCACGGCCAGCAGATCGTCGCCGAAATGCTGGCGAGCCAGCCGCTGCAGCAACTCGCCGGTGGCGGGCGTGTATTCCGACATCTTCACCATGACCCGGTTGCCGGCCGCCAGCGCCGCGATGATCGGGCCGAAAGCCAGGAACAGCGGGTAATTCCACGGCACCACCACGCCCACCACGCCCAGCGGCTGCGGATGCACGCTGGCGCTGGCCGGCGCGAACCAGAACGAAACGCCGCGCCGGCGCGGCTTCATCCAATTTTTCAGATGGCGGCGGGCATGGCGCACGCCCTCCAGAGACGGGAACAGCTCGGCCAGGCGGGTTTCCACGCTGCTGCGCTGGCCGAAATCGCGGTTCACCGCGTCCACCAGCGCCTGGCGGTTTTCCTGGATCAGACGCTCCAGCGCGTTCAGCCAGGATTTGCGGGTTTCCTGCGAGGGAGAAGGCGCGGCGCGGGCAACTGTCTTCAGTCGGGTAAAAGCGTCCAGCAGCGCGCTTTCTTCTTGTGAGGGTATCTTGATGGCATCCATAGTAATTATCCTTGTTGATACCAGCCAAACAAACGTTTAGAGCCTGTGCTCTAGCCAAGATTAGCACCAGCCCGCCCTACTGTCACCATGCCCGCCAGCGTCAATCAGCCTCCAGGGATTGCCGCCATTTCCGCGGCCCCATGCCGCATTGCGCCTTAAATGCCCGGGACAGCGCAGCCTCGCTGCCGTAGCCGACCTCGATCGCGATCATCTTCAACTTCCGGCCCTGCCGCAACGCCTGCTGCGCCAGCCTGATCCGCCAACCTTGCAAATAAGCGCCGGGGGTGCAGCCGACAATGTCGCGGAAGCAGCCGGCGAAAACGCTGCGCGACATCCCCGCGATATCTGCCACCCCCTCCAGCGACCACTCCCGAGCCGGCTGCTCATGCATCGCCACAAGCGCTTTCCTCAGCTTGGGATGGGACATGCCGGCCAGCATGCCGCCGCGCGACTCGCCGGTTTCCATCAGGTGCCGCAGCAACTGCACCAGCACCACCTCGAACAGCCGATCGACCACCACATGCCGGCCGCAATTGTCGCTGAACGCTTCGTCGAATAGCATCGCCAGCACCGGCCCTGCGCCGGCAATGCTTTCCAGCGGCAAGCAGACAAACTCCGGCAACGCCGCCACGATGGGGTTCGCCACTCCGCCATCGAAATGCAGCTCCGCGCAGGCCAGATCAGCCCCGTTCGGTTCATCCGAAACAAAGCGCCGCGGCATGGCGCGCGGATAGAACAGCAGGCTGGGCACGTCTACATGCAGGCCTGTCGAGCGCCCTGAATGAATGATGTCCAGCTTCCCCGCCCGGATCAGATGCAACTGGCCGCTTTCTCCTGACCGCGAAAAGTCCGTACTTCCGCGCAAGACGCCGGAATGGAACATCCGCGCGCGAACCGGGAAGCGATTCAACAGCGCATCAAGACGATCGACGCATGCCTCAGTCATTTCAATACTCTTGATCAAATTTATAAGACTTTATAAATCTTATCGTGTTTGGCATTGGCGTAAAGTGGTTCCCGCCAAACGGCTCAACGCAAACCCGCCAAATCATCAGGAGCGCATCATGTCGATTGAAAAGATTCTGTACCGCACCCAGGCCACCGTCAGCGGCGGCCGAGAAGGAAACGCCGAGTCCCCGGACGGCGCGCTGAAAGTCCAGCTGTCCACGCCGCGCGAACTCGGCGGCGCCGGCGGTCCCGGCACCAATCCCGAGCAGCTGTTCGCCGCCGGCTATGCCGCCTGCTTCCTGGGATCGATGAAGTTCGTCGCGGCCAAGCAAAAAATGACGCTGCCGGCAGAAGCCAGCGTGACCGCCGCGGTCGGCATCGGCGTCATCCCCAGCGGTTTCGGCATCGAAGCCGAGCTGCGGATCAGCCTGCCAGGTCTGGCAATCGAAAATGCCCAGGCCCTGATTGAACAGGCTCACATCGTTTGCCCCTACTCCCACGCCACCCGCAACAATATCGACGTACGCGTGAGCCTCGTGTGAGCCGCCAATCGGCAACTCGGCCATAAGGAATCGCCATGAAATCGAAACCCGAGTTCGTGGCCGCCTCTCCGCCGCGCTGACCGCAGGGCCCGCGCCGGCCGCCGGTAGCTCCCGCTGCCGCGCCCCCTGCGTCAGGCCTCCGCGGGACGGAAGTCCCGTTTCCTCTAAGCGATGCCGCCGCGCCGAAATACCATCCGGTTTCGGCGCGGCGCATCCATCGCCCGCCTAACGCCAGACATGCCGCGGATGCCGGGACATAGTATGATTCGCGGCACGATATCCCTTGTTTCAAACTTTCGCCCCAATCCCAACATGCTGATCGACTTCTTCTACGCGCTGCGCAACGCCGGCTTGCCAGTCACCCTGAAAGAATTCCTGCTATTGCTGGAAGCGCTGCAACGCAACGTCGCCTTCGGCAGCCTCGACGAGTTCTACTACCTGTCGCGCGCGGCGCTGGTCAAGGACGAAAAACACTACGACCGTTTCGATCAGATATTCGGCCATCACTTCAAGGGTTTGGCGCTGACGCTGGACGACCTGCAACGCGCCATCCCCGAAGACTGGCTGCGCAAACAGGCGGAGAAATATCTCAGCGAAGAAGAAAAGAAAAAGCTGGAATCCATGGGCTGGGACAAGCTGATGGAAACGCTGCGCCAGCGATTGGAAGAACAGAAGGAAAGGCATCAGGGGGGCAACAGGTGGATAGGAACCGGCGGCACCAGCCCCTTCGGCGCCTGGGGCTATAACCCTGAAGGCGTGCGCATCGGCCAAAACCAGTCCCGCCACCGCCGCGCGGTGAAAGTATGGGATCAGCGCGAGTTCCGCAATTTCGACGACAAGGCGGAATTGGGCACCCGCAACATCAAGCTGGCGCTGCGCCGCCTGCGCGAGTTCGCCCGCGACGGCGCCGAGGAAATCCTGGATCTTGACGCCACCATCGCCGCCACCGCGCGCAAGGGCGGCATGCTGGACCTGAAAATGCAGCGCGAGCAGCACAACAGCGTCAAGGTGCTGGTGCTGTTCGATGTGGGCGGATCAATGGATGATCACATTCGCGAGTGCGAGGAGCTGTTTTCCGCGGTCAAGGCGGAATTCAAGCACCTGGAGTACTTCTATTTCCACAACTGCGTGTACGAATCGGTGTGGAAAGACAACAACCGCAGGCAAAGCCAGCGTTTCCCCACCTGGGACCTGATCCACACCTTCGGCCGCGATTACAAGCTGATCTTCGTCGGCGACGCCAGCATGAGCCCCTACGAAATCACCTTTCCCGGCGGCAGCGTCGAGCATATGAACGAAGAGTCCGGCGAAGTCTGGCTCAAACGGCTGCTGGAGCATTTCCGCCATGCGGCATGGATCAATCCGCTGACGCGGGAGCACTGGGATTACACGCAATCAGTGGGCATGATCCGACAGCTGATAGGCCAGAGAATGCACCCGATGACGCTGTCCGGCCTGGACCAGGCGATGCGAGATTTGAAAAAAACTGCCGCGCCCGCTTGAAAATTTAACGTTGACTCACAACTTTTTCCTTGAGTCGAGAGCATGTTGTAGCCCAGAATGAAGTCGAGGGGCCACAACGCCAGTCCGAAACCGGCCTCAGATTAAGTTACGGGGAGTCATACCATGCAAATCCTTCTTATCGCGGCCCTTGCCGTTGCGGTGGTCGCTGTCGCCAAATTGCTGGCTGCCCCGGTACAACAGCAAGCCAAGCTGGTGCCCATCCGCATTCGCGACGAGGAAACACGCCGTCGCCGCTGAGATTCAGCCAGCCAAAGCCCAAGCGCGTCCAGGACGCGCTTTTTTGTTGGCTCTCCGTCAAAGCGCTGCAATTAGACACAATCGTTAAGAAATGGCGCTTGCTCGAACAAGTCGTTGTTTCTAAACTAGATAGGCATCATTGCATTCAATAGATTCGCGACGGAGAAACACCATGGCGCTGACTGTCAACACCAACTCGGCCTCGCTGGCCGGACAGTACCAGCTGAACAAGACCCAGCAGGCCACCAAACAGGTGCTCGCCCAGCTGAGTTCAGGATCCAAGCTGAACAGCGCGGCCGACAACGCCGCCAACCTGGCCATCGCCCAGCAACTTCAAGCGCAGATCAACGGCAACAATCAGGCGATCAACAACACCAATGACGGCGTGTCGATGCTGCAAACCGCCGACTCCGCGCTGAGCCAGCTGCAGGACAACACCCAGCAGATCCAGACCCTGGCGATCCAGGCCGGCAACGGCGCGCTGAGCGCGAGCAACCGCCAGGCGCTGCAGCAGCAGGTTGACCAGCTGACCCAGAGCAACTCGCAAATCATCCAGAGCACGCAATTCAACGGCACCCAGTTGCTGAACAACAGCAACTCCAGCACATTTCAGGTCGGCCCCAATGGCACCAGCAGCAATCAGATCACGGTGCCGGGCATCGATCTGACCAATACGCCGGCCAATGGCGGCTTGAACGGCTACAACGCCAACCTGGGCGCGACCAACACCATAGACATCACCACGCAGGCGAATGCGCTGGCTGCCCAACAAAGCGCCGGCAACGACCTTAGCGCCATCTCGTCGCAACGCGCGACGCTTGGAGCGGTCAGCAACAGTTTCGACACTGTGGTCAACAATCTGCAGAACTCCACCCTGAACACCACGGCAGCGCAAAGCCGGATCAGCGATACCGACTTCGCCGCAGCGACCGCGCAATTGACTGCGCAGCAGATTCTGGGCCGCACGGGAGCAGCCACGCTGACCCAGGCCAATGTCGCGCCCCAAGCCGCGCTGTCGCTGCTGGGCTGAGCAACTTTACGCAAAAGTTCCCCGAACAAAGAGAAAAATAATTCCAAATCTCTCTTGTTTGCCGGCCTTTGATTCCATTATCATCGACAACTGAATCCCTCCGGGATTTGTCCATCGGGCACCGCAAGCGGTGCCCTTTGTCCATTTGCAAGGAGCCTTATATGTCGACCACGCCGGCAATCACCATTTCCTCCCTAGACTACGACAGGTTGTCCGTCCTGCTGGAGAGCTGCGAGCACGACCATCCGGTTGCCGGCCGCCTGGAAGACGAACTGGAGCGCGCCGACGTCGTGGATCCGCAGGCGATGCCGCCCAATGTAGTCACGATGAACAGCTCCGTCCGCATTCGCCTGGGAGACGGGCAGGAAAAACTGCTGACCCTGGTCTACCCCAAGGACGCGGACAGCGAACAGGGACGAATTTCGGTGTTGGCGCCGATAGGCGCGGCGCTGCTTGGGCTCTCTGTCGGCCAGAGCATCCAATGGCCGACTCCGTCCGGGCATACCGAACTGAGCGTGCTGGAAATCACGTACCAACCGGAAGCCGCCGGAGAATACCACCGCTAGAATCCCGACCGGAGGCCCGCGAGCCAGGGCGCAAATGGCTGAAGAAACGTGAATTGGTATGCTGAAGCTCTTGTCAACGCCGCATCGCCAACGCGCAGCGGACAATGACAGGAGCCAGACGTGCCGCATCCGGCCAGACGGATATCGAAACGATGGCGCCGCGATGCTCAGCCGCGCTCGACAGCCAACTTGGCCCCCATGTCGGAGTCGGCGTAAAGCAGGGCAATTTCGCGGAAGCTTTCCGTAATCTGCAAAAACGCCTTCACCATCTCCGGATCGAAGTGCCGACCACTGCCATCCCGTATGATCTCCACCGCTTTTTCATGCGAAAACGACGGTTTGTACACCCGCCGGGAAATCAAGGCGTCGTACACGTCGGCCACCGCCATCAACCTGGCGGACAAGGGAATGGCTTCGCCGGCCAAACCTTGCGGATAGCCGCTGCCATCCCACTTTTCCTGATGGCAATACGCGATTTCCCGCGCCAGCCGCAGAAAGCTGCTGGGCGCGTCCAGCATGCGCTCCGCGGTGGCGATGGTGTCACGCCCCAGCACCGTATGCGTCTTCATCACTTCGAATTCCTCAGGCGTCAACGGCCCCGGCTTCAGCAGAATGTCGTCGGGAATGCCCACTTTGCCGATATCGTGCAGCGGAGCCGACTTGTACAGCAACTGCACCGTTTCGTCATCCAGCAGCGGCCGATAGCGCGGATGATTGCGCAACTCCAGCGCCAGCGCGCGGACATAGTTTTGAGTGCGGCGCAGATGGTTGCCGGTTTCGTGGTCGCGCGTCTCCGCCAGCGAGGCCAGCGCCATGATGGTGACGTCCTGTATCACCTGCACTTCCCGCGTCCGCCTCTCCACCTCTTCTTGCAGGAAAGCGGCCTTGTCCTCCAGAAAATCAGCCACCGCCTTGGCCCGCAAGTGAGTGCCCACCCGGGCCAGCATGATGGGGGGCGACACCGGCTTGATGATGTAGTCCGCGGCACCGGCGTCGAAGCCGGCCTGCTCATCCTCGTGTTCGCTCATCGCGGTCAGGAAAATCACCGGGATCGACTCGGTGCGGGAATCCGCCTTGAGCCGGCGGCAAACCTCCAACCCTCCCAATCCCGGCATCATCACATCCAGCAGCACCAGATCGGGCAACACGTCGCCCTCGACGATCTGCAGCGCGCGCTCGCCGCTGTTCGCGATCAGTGTCCGATAGCGCGTCTTCAGCAAGCCATACATCTGCGTCAGGCTCTCGGGGCTGTCGTCGACCAGCAACACCGTCTGCCGGTCGGGCAGGTTCGCTTCGCTCATCTCGAGTCCTCCGGCAGTTTCTTGCCGTAAGCCCGCGCCAGTTCGCGCAGGGCGCCCAGCGCGGAGACAAAATCGAAACCGTTCAAGGCTTGTTCGAATGGCTCGCAAGCGCCATCCGGGAAGCAGGCCCGGATGCGGGGCGCGTGTTCGAGAAAATATCCCAGCGCGTCGCCATCCCCGACCGCCAGCAACGCCGCCAGCCGCTCAAGCAACGCATCGTCGGCTTTGGCGCCCGCCTCGGGACGCCCGAGCTCCGCCAGGCCGGCGCGCAAGGCCGCCACCACCTGTCCCAGCTCGATTTCCAGCTCCACCAACAGGCTCCGCCACTCCTCGCGCGCCCGGATCGCCATCTCCAGCCGCATCGCCGCGCTTTGCAGATCGACGAAGCCTATGCTGCCCGCCGCGCCTTTCAGCGTATGCGCGATGCGCTCGGCAGTCTGAAAGTCGCCCTCATCCAGGGCCACGCCGGCCCGGGCGGCCGCGCCGGTCTCCTCCTCGACAAACTGCCTGAGCAGGTGCAGATAAAGCTGGCGGTTGCCGGCCACCCGGCGCAAGCCGGCCGACTGGTCCAGCCCGTCGATCTGCGGCAGCGGCGTCTTGTCGACGGCCGCCCCGCCCCGGACCTGCGGCTCGCCGGTTTTCCCCACCCAGCGCGACAGCGTGGAAAACAGGATATGCGGGTCTATCGGCTTGGCGATATGGTCGACCATGCCTGCCATCAGACAACGTTCCCTCTCCTCCACCAGCGCATCGGCCGTCATCGCGATGATGGGCAGATCGATGAATCCGGGCAACTCCCGAATGCGGCTGGTGGCTTCGATCCCGTCCATCACCGGCATCTGCACGTCCATCAGCACCGCGTCGAAAGCCTTGGGGCCATAAGCGAGCAGCTTGTCCAGCGCCGCCTGCCCGTTTCCCGCCACCGTGATGGTGGCGCCCGTCCCCTCCAGCAGCTCGATCGCGATCTGCTGGTTGATGTGGTTGTCCTCCACCAGCAGCAGGTGGGCGCCGTCGAAACGGGGGAGCTGGTCAACCTCGTCGAACAGCGGCAAGCCGCCGCTGCGGCCAAAACCGAACACTTCCAACAACACATCGAACAACTGCGACAGATTGACCGGCTTGACCATGAAGGCGTCGCAGCCCGCCGCGCGCGCCTTCAGCCGAATATCGTCGCGCCCGAAGGCCGTCACCATCACGATGCGCATCTTGCGGCTGATCTGCCGCATCCGGCGCACCGTCTCCACGCCGTCCATTTCCTGCATCATCCAGTCGACGAATACAACATCGAACGGCTTTTGCAGGCAATCCTGCCTCACCCGCGACAGCCCCTCGTTGCCGTTCAGACATCCCTGCACTTCGAATCCCAGCTGCTTCAGCTGCGCGCACAGCACGTCGACGGCGGACTGGTTGTCGTCCACCACCAATACCCGCAATCCGCGGATCTCCTTGGGAAGGGATTGCCTGCGCGAGTCTGTCTCCGCCGAAACGCCCAGCCAGCAACTGAAAATGAAGGAGCTGCCCCAACCCGGCGAGGACTCCACCAGCATGGCGCCACCCATCAGCTCCACCAGCCGTTTCGCGATGGTAAGACCCAGGCCGGTGCCGCCGAACCGGCGGGTTGTCGAGCCATCGGCCTGGCTGAAAGCCTGGAACAGCCGGCTCTGCTGCTCTTCGTTCATGCCTATGCCGGTATCGTGGACGCAGAATTTCAGCTGCACCTTGTCGCCTATCCTCTCGGTCAGGCCGATGATGATGGACACCTGCCCCGCCTCGGTGAACTTGATCGCGTTGCCGGTCAGATTGGTCAGCACCTGCCCCAGGCGCAGGGCGTCGCCCAGCAAACCCTGCGGCACGTCGCTGGCGGTTTCGAACAACAGCTCCAAGCCCTTGTCCGCCGCCTTCTGCGCCACCAGCGCCGACACGCCGTCCAGCACGTCGTCCAGCCAGAACGGCTGCGACTCCAGCTCCAGCTTGCCGGCTTCCACCTTGGAAAAATCGAGGATGTCGTTGATGATGCCCAGCAGCGACGTGCCGGCGTTGTGGATCTTGCCGATGTAATTGCGCTGCTGATCGTCCAGGTCGGTCCGCAGCGCCAGATAGGACATGCCGATGACCGCGTTCATCGGCGTGCGGATTTCGTGGCTCATATTGGCCAGGAACAATGATTTGGCCCGGGTGGCCTGCTCAGCAGCCTGCTTGGCCTCGCGCAGCTGCGCCGAGTTGTCGACCAGCCGCGCATACAGCAGGCCGTACTCCAGCAACAGCGCCATTAACACGAAACTGGCCGCCATCAATCCGTAAATGCGGCCGGCGTAGAAGCCCAAGTCGAAACGGCCGGCGTTGAATACCACGGACAGCGCGATGTCGAGTACCCAGCTGACCATCACCACGATCAGCCATAGGTCCAGCATACTGCGCGGCCGGCGCAGCGACACCGCAACCAGAGCCAGCATGCACAAGCCCCAAACACAGGTGATCACCCCCCACATTAGCGGCGAATAGCGGCTGCCCTGCATGATCACCGGCAGAAAATCATGGCCCTGGGTGGCGAGCGCGCCCAGCAAGACCACCAACAGGAACGCCAGGGAAGCCGGCAGCGCGATGGCGCGGCCGGTTCCGGCCCGCACGCCGCCGCTCAGAGTGCAGTAGAGAATCACCAGCAGGGGAAAGCCGCTGTGCCAGAACATGTACAGCCAGGCCGTGGTCTGCGGCCCCGAGCCGAACAAGCCATGCTCCGCGAACAGCCCGGGAAAACTCAGCGCATGCAGCATCGCCATCAGCGCGGTGAACAGATAGGCCGTCGCCAGTATTTGCAGGGAGCGCAGCCGCAGAATGGCGAACTGGCCGAACAACAGCACCGCGGTGATCAGATCATTGACGGCCAGTGCGGACTGATACAGAGGAATGAACGCCCATACCTTGGGCAATTGGGTTTTGGCGAACGGCAGGATGGCGAGAAAAACCAGCGTCGAGACCACGATGACGCCGATCGCCAGCCGCGACTGCCCACGCGTGGGGGGCAGCGAGGACAGGAATTCGAGTCTATGGTCGGTCGTCGAATCTGATGGCTGCATAAACAACGTTCTCCGCGCTGCGGTTCCGGTGTCTGCCCGTCCGCGCAAGCTCTATGGCGGACGCGCCGGATTCCGCACCCGGCATCTGAGGTATAGCACAGCCATGGCGGCGACATATGCCGCTCGCCGGATTCAAACCATCAATGTCGGCCGGGCTTCAGGCCAGCCACCCCTTCTCCTTGGCCATCGCCAGGCGACCCTCCAGGTAATCCCACAAGGCCGGACAGCCCTGGCGAACCGGAGGGCCGATGCGGTCGACCACCTGCTGATGGCGGATGCCGTTCTCGCGCCAGCTCTGCCCGTTGTTGGCCAGGTTCAGCAACACCGGCATCGCGCGGTCCGCCGCATGGGCGAAGCGGGCTTCGGCGGTTTCGGCGGACTCGAACTCGTTCCACAGCGCGAGAAAGCGCTGCCCCTGCTCTGCCGGCAGCATGCCGAAGATGCGGGTCACACAGGCCAGCTCCTGCGCCTTGCGCTCCTCCCAGCCGCCTTCGGCGTAGACGATGGTGTCGCCGGTCTCGATTTCGCCGATATCGTGCACCAGTAGCATCGCCACCACGCGGTCCATGTTCACCGCCTCTACCGCGTATGGCGCCAGCGAGGACGCCAGCAGCGCGATCTGCCAGCTATGCTCGGCGGAGTTTTCATAGCGGTCGCTGTTCAACACACGCGTCTTGCGCGTCACTTGCTTGAGCTTGTCGATTTCCAGCACGAAATCCACGATGTTTTGCATATTGTTTTCTTTCCATCGATACAAAAAAAGCAGACCAAGGTCTGCTTGTTCCGGCGCTTACCAGCACCTCTGAATCATTTGCGCCAGCTGCACCAGCCGGCCGTGGAAGAAGTGGCCCGCGCCGGGAAACACCAGCACCGGCAGATTCTGCGGCCGCGCCCATTCCATCACCGCGGACAGCGGAATCACCTCATCCTCTTCGCCGTGGATCACCAGCGTGTCGGCCGGCACCGCCGGCGTCGGGATCGGATACTTGCCGACCGCCACGCCCATCAGCAGCAGCTTGTCCGCCTCGATGCGGTCGCGCGCGCGCGCGGCGACGAAGCCGCCGAAGGAGAAGCCGGCCAAGGCCAGCGGCAGTCCGGGATGTTGCGATTTCGCGTATTCGACCACGGCGATCGCGTCGTCCGCCTCGCCATTGCCGTAATCGTGCTCGCCCTCGCTGTCGCCGACGCCGCGCAAGTTCGGGCAATAACAGGCGTAGCCCAGCTGCGACAAGGCCTTGGCGGCGGTCTGCACCACCTTGTTGGTATGGGTGCCGCCCTGCAGCGGATTGGGATGGCAGATCACGGCGACGCCGGTCGCTTCGCCCTGGGCCGGCACGAGGATGGTGTCGAGCGCGCCGACCGGGCCGGCGACGCTGATCTTGTTCAAGGCCTTCAGCATCAGATCTTCAGCCTTTCCACCACGCGGCCATGCTCCATGTGCTCGCTGACGATTTCATCGATATCGTTCTTGTCGACGAAGGTGTACCAGGTCTCCTGCGGGTAGACCACCATCACCGGGCCATCGTCGCAGCGGCCCAGACAGCCGGCCTTGTTGACGCGGATCTTGCCCTCGCCGGCCAGCCCCAGCGCCTTGACCTTGTCCTTCATATAGCCCAGCAATTCGCTGGAGCCGAAGTTGTTGCAGCAGCTTTCACCGGCGGCGCGCTGGTTGCAGCAGATGAATACATGCTTGTCGAAAAAGCTCATGACTGTGTCCCGTTATCCGCTTAGCCGTCGTTGTCCGCCCAGCCGGCCGCGCCGACGGTGGCCGCGTTGTCGAACTTGGCGTAATGGCCGATGAAGGCCAGCCGCACCGCGCCGGTCGGACCGTTACGATGCTTGCCGATGATCGCCTCGGCCAGGCCTTTGTCCGGCGAATCCGGATTGTAGTACTCGTCGCGGTACATGAAGATGATCAAGTCGGCATCCTGCTCGATGGCGCCCGATTCCCGCAGGTCGGACATCATCGGCCGCTTGTTCGGCCGCTGCTCCACCGCCCGCGACAGCTGCGACAGCGCGATCACCGGCACTTGCAGCTCTTTGGCCAGACCCTTCAGGCCCCGCGAGATTTCTCCCAGCTCGGCGGTACGGTTATCGCCTCGGCCGGAGCCGCTCATCAGCTGCAGGTAGTCGATCACGATCAGGCCCAGCTTGCCGCCGTGCTGGCGAGCCAGCCGGCGCGCGCGGGCGCGCACTTCCAGCGCGGTCAGCGCCGCGGTCTCATCGATGTACATCGGCGCGTCCGACAGCTTGCCGATCGCGTAGGTCAGTTTCTGCCAGTCGTCGTCGCCCAGCTTGCCGGTGCGCAACACGTGCTGATCCAGCCGCCCGACCGAGCCCAGCATACGCATCACCAGCTGCGAGCCGCCCATTTCCATCGAGAACACCGCCACCGGCAGGTGGGTTTCCACCGCCACGTGCTCGGCGATGTTCATCGAGAAGGCGGTCTTGCCCATGGACGGACGGCCGGCCACGATGATCAGGTCGCCCGGCTGTAGGCCGGAGGTTTTGGCGTCCAGGTCGAAGAAACCGGTGGGCACGCCGGTCACCTCGTCCGGGTTGTCCCGGCTGTACAGCATGTCGATCCGCTCCACCACCTCTTTCAACAGGCCCGGCATTTCCAGGAAGCCCTGCTTGGACTTGGCGGTGGATTCCGCGATCTGGAACACGCGCCCCTCGGCCTCGTCCAGCAGTTGCGCCGCGTCGCGGCCCATCGGCGCGTAGGCGGCCTCGGCGATCTCGGTGCCGACCTGCGCCAGCTGGCGCATCACCGAGCGCTCGCGGACGATCTCGGCGTAGCGGCGGATATTGGCCGCCGACGGCGTGTTCTGCGCCAGCGTGGCCAGATAGGCCAGACCGCCGATCTCGGCCAGCTCGGCGTTCTTGTCCAAGGCTTCGGACACGGTCACCACATCGGCCGGACGGCCCATCTCCACCAGCTTGGCGATATGCTTGTAGACCAGCCGGTGGTCGTGGCGGTAAAAGTCGGCCTCGGACACCACATCGGCGATCTTGTCCCAGGCGCTGTTGTCCAGCAACAGGCCGCCCAGCACCGACTGTTCGGCCTCCACCGAATGCGGCGGCGTGCGGATGGACGCCATCTCGCTGTCAAAATTATCGTACTGTTCTGTCATGTAGACCCGGAGGAAGGCGCGCGGCAAGCGGCGCGCGTAAGGCAAAACGCAATTCTAACCCGAAACAAACCGGGCCCGCTCAGCAGTTCATCCCGGCGACGTAGCCGGACGACCATGCCCACTGGAAGTTATAGCCGCCCAGCCAGCCGGTGACGTCCACCACTTCGCCGATGAAGAACAGGCCGGGCACATCGTTGGCCATCAGGGCCTTGGACGACAAGGCCTTGGTCGACACGCCGCCCAGCGTCACCTCGGCCTTCTTGTAGCCCTGGGTGCCGTTGGGCTTCACGCACCAGCGGTGCAGCTGCTCGGCCAGCTGGCGGCGCTGCTTCGGCCCCAGGTCCTTGGCGCGCTTGTTTAGGCCAACCCGGTCCAGCCAGGCGTCGGCGAAGCGGCGCGACCAGCCCAGTTCGGCCAGGGCATTGGCGATCAGCTGCTCGCTGTCGCCCTTCTCCTCCAGCCAGCGCTCGGCGTCGCCGTCCGGCATCAGGTCCAGCAGCAGCTCCATGCCGGGCTGCCAATACGACGAAACCTGCAGGATGGCCGGACCGGACACGCCCTTGTGGGTGAACAACACGTTCTCGCGGAAACGCCCCTTGCCCGCCCTGGCCTCCACATCCACCGACACGCCGGCCAGCGGCGTGAAGATTTCGGCGTCCTCGACATGGAAAGTCAGCGGCACCAGCGCCGGCGACAGCGGAGTTACCGCCAGACCGAACTGCTCGGCCACCTGGTAGCCGAACGGCGTCGCGCCGATCTGGGGAATCGACAGGCCGCCGGAGGCGACGACCAGCGACTGCGATTGGAAGCGGCCGCGGCTGGTTTCCACGACAAAGCCGCCGTCATCGCTCCGGGACACCGCGTGTATGGCCGTTTCCATTCGGCGATCCACGCCGCCCTTGCGGCACTCCTCGTCCAGCATGGCGATGATGCGCTCGCTGCCATCGTCGCAGAACAGCTGGCCCAGCTTCTTCTCGTGGTAGCCGATGCCGTGGCGCTCCACCATGTCGATGAAGTCCTGCGGCGTGTATTGAGCCAGCGCGGAACGGCAGAAATTGGGGTTGGCAGACAGGTAGCAGTCGAACCGGGCATTGACGTTGGTGAAGTTGCAGCGCCCGCCGCCGGAGATGCGGATCTTCTCCGCCAGCTTGGCCGCGTGGTCCAGCAGCAGCACGCTGCGGCCGCGCTGGCCGGCCGTCGCCGCGCACATCAGGCCGGCCGCGCCGGCCCCGATGACAATCACATCAAATTGCAAAAATTTATCCTTATCATTTTAGTCAACTATTAGCCACGCAGAACATATTCCAGTAAACTGCGATCAAAGCCACCGCTTATGCGGATTACTCTACTCAACAAGGAGAGCATAAATGGAACACAAACTGCCTGAACTGCCGTACGCGCTGGATGCCCTGGCTCCGCACATCTCCAAGGAAACCCTGGAATTCCACTACGGCAAGCATCATCAGACCTACATCACCAATCTGAACAATCTGATCAAGGGCACCGAGTTCGAAAACGCCTCCCTGGAAGAGATCGTCAAGAAATCCTCCGGCGGCATCTTCAACAACGCCGCTCAGGTGTGGAACCACACTTTCTACTGGTTCGGCTTCGCCCCGAACGCCTCCGGCGCGGAACGCAAGCCGTCCGGCGCGCTGGCTGACGCCATCAACGCCAAGTGGGGCTCCTACGACGAGTTCAAGAAAGCCTTCACCCAGACCGCCATCGGCACCTTCGGTTCCGGCTGGGCCTGGCTGGTGAAGAACAGCGACGGCAGCCTGGACCTGGTATCCACCAGCAACGCCGCCACCCCGCTGACCACCGACAAGAAGCCGTTGCTGACCTGTGATGTGTGGGAGCATGCGTATTATATCGACTACCGCAACAGCCGCCCGAACTATCTGGAACACTTCTGGACGCTGGTGAACTGGGACTTCGTGGCCAAGAACTTCGCCTGATTTCCGCTGCTGTCGATCCAAAGGGGCCTTTCGGCCCCTTTTTTCATGCCCGCCGCCAAAGCGGCCTGTCAACGGCCCTAAATATGGCCGTTGTCCCGCATCCATTGCACGAACTGGTCGAACGGCAGCGGGCGGCTATGGTAATAGCCCTGGGCCACGTCGCAACCCAGCGCCGCCAATTGTTGCCAATCTTCTTCCGTCTCCACGCCTTCCGCCACCGACAGCAGCTGCAGCTTCTGGCACATCGCAACCGCGGAGGTCAGGATGGCGAGCTTCTTGGGGCTGCTGCCCGCGTCATGGACGAATTCCCGATCTATCTTCAACTCGGTGAACGGGCTGCGAGACAATTGTTTCATGGATGAATAGCCAGTGCCGTAATCGTCCATCGCCAGACCGAAGCCGTTCAAACGCAGCCTGGCCAGCGTGCCGAGCGAGGCGGCCAGATTGGACATCAACGACGTTTCCGTCACTTCCAGCGCGACGCTGTCGCTGGGTTGGCCGCTGGACTGGACGATGGAGGTCATTTCATCCACCAGATTGGCGTCATTGAGCAAGGGCACCGGCAGGTTGATGGACGCATGCAAGCCGGGATGCAAAGCCAGAAACTGCTTTACATCGACGCAAACATCGCGCAGGAACTGGTAGAAGAAACGGATGGCCAGCTCGCCCTCCTCCAGATGATGGACAAACGCCGCCGGCGGCAACACCCCGTACTGCGGATGATTCCAGCGCACCAATGCTTCCATGCCAAACAGGGAGCCATCCTTGATGGATACCTTGGGCTGGTAATACGGCACCAGCTGGCGCTGTTTCAGGGCGTCGGCGACGTCCTGCTCGCTCATGTCGAGCTTGCTCATCGCATCGCTCGCTCCCGGCCATTCGGGGTTGTAGCCGTCCAGCACCCTGCTTAGTTCCTCTTGCTTGAGCGGCTTGGGAAATACCGCCAGCAGATTCAGTTCGGACGCATCCACCACGCCCTGCACCGTGTCCAGCACATCCCGCGGCACGCCGCTCATCACGGCGACGAAGCGCACCTTGCCCTTCAGTTTGCTGGCGATGCTCTCCAACAACTTGACGCCGTCCATATAGGGCATGTTGAGATCGGTCACCACCAGGTCCACCCTATCCAGGGCGGACAGCTTGCTCATCGCGTCCACGCCGTTCTCGGCCTCATGAACCTCGCGAAATCCCATCTCCGTCAACAGGCTCACCGCCAACAGCCTGTGCGTGGCGGAATCCTCCACCACCATCACGGACCGATCCTTCCACTTGTCCAGATATCCCATCATCAACCCCTGATGCCCGCCAGCATGTGAGTAATGCGCTCCAGCGACATCACCTCGTCCACGCCGCCGTGATTGATTGCCTCGGCCGGCATGCCGAACACCACGCAGGATTCCTCATCCTGGGCGATGGTGCGGGCGCCTGCGTCATGCATCTCGCGCATGCCGCGCGCGCCGTCGTCCCCCATCCCGGTCATGATCACGCCCACCGCATTGCCCCCGGCGCAGATGGCCACCGAGCGGAACAACACATCCACAGATGGCCGATGGCGCGACACCAGCGGCCCATCCTTCACCTCCGCCACGTATTGGGCGCCGTTGCGCTTGACCAGCAAATGCTTGCCGCCCGGCGCGATCAGCGCCACGCCGGAAATCAGCCGATCGCCGTTCTTCGCCTCCCTCACCTCCACCCGGCACAACCCGTTCAGCCGCTCAGCGAAGGATGCGGTGAACTTCTCCGGCATGTGCTGGACCACGGCCACGCCGGGACAGGTGGCCGGCAGCCGCGGCAACAGGTATTCCAGCGCCTGGGTGCCGCCGGTGGACGTGCCTATCGCGATGATCTTCTCTGTCGTGCGGTACTTCTCCAACCCGGACGGCGCCTCCAGCACCACGTCGGCGGTCAGTTTGGGCGCCGGCGGGGCTGCCGGCTCGCCCGAGGTTTGCGAAATGCGCTTCACCACGCCCATCTTGGCCCGCGCCGCGTCGCGCACCTCCTGCACCAGCTCCTTGGCCGCTTCCAGCAGAAAGGCGCGCTGATTGAGCGCCGGCTTGGTGATCACCGCCACCGCGCCGGCAGACAACGCGTCCAGCGTGATGCGCGCACCCTTCTCGGTCAGCGACGAGCAGATGATCACCGGCGTCGGACGCTCGTCCATGATCTTGCGCAGGAAAGTCAGGCCGTCCATCCTCGGCATCTCGATGTCCAGCACGATCACATCAGGCCAGCGCAGCTTCATCCGGTTCATCGCGAAAAGCGGATCCGGCGAGGCCCCCAGCACCTCGATGTCCGGCGCGGATGACAGCATCTGGGACAATACCTCGCGCACCACGGCGGAATCATCGACGATCAGCACAGAGACGCTCATTTTGCACCTCCACTCTTGAGGCGGGCAGCTTCGAAACGGTAACGCGACGGCACCTCCTGAACCAGCGGCAGCTCCAGCTTGTGCAGCGATTCGGAATGGCCGATCAGCAGATGTCCGCCGTCGCGCATGCGGGTACACACCCGGGCCAGCACATCGCGCTTGGTTTCTTCATTGAAATAAATCAGCACGTTGCGCAAAAAGACAATATCAAAATCCGTCTGCTGGAACTTGTCGCAATGCAGCAGATTCAACTTGGAGAACTCCACCCTGCGCGCCAGCTCCGGCGACACCTTCACCATGCCCTCGTACTCGTCGTGTCCGCGCAGAAAATACTTTTGCCACAGCCTGGGCGGCGTACGCCTTACCCGGTCCAGCGGATAGACCCCACGCTTGGCGGCGGCCAGCACCTTGGTGTTGATGTCGGTGGCGCAGATTTTCCAGTTGCCGGCCAAGCCCAGGGTTTCCGCCATCACCATCGCGATGGTGTAAGGCTCTTCGCCGGTTGAGCTGGCCGCGGACCAGATTTTCACCGCGCCCGCCCGCTGATCCCGCAGCGCCTGCGCCTGCTGCTCCAGCCAGTGGAAATGCTGGGGTTCGCGGAAAAAATAGGTTTCATTGGTAGACAGCAGGTTCACCGCCCGCTGCCGCTCCGCCTGCCCCCGCGGATCGTTCAACATCTTCCAGTAGGCCGAATAGCTGTCCAGCCCAAGATGGCGCAGCCGCTTGGACAAGCGGGACTGCACCAGCGAACGCTTGCTGGCCGGCAGGTCTATGCCGGCCTCGCTGAGAATGAATTGCTTGAAACGGGCGAATTCCGCATCGTTCAGCACGGGATCAGCGGTGTGCATGCGGATTCTCCGGCATCAGGCCACCTCGGCGTCGTCGCTGAAATGCTGCAGGGAGACGGTCTCCGCCATCGCGCTCAACTCCGACACCGACAAGGCCTGCTGCACATTGAGCAGGATGGCGAAACGCTCGTTGATGGTGGCGATGCCCTGGATGAAGTCGCCGCGGATGCTGACCCCGAAGGTGGGCGAAGGGTCGATGTCGCTATCCGGTATCTCCAGCACTTCGCATACCGCGTCCAGCAGGATGCCCACGTCGTTGTAGCCGCCCTCCAGCCCCGGCAGCGACAGGATGGCCACGCAAGAGGACGGCTTCAACTCGGTCAGCCCCCTGCCGAAACGTATCGACAAGTCGATCACCGGCACCACTGAGCCGCGCAGATTGATGATGCCGCGCACGAAGTTGGGCATCATCGGCACGTGGGTGATGCCGTCAAGCTCGATGATCTCGCGGATGAAATTGATCTGAATGCCGAACAAGTCCTCGCCCAGGATGAAGGTCACGCAGTGGAACTTGCCGCCCTGCGCCGCGCCTGCCGGATCGGAACGCTCGCTCATGCCCGTGCTCCTCAGTATTTGGAAAACTTGCCGTCGTCCACTTCTTCATCGAAGTCTTCGTCAAAGGCGCGATTGGACGATGGCGGCGCGGCCTTGTGGCCGCTCCCGCCATGTCCGCCGGAATGCATCATCACGCTCTTGCGCGCGTTGCGGCTGCTGCGCAGCTTGAACTGCTGCATCAGGTCCTGCAGTTGCATCGCGGCGGAGCTGAGCTCTTCCGAGGTGGAGCTGAGCTCTTCCGCCGACGAGGCCGACGACTGCATGCCGGTGCTGATCTGCGACACCGCGGTGTTGATCTGGTCGATGCCGGTGCGCTGCTCGCGCGAGGCGGCGGAAATTTCCTGCACCAGCGAGGCCGTCTGATCTATGCCGGGCAACATTTCCTGCAACAGCACCCCAGAGCGTTCCGCGACGGTGACCGAGCGCCCGGCCAGATCGCCGATTTCCTTGGCCGCCACCTGGGAGCGCTCCGCCAGCTTGCGCACCTCCACCGCCACGGTGGCGAAGCCCTTGCCGTGTTCGCCGGCCCGCGCCGCCTCGATCGCAGCGTTGATCGCAAGCAGGTCGGTCTTGTTGGCGATGTCGTTGATCGCGGTGATGCGCGACGCGATTTCCTTCATCGCGTGCACCATGTCGCCCACCGCCTTGCCGCTCTCGGTGGCGCTGTCGGCCGACTTGGACGCGATGCCCTCGGTGACCCGGGCGTTGTCGGCGTTCTGGGTGACGGTGGACGCCATCTCCTCCACCGAGGCGCTGGTTTCCTCGACGCTGGACGCCAGCTCAGACGCAGTCTGCGCCAGCGAGCTGGCGGTGGACGCCACCTCTTCCGACGCCGCGCCGATGGACTCCGACATCGAACTCACCTCCGCCAGCGTGTCGGACAATCGATGCGCCATGCCTTTGATCGAGTACAGCAGGCTGCTTTCATCATTCGCGCGCAGCTTGATCGGCACCGCTAGGTCGCCATCCGCCACCCGCGCCACCACCTGCATCGCGTAGGATGGATCGCCGCCCAATTGCCTCAGGATGCTGCGGATGATGGCCAGCGCCAGCAGCACCGTCACCACCAGAGCCGCCACGCCTATCGATATCATCAGGTTGCGCGCGTTGTCGGCGCTAACCGCGGCCTCGTGGCTCAGGTCCTTCATCTGCTGGGACTGGAAATCTCCCATCTCGTCCAGCGCCGAGATCAGCGTGTTGTTGGCCGGGGCGAACTCCTTCAGCAGATAAGTTGTCGCCAGCGCATGATCCTTGGCCAGCAGCGCATACAGTTCGCCATACTTGGCATTCAGATTGTCCCGGGCGGACACGATCTTGTCGTACAGCTCGCGCCCTTTGGGGGTATCGATCAAGCGATCCAGCTTTTGCAGCGACTGCTTGTTTTCGTCGCGCAGCTTGGCGATGGCCTGCTTGGTCTTTTCGAGGTCTGCCGGGTCCGTCTGCAGCAACAGATTCCGTACAAAACGCCCATTGTTCAATGTGTTCTGTGTGATGTCGTTGGACAGCGACACCTTGGCGTAGCGGTCGGAGACGATCTCGTTGGTGTTGCTGCTCATCGTCGCCATGCCGCGCATGCCCACCAGCAGGATCGCCAGCATCAACAGCAGGATGAGTCCATAGCCTATCGCCAGCTTGATGTGGACCTGCATATTGTGAAACGAATTCATATCTGTCTCCTGAAACCCCGAATATCGGTCTTATTGCTTGTCGCCCAGCAGCGCTTCGGCGCTCTGCCTGATCAGCCTTCGCTCCCGCCTGCATGCATGGTGTATCAACTGCGGAATATCCAGCACCAGCGCGGGCTTGCCGTTGCCTAGGATGGTGGAGCCGCTGATGCCGCGCAGCGACTTGAACAACTCTCCCAAGGGCTTGATCACCGCCTGGACCTCGCCCATCAGCTTGTCCACCACGATGCCGGCCCGGTATTCGCCGTAGTGGACGATCACGATGTATTCGGGATGATCGGAAGGCGGCAGGCCGAACAGCTCGCGCAAGGACACGAAGGGCAGCCAGTCGCCGCGCAGATTGATCTGGCGCGCATGGTGGCTCATCGCGCCGTCCGGCATGTCAACGCACTCGATCATCATGTCCAGCGGCATCACCAGCGCCGATTCGTTCACCTCCACCCGGAAGCCGTCGATGATGGCCAGCGTCAGCGGCAGACGCAGGCGGAAGGTGGAGCCGGCCCCAGGCTGGGACTGGATTTCTATCTCGCCGCGCAGCGCTTCGATATTGCGTTTGACCACATCCATGCCGACGCCGCGGCCGGACAGGTCGCTGACGGCGTCGGCGGTGGAAAAACCGGGCAGGAAGATCAGCTGCAGCGTCTCCTGGTCGCTCAGCAGCCGGCCCTCGGCGATCAGCCCCCGCTCGATGGCCTTGGCCAGCACTTTCTCGCGGTTGATGCCGCCGCCGTCGTCCTTGACCTCCACCACCACCGAACCGGCGTCGTGATAAGCGTTCAGCGTCACGGTGCCCTGCTCCGGCTTGCCTGCGGCCCTGCGCTTCTCCGCCGATTCCAGCCCGTGGTCCACCGCATTGCGTACGATGTGCATCAAAGGATCGTTCAGCTTCTCTACCATGGACTTGTCGATCTCGGTGTCGCCGCCCTTGATTTCCAACTGGATGGCTTTGCCCAGTTGCTTGGACACTTCGCGCACCATGCGCGGGAAGCGGCTGAATATCTCGTCCACCGGCACCATGCGCAGCGTCAGCGCGTCGTCGCGTATGCTCTCCACCAGGGTGTTGATCACTGCCACGGATTCCAGCAGCTCGCCATCGCCGCGGCTCTGGGCGATCAGCTTGGTGCCCGCCGACGCGATCACCAATTCGCCGACGCGGTTGATCAAGCGGTCCAGCTTGCTGGCCTCGATGCGGATATAGCTGTCGCCGCGCCCGCTCTTGGCCGGCGCCGCTCCTGCCGGGGATGCCTCCCGAGGCGGCGGCGCGGCCGCCGGCGCATCCGGAGCCCCGGCATCCTCAACCGGCTCGGTCACGTCGCCGCTGCGCAGGCGATCCGCTTCGTCCGTGGTCAGCGCGCCGCGCGCGGTCCAGCGCTGCAGTTGCTCTTCCAGCGGTTCGCCCAGCGCTTCCGCCTCCGCCAGGTAATCCGCCAGCGGCGCGCGCGGCGCCAGGATGCCGATATGGCTGTCCTCTGCGATGAATTCGAAAGTGTCCGCGATGCGCTGCCGGCTCTCGTCCGTCTCCAGGGCCAGGTCGAAGCCGATGAAGCATTCGGTCACGTCCAGCAGTTGCGGCGGCGGCCAGTTCCGCCAGACCGGCGTCACATCGCGCAGCGTGCTGAAGCCGCCCAGGTAGCGCAGGAAGGACAAGGGATCGAATCCGTGGCGGAAGGTGTCGGGGTGGAAGCGCAGCGATAGCTGCCAATACGGGCTGCCCGTCGCGACATCGCCGCCCAGCCCCTGCCCCTCCGCCGTTTCGGCGGCTTCCGCGCTCTCGGCCGGCGCCTCATGCGCCTGGCCTTCCTGGTAGCGCTTCAAGCCGGCCAGCAAGGGCTCTCCTTCCGGCAGATCGCGCCGCGCCATCTCGTCGCTGACCGCGCTGGCATCCAGCAGGCGGCGCAGATGGTCGTTGCAGGCCAGCAGCAAGGTGATCAGGTCGTCGCTCAGCGAAACCTGGCCGGAGCGCAGCCGCTCCAGCACGTTTTCCATCACATGCGCGAAGCGCACCAGCGCGTCCAATCCGAAGATTCCGGCGGAGCCCTTGATGGTGTGCGCGGTGCGGAACAGCAGATTGTAGGTTTCCTCTCCCGGCGGATAGGCGACCGGGTCCAGCAGCGCCGACTCCAGCCCATCGCACAGCTCGCGCGACTCTTCGAAGAAAACCTCCTTGGCCTTGCTAAGATCCATCGCCCGCCTCTCCTTGCCCATTCCCGCCCGGCGGCAGGAAGCCCAGCCAGATGCCCACTTCGTCCACCAAGGGGTTGCCGGCCGCGATCGCCACCGTTTTTTCCAGCCTGGCGGCCTCGGCCAGCATGATGCTCAGCAACTGCGCGCCGCAGCCGTCCAGTTCCGTGACGCCGGACAGGTCCAGCTCCACCCGATCGTGGTTGAGCAAGCCTAGCAGTTCATCCTGTATTTCTTCCGCGGTGAAAATGGTCAGCTCGCCGTCCAGCGCCGCCCGCGTCGTTCCGTCATCCTGTTGCAGCAGCAAGGCCATCGCGCGCTCCGGTTCAGGGCTGAATCAGCTTGGACACGGCGTCCAGCAGCTTGGCCGGGTCGAACGGTTTCACGATCCAGGCCTTGGCGCCGGCCTCCTTGCCCTGCATCTTCTTGTCGTCGCTGCCTTCAGTCGTCAGCATGATCACAGGCAGAAACCGGGTGGCCGCTCCCTCCTTCAATCGCTTGAGCAGAGTGATGCCGTCCATGCCCGGCATATTGACGTCGGAAATGACCAGGTTGACGCGAACGCCGTTCAGCTTGGCCAGCGCATCGTTGCCGTCGCAGGCCTCGATCACCTCGTAACCCGCCCCCTTGAGCGCGATGCTGACGGTGGCGCGGATGCTGGCGGCGTCGTCGACAATCAAAATGGATTTGCTGGGCATGAATCTCTCCGGGATAAGTCCGAAACTCGATCAAACATCAGAAGAAATCGACATCGCCGCTGGACGCCGCGGGCTTTCCGCCGTCGCCGCCCTTGTGAAGCGCGGCCTGCTCCAGCGTGGTGTAAGTGGATTCCAGACGCTTGAGCCACTCCCGGGGCTCGATCCGGGGGGGCTTTTCTCCGCGCCGGCGCGCCTCGCGCACCGCCTCCAGATGGGCCAGCATGTGCTTCAGATCCTGCGCGACATGCTGGACGATCTGGCTGACCCGGTCCTGGAACTGCAAGGCGATCAACGAGGCGTGCAGCTCCTTTTCCACGCGGGAGCCTTCGGTCTGCATCCTTTGATTGACCTGGGCCAGCCTTTCCGCGGCGGCGCTGAAGTCCCGCACCGAATCGTCCAGCAGTCCCAGCGCGTTATTGCCCCGGTCGGCGTCCTGCGCGCCCAGGCTGGTGGTGGTCTGGCGGGTCTGTTCCAGCGCGCCGTTGATCTCCACCACCTTTTCCGACATCTGCTTGCCGGTCTGCTCGGACTGCTGCGACAGCTTGCGCACTTCGTCCGCCACCACTGCGAAGCCCCGGCCGCTTTCGCCCGCGCGCGCGGCTTCTATGCTGGCATTCAAGGCCAGCAGATTGGTTTGGTTGGAGATGCGGCCGACCTGGTCCGCCATGCCCAACAGTTCGCCTGAATAGGTGGAAAGACGGGAGACTTCTTCGATCAACTGCTGGCGGTGGCCGACGATCTCCGCCAGCACCGATGAGATTTCCTTGCTGCGCAGGCCGGCATCCGCGACCATCTGCTCCAGGCTAACGCTGCCGATGTCGTCCGAGGTGGAGCTTGCCGCCTGGATAGTGGCGTGCAATCCATCCGCGATGCCGGTCAGGGTGCCCGCCAGCTGATTGCCGCCGCTCACCGACTGCTCGATCACCAATTGCAGATTGCCTTCCCAGCGCGCGATCACCTGCTGCAGCAGCTCGAAGCTCTCGTCGTCATCCGCCGCCGGCGCGGCGGCAGTCGCTTCAAGCAGCGGCTCGGGCGCATCGCCGCCTCCCCAGGCCAACAACAGCCCGCCGCCGCCCAGCACGGGAATCAGCCAGCCCAGCCACGGCGACACCCACACCAACGCCGCCATCGCCGCCAGGCTCAGCCCGGCGAAGATGAATAGCGGTTTGCTCCTGTTTCCCATTCAACCATGCCCCCGCCAATGAGGAATCTTATAGTCGGCTCAGCCCGTCGCGGGCCTGCCATTTGTCATCGCCAAGCGCTTGATTGCAAGCGGAACCGGCTGACACATGGTTTCACTTAAGTTGCCGCCGACAAGACTGTCAAGAAAGGCGATGGAATTCAGGGCGCCGCCGGCGAAACCAGTCGGCCGTAGCTGCCGTCCCGCTTCATCGTTTCCAGCGCGGCGTCGAAACGATCGCGCATGCCGGCCAGCTCAGGCTTGCGCGCGAAGGCGATGTAGCTGGGAATTTGCTCGACCGGCGGCTTCAATTCGCGCACCAAGGCCTCGGCATGCTGCCGCCGGATGATGTCCCGCGCGCCGAGTCGATTGCTGATGAGGATGTCGAAACGCCGCGCCAACAGCTTTTCCATGTTCTGCTCGCCGCTGGCGGCCGTCTCCGCGATGCGGATGCCGCCCTGCCTCGCCGCCGCGTCGAAGACCGCGCCGTAGCTGACGGCCCTGACCACGCCGAAGCGATAGCCGGCCAATTGGCTCAGCCGGCCGTCGAAGCGAATGAGGGAATCCCGCAGCACGAACAGCGACACTTCCTGCGGCATCAGCACCTGGCGGGACTAGTCCAGCCGGGCCTCGCGCTCCGGCGTTTTGTAAAGCGTGAAGATGGCGTCCGCCTGGCCCGACTCCGCCATCGCCAGCGAGCGGCCCCAAGGATAGATGCTTATATGGACAGGCCGTCCCATCCTGCGGAAAGCCTCGCGCACGATATCCACCGCGACCCCGCTCACCTCGGCCCCATCCTGATACTGGTAAGGCGGATATTGCAGCGTGACCAGCTCCAGCGGCCGTTCGCCGGCGGACGCCAAGGCGGACAGAAGACACAGCAAGACGAGCAAGCGGGGCAAGATTCGCGCGCTCCATAAAGACAAAGAGGACGTCCCGATTCCGGAACGCCCTCTTTGGCGCAGAACCGGCCTGGACTCTTCAAGATAGTCCAGGCCTAAAGACGGATCAGATCAGATTCTGCTCCGCCACGTTCAGATTGAGATCTATCATCTGCTCGCTGCCGCCCTTGTCCTTCAAGTCCAGCCGCGCGCACTCGATAGCGTCGAGATAGGCTTCGGTGATGTCGCCGGTGATGTATTGGCCGTCGAAGCAGGAGCTCTCGAACAGGCCCAGCTCGCGGTTGACGCTGCGCACCGCGTCCTGCAGCGCGTCCAGATCCTGATAGATCACCACGTCGGCGCCGATTTCGCGCGCGATCTCCGCCTCATCGCGGCCGGTGGCCAGCAGCTCGGCCCGGGTGGGCATGTCGATGCCGTAGACATTGGGGAAGCGCACCGCCGGCGCGGCGGAGGCGAAATAAACCTTCTTCGCGCCGGAGTCGCGCGCCATCTGCACGATTTCCTTGGACGTGGTGCCGCGGACGATGGAGTCGTCCACCAGCAGCACATTGCGGCCGGAAAACTCCAGCGGCACCGGGTTCAGTTTCTGGCGCACCGATTTCTTGCGCACCGCCTGCCCCGGCATGATGAAGGTGCGGCCGATATAGCGGTTCTTGATGAAGCCCTCGCGGTACGGCAGCCCCATCGCGTTGGCCAGTTGCAGCGCGCTCTGGCGGCTGGAGTCGGGAATCGGGATCACCACGTCGATGTCCAATTCCGGCAGATCGCGGCGGATCTTCTCCGCCAGCATCTCGCCCATGTTCAAACGGGACTGGTAGACCGACACGCCGTCGATCACCGAATCCGGGCGGGCGAAGTACACGTATTCGAACAGGCAGGGCGCGAGGCGGGTGTTCTCGGCGCAGATCTGGCTGTGCATGTCGCCGTCGAAAGTCACGTACACGCACTCGCCCGGCTGCACGTCGCGCAGCAGCTTGAAACCGGAACAATCCAGCGCCACCGACTCCGACGCGAACATGTATTCGGTCTTGCCGTCGTTCTCGGTGCAGCCCATCACCAGAGGACGGATGCCGTTGGGGTCGCGGAAAGCCACCAGGCCGAAGCCAGCGATCATCGCCACCACCGCGTAGGCGCCCTTGACGCGGCGGTGCACCGCTTCCACCGCGCCGAACACCGCGTCCACCGTCAGCTCGTGGCCGGTCACCCGTTGCGCCACTTCGTGGGCGAACACGTTCAGCAGCACTTCGGAGTCGGAATTGGTGTTGATGTGCCGCAGGTCGTTGCGGAACATGTCCGCCTTCAGCTCATCGGTATTGGTCAGGTTGCCGTTGTGCGCCAGCACGATGCCGAAGGGCGAGTTGACGTAGAACGGCTGGGCCTCCGCCAGGCAGGAAGCCGAGCCAGCCGTCGGATAGCGCACATGGGCGATGCCGGCGTTGCCCAGCAGCGAACGCATGTTGCGGGTGCGGAACACGTCGCGCACCATGCCGCTGCCCTTGTGCATGTGAAAGGTCTTGCTATTGGCGGTAACGATACCGGCCGCGTCCTGTCCGCGGTGTTGCAGCACCTGCAAACCGTCGTACAGCAGCTGATTGACCGGAGATTGACCGACCACGCCTAGAATTCCACACATCTTTAATGCCCTCTATCCCGACTTGCTGAAAAGGAAAAGCCCAAAAGAAAGAGGCGGAATCTTGAAGTAAAGATATCAAGATATTCCGCCTCTCTCGCCTAACTGTCCGGCGGCAGGCCGCCGGGCGAGTCGTAGTGCAAATTGTCCGCCATCGTTGGCGGCAACCATGGCCTCAATGACAAGGCCAGAGATTCGAATGGCGCCGCGAGCACGGCGTTCCTCCACATAGGTTTCTGCGGCAGATTGCTCAATCCGCCCAACAACACCAGCGCCGTCACCAGCACCAGGCCCCGCGCCAGGCCGAACATGCCGCCCAGCAGCCGGTTCACCGCGCCCAGGCCTATGCTGTCCACCAAGCCGGTCAGCGTCACCCGCAGCAAGGCGGTGGCCAGCCACACCAGGAAAAAGACCAGCACAAAGCCCGCCACCATGCGCAAGCCTTCGCTCTGCAGGCTGGCCGGCAGGAACGCCATCGCCAGCGGCGAAAACTGCTTCGCGCACCAGAAGGCGATCAGCCACGAGCCCAGCGACAGCACCTCGGCGATCAGACCGCGCATCAGGGCCATCAGCACCGATCCGGCGATGATGGCTATTGCGATATAGTCGAACACGGTCATGGCGGCTACTTGTTGATGATGATGCCGTTGATGCCGGACTTGGCCAGCTTCTGCAGCGCGGCCTGCGCCTCAGCCTGGCTGGCGAACGGACCGACGCGGACGCGGGTCACCTCGCCCTTGCTGGTTTCCACCTTGGAAAAGTGGGCGGTCACGCCGATGGCGGAGAGCTTGCCGCGCAGCGCGTCCACCTTGGCAGGATCGGACAGCGCCGCCAGCTGGATCACCGACTTGCCGTGGGCCGGCTCTGACTTGGCCGGATGGCTGTCCGGATCGACGCGGCCTTCCAGGATGGCCGCCGGATCAGCCTTGCGCGGCTTCTCGGCCTTAGGCTCTTCCTTGCGTTTTTCCGGTTTGGGCTCTGGTTTTGGCTTCGGCTCGGGTTTGGGTTCCGGCTTCGGCGCGGCCTCCGCCACGGCCGGAGCCGGCTTCGCGGCGGGCTTGGCGGTTTCCGCCGGCGGCGGCGCGATGACGGAAGACAAATTGGCCGGCAGCTCGGTGGCGTTGCCTGGCGCGGGCGCCGGAACGGCGGCGTCCGCCACCGCCTGCGACGCGGCGGGCTTCGCGGCCGTGGCGGGCGCGGAAGCGGCCACCGGCGCGGACGCGCCCCCCATGATCTCGATGGACTCGGGCTTCATCTGCTGTTCCGGCAGATGGCCCACCACGTTCCACAAAACGACGGTGGCGATGGAAACCAGCACCACCGCGCCCACCAGGCGGCGGCGGGCTCGCTTTCTCAGCAATATCAGTTCATCGTGGCTGGACAGTGCCATGCATTCCTCAAACCGGGTGTCGCCGGGCCGCTTCCACTTCCGCTACGGTGTGGAATGATCCGAAAACGACGATTCTATCATTGTCGCCGGCCCGCGATAAGGCTGCCGACCACGCTTGAGCGACGGTATCGAAAGCGGACACCGACGCGACGCCGGCATTTTTCAGCGCCGCGGCGATGGCTTCGCCGCTCTGGCCGCGCGGCATGTCCAGCCCGGCGGCCAGCCAATGGTCGAATTCGCCCTTCGCCAGTTCAACCACCGCCGCCATGTCCTTGTCGGCCAGCATCGAGAACACCGCATAGCGGTTCTCCGCGTACTGCAGCTGCTTGAGCGCGGCCACCATCGCCTTGACCGCGTGCGGATTGTGGCCCACGTCCAGCACTACCGCCGGGCGGCCCGGTAGCACCTGGAAGCGCCCTGGCCACTCCACTTCCACCAGGCCTTGCTTGATCGCGCCTATACCCACCGGCAGCTTGTCGCGGATCGCCTCCAGCGCGGCCAGGGCGCCGCAGGCGTTGACCATCTGGTAGCCGCCGCGCAGCGCCGGGATGGGCAGCGCGTGGCGGGCGTGGTCGCCGCAGCGGAACGACCACTGGTTGTCCATCCGGGTGTAGCCGAAATCGCGGCCGTACAGCTTCAGGTCCGCGCCGATGGCGGCCGCGTGGTCCAGCAGCCGCTGCGGCGGCTCGGGGTCGACGCAGATGGCCGGCTTGCCGGCGCGGTAGATGCCGGCCTTTTCAAAGCCGATGTCCTCGCGGTTGTCGCCCAGAATCGCCTGATGATCCAGATCCACGCTGACGACGACGGACACGTCCGGCTCGAAAATGTTGACCGCGTCCAACCGTCCGCCCAGGCCCACTTCCAGAATGATCACGTCCACTTTTTCAGCGACGAAACTGTGCACCGCGGCCAGAGTGCCGAATTCGAAATAAGTCAGCGTGGTGTCGCCGCGCGCGGCGTCTATCGCCTCGAAGCTGGCGATGATGCGCTCGTCGCTGGCCGGCTTCAGATCGATGGCGATGCGCTCGTTGTAGCGCAGGATATGCGGCGAGGTATACGCGCCCACCTTGAAGCCGGCGGCGCGGAAAATGCTGGACAGCATCGCGCAGGTGGAACCCTTGCCGTTGGTGCCGGCCACCATGATCACTGGACAGGAGGGCTTGAGGCCCATCGCGTCGCGCACCCGGGACACGCGGGCCAGGCCCATGTCTATCGCCGCCGTGTGCAGGCTTTCCTGCCAGCTCAGCCAGTCGTCCAGCTTCTTTTTCATCGTCATCGGTGGGTTTCCGTCTCTTCTTCAGGCTGCGGCGGATGGAACCACAGCAGGTAAACTCTGAGCAGGCGGCGCGCTTCGGCGCCGGCCGAATCCGGCCACAGCATCACGCTGCGGCGCCTGCCGTCCTGCCTGGCGCTCAGCACCGTCAGCAGCGGCGTGACGAAGCAATCGTCCTGTACCTCCGCCTCGCGCCGCTCGTCGCCGCGGCACAGGAACAAGCGGCCGCGCGGGTCGATTTCCAGCCGCTCCGGCGCGTCGCCCCGCAGCCATCCGTCGGCGCGCAGCGCGCGCCGTGCCAGCCAGGCCGCGGCCGGCACGCTGATCAGATAAGCCGCCGGCAGGTGCCAGGCCACAACAGCCGCATAGGCGGCGAAAGCGGCCGACACCAAGGCCAGCCACCACCGCGACGGCCGCAGCGGCACCGAGAAGGGTTGCAGCGGCGGCCGTTCGCGCATGGATTTTACAGCTCGCTGGCCGGGCTGTTGGTGATGTCGTCGTCGACGCTGTCCATCACAGTGGAGTGGATTTCCACATCGAACCACTCCCAGAACGCCTTCAGCGACAAATCCTTGGGCCACAGGGCTTCGTCCTCGTCCCAGGACGCGAGTTCCATCTTGAACAGCTGTTCGCTGATCTCGTCGATATGGGCGACGCCCTCTTCCGGCTCGATGAACTCCGGCAGCAGAATGGCGGTGCAGTCGCTGCGCAGGCTGTCCAGCGACAGGTCGATCATGTCGGTGTCCGGCAGCTGGTTCAGCCAATCCAGGAACGGTTGCTTCGGTTTGATCACGGCAACGGCGCGGTCGACGAAATACATGGCGGGACCTTTCGGACAAATGTTGATTCGGCGCGCATTGTATCAGCCCCGAAGCCGCCAGGCGACCCGTCCGCCGGCAGGGCCATCGTGTTAAACTGGCCGGTATTTTCCCATCTCGCAAGACACACAGAACATGGCCCTGATTACCGTCGAGAAGGCATGCCTCGCCTTCGGACACCACGCGCTGCTGGACAACGTAGACTTCGCCCTGGAACCGGGCGAGGCGGTCGGCCTGATCGGCCGCAACGGCGCGGGCAAGTCGTCGCTGCTGAAAGGCATCGCCGGCGCGGTGCAGCTGGACGACGGCCGCATCAACACCAAGGGCGACGTCAAGGTCGCCTACGTGCCGCAGGAACCGGAATTCACCCCCGAGCACACTGTCTTCGAGGCAGTGGCCGAGGGCCTGGGCGAATTGAAGGCGCTGTTGACCGAATACCACCACGTCACCCAGCAGCTGACCCAGGCCGACGCCGACCACGAGCAAGCGCTGGCGCGGATGGAAACCATCCAGCACGAGTTGGAAGCCCGCGGCGGCTGGCAGTTCGACGCGCTGATCTCGTCCACGCTGAGCCACCTGGGCCTGGACGCCGACGCCCGCATCTCGGCGCTGTCCGGCGGCTGGAAAAAACGCGTGGCGCTGGCGCGCGCGCTGGCGTCCAAACCCGATGTGCTGCTGCTGGACGAGCCGACCAACCACCTGGATGTCTCCGCCATCGAGTGGCTGGAAACCCTGATCAAGGGCTTCTCCGGCAGCGTGCTGCTGATCACCCACGACCGCCGCTTCCTCGACAACGTCGCCACCCGCATCATCGAACTGGACCGCGGCATCCTGCGCAGCTACCCGGGCAGCTTCTCCGCCTACCAGACCCGCAAGGCGGAAGAGCTGGCCATCGAAGAAGAGCAGAACCGCATATTCGACAAATTCCACGCCCAGGAAGAAGTGTGGATCCGCAAGGGCATCGAGGCGCGCCGCACCCGCAACGAAGGCCGCGTGCGCCGGCTGGAGGCCATCCGCCGCGAGCGGTCCGCCCGACGCGAGCGCGTGGGCAAGGTCAACTTCCAGCTGGACGCCGGCGAGCGCTCCGGCAAGCTGGTGGCCGAGCTGGAACACGTCGACAAGGGCTTCGGCGGCAGGCAGCTGATCCGCGATTTCACCAGCCGCATCCTGCGCGGCGACAAGATCGGCCTGATCGGGCCCAACGGCGCCGGCAAGACCACGCTGCTGAAGCTGATCCTGGGCGAGCTGGAACCCGACTCCGGCTCGGTCAAGCAAGGCACCAAGCTGGAAATCGCCTACTTCGACCAGTTCCGCGAACAGCTGGACGAAGAAATGAGCGTGGCCGACGTGATCAGCCAGGGCAACGACTTCGTCGAGATCGGCGGCGTGAAAAAGCATGTGATGAGTTATCTGGAAGACTTCCTGTTCTCGCCGCAACGCGCCAGGAGTCCTGTGCGCTCGCTGTCCGGCGGCGAACGCAACCGCCTGCTGCTGGCCCGCCTGTTCACCCGCCCAGCCAATGTGCTGGTGCTGGACGAGCCGACCAACGATCTCGACATCGACACGCTGGAATTGCTGGAAGACGTGATCGCCCAGTACGCCGGCACCGTGTTCCTTGTCAGCCACGACCGAGCCTTCCTCGACAACGTGGTCACCCAGGTGATCGCCTTCGAAGGCGAAGGCCGGCTGGAAGAGTACCCGGGCGGCTACCAGGACTGGCTGGACGCCAAGAAGCGCATGGCCGAGTTCACTGCCACCGAAAAGGCCAAGGAAACCGCCCCGGCCGCCGCGCCCGCGCGCCAGGACAAGCCCAAGACCGCGCGCAACAAGCTGTCCTACAACGAAACCCGCGAGCTGGCTGCGCTGCCGGACCAGATCAGCGCGCTGGAGACGGAGCAGGCCGAGCTGAACCAGCGCCTGCTCGACCCCAACTGCTACCGCGACACGCCCAAGGAAGCCATCGCCTGGCAACAGCGCATCGAGGAAATCGACGAGCTGCTGCTGGAAAAGCTGGCCCGCTGGGAAGACCTGGAACAGCGCGGCCGCTGAGCCTCTGATCCGTTGAGCTGGGCGGCGCTTTGCCGCCCAGCCGCGGATGGGCTACACCGGAAGGAGCAGAGGCGACGCCCGGACTCCATCCAGCCTCCCGCGCCGGCCGCGGCTTGCGTCGCCAAGACCCAACCAGACACAGGGCGGAGGACATGTGGCGCCACTCGAGAGCCGAAAACCGCGTCATGAGCAAGGCTGGCGGCTCGCGGCAGCTCTGGCGATGCTTGCCAGCGCCGCCCAGGCCGCGCCGCTCGCTTGCGCTTCCGACGTGGACTTCCCGCCCTATGTCTTCACTTCCTCGTCCGGCTTCGCCGGCGGCGCCCAGGACACCGGGCTCGCCATCAACGTGCTGCAGCGCGCGCTGAGGCGCGCCGGGCGCGAGCCGGCGGTCATCGAAAGACTGCCGTGGAAGCGTTGCCGCGAAATGGTCGCCCACGGCCAAACCGACATCGCCATCGACGTCCCCTCCCGCGAACTCGACGAAAAGCGCTTTCTGGCCACCGACGCCTACGCCGAAGTCCACCACCTGTACTTCTACTCCGCCAAAAAGCACCCCGACGGCGCGCCGCTGCGCGCGCTGTCCGATCTCAAGCGCTATACCGTGTGCGGTCTGTTCGGCAACCGCCTGGACGCCTTCGGCGTCGATCCTTCGCGCCAGGACATAGGCTCGAAAAACGAGCGCAGCGCGATCACCAAGATCACCGAGGGCCGCTGCGACGTCTTCATCGAGATCCGCGAAGTGGTGGACAGCCTGTCGGAACGCGACGCGGCGCTGCGCGACCTGTTCAACGGGCCTGCGCTCCGCCGCGCCGACCTGCCCGGCGACACGCCCACCGGCCTGCACTTCGAGTTCAGCCGCGCGTCGAAAGACGGCCGCGCGCTGCAGCAATCGTTCAACGCCACCATCCGCGACCTGATCCGCAACAATGAAATGACCCGGATGATGCCGTGAGGGCCGATCACTTCAGCGGTTTGCCGAACACCGTTTTCGAGGCGACCGGCATCAGTTGGTCGACATTGCGGCTGGTGGCCACCAGGATGGGCACCAGGATTTCCTTGGCCGGCGAATGGCCATGCAGATGCGAAACCAGCGCGCCGGCGGCGGAGCTGCCCATCAGATAAGGTTGCTGCATGCCCACGGCGACCAAGGCGTCGCTCTTGAGCAGGCGCACCACGTCCGGCATCGCGTCGAAGGAAACCAGCAGCACTTGCTTTTGCTTGCCCGCCTCCCGTATCGCCCGCATCGCCCCGTCCACCGGCTGGTCGGTTTCGATGAAGAAACCCCGCGCCATCGGATGCGCGGCCAGCATTTCCTTGACATAGCGGTAAGTCTCCTCGGCGGAGTAATCCTTCATCTGCCTGAGCACGATCTCGCGCGGGAAGCCGGCGTCCTTCATCGCGTCGCGGAATCCATTGGTGCGGTCCTGGCCGTTTTTCCGCGACAATTCAATGGTGACCATGCCGTAGGCCCCGCCGCTCCAGTTCCGCGCCTTCATCGCCTTCGCCAGCTCCGCGCCCACATCGTATGCGCCGCGGTAGTTGTCCGATTTGACGAAGCTGACGTAATCGCCGCCGCTGGCGCCGACATCGGCGATGGCTACCGGAATGCCGGCCCGACGCGCCAGGGTGAGCGCTTCCTCCGCCGATTTGCTGTTGGTCGGGGAAATCACGATGCCCGCGACGTGGCGGTCGATGGCCTGGCGGACATTGCTCAGCTGCATTTCCGCGTTGAGCTTGCTGTCCAGCTCAGAAAACGCGTAGCCATTCTCCTCCGCCACCGCCTTCACGCCCTTGCCGACCGTGTTCCAGAACGGCAGATCCGCCTTGGCGGTGATGTAGACGATTTCAGCGGACAGGGCATGGAGCGGGACGAGCCCGATGAAGATCGCCAATGCCCGCGGCAAGGTGCGGCGCATCAGCGACGCGATCCTCAAAACGATTGTGGAGTCCGTTACAATATTCACGGCGCATCTCCCCTCGGAAAGATGTCGAATCAAGCTTCCATTTTAGCCGGGCAGGTACGATATCCATGGAAAATCACGGGCGCCCGCATGCCGGCGCGGCCCGCCCGAGAGCCATTCACCCCGCATCGCCCATCCGCCCGCCATAGCTCGATCCGTTCCCACATTTACAGTGGCGCCGGGGCCCACGCCCCTGCTCGCGCTATACTGCCCCCAAAGCAGCCCTTCCCGCGCCGCGCGCGGGAGCAAGACAAATCGCCGCGGCGCGCGACGCGAGGCGCACACCCCCTCCGCGGCATGGAAACGACAGGAGTCCACGCGACAATGGAAGACACCCAGCTGAATGACGACGGCGCGGGCCGCCGCCGCCTGCTCCAGGGCGCGGCGCTGGCGGGCCTGGCGGCCCTGCTCGCCGCCTGCGGCACCACCCCGGTGAAGACCAGCCAGCAGCGCCCGCGCCCGGGCAAGCCGGGCGGCGACACCTCGCTGTCCAACATCACCGCCGACGGCAACGGCCGCGAAATCCTGCTGTACACGATAGGCCTGCTGGACGGCGGCTACCAGTTCGGCGGCAGCAATCCGGAGGCCGGCCTCGATTGCAGCGGCATGGTCAGCTACATCTATCAAAACGCCGTCGGCATCCGCCTGCCGCACAACGCAGCGCAGATCGCCAACATCGCCCGGCCGATATCCGACAGCCAGATGCAGGTCGGCGACCTGGTGTTCTTCAACACCATGAACCGGCCGTTCTCGCACATGGGCATCTTCATCGGCGACGGCAAGTTCGTCCACGCGCCGCGCACCAACAGCACCATACGCGTCGCGCGGCTGGACAACGTCTACTTCGCGCCGCGCTACCAGGGCGCGCGCACCGTGCTGCGCGCCTGACTTCCGGGCCGCCTCCCGGCGGCCTCGCCACTCCCCCACCAAAAAAATTTCTCCTTGCCGGGAATAATCGGCGGCATCCCTGCGTATACCCCATGCAAGCGCGGACCAAGCGTCCCGCTTTCCTACCACACGACCAGGAGCCATCGATGAACCGCACCCTGTTGCTAAGCGGCATGCTCGCCGCGCTCGCCGCCGCGCAGATCCAGGCCGCGCCATCCCCGATATCGACGCGCGAGGGCGCGCTGACCGACCCCGCCGGCATGACGCTCTACGTTTTCGCCAAAGACCAGCCCGGCAATGGCCGCAGCGCCTGCAACGGCCCATGCGCGGCATTGTGGCCGCCGCTGGCCGCAGAAGCGGACGCCCAGCCCGAAGGCGATCTGGGCCTGATTGCCCGCGACGACGGCTCACGGCAATGGTCGTGGCGCGGCAAGCCGCTCTACCGCTTCGCCCAGGACCTCGCGCCCGGCGAGCGCAAAGGCGACAACTTCAAGCAACTCTGGCAAGTGGCCCGGCCCTGGCCCCTCTGAAAAACCAGGAAAACCAGCATGCGAAAAACCGCTTCCCTTTTGGCCGCCTCCGCGCTGTGGGCGCTGGCGCAAATTTCAGCCGCCGCCCAGGCTTTCGACCCGGACATCCGCAACAACACGCTGGCGGTCAGCCCCGATGAAAGCCTGGCGATAGCCGGCAATAGCCAGACAGCCGAGCTGAAGGTATACGACCTGGCGCAAGGGCGGCTCAAAGCCGCGCTGCCCGGCTTCATCACCCCGCGCAACATCGTGTTCGCGCCGAATGGCCGCCGCTTTTACGTCACCGACAGCAGCAAAGGCCTGCTGGAGCGCTGGAACGCCGGCACATTGACGCTGGAGGCCAGCCTGGCCCTGGGCCCCGGTGCCTTCGGCAGCGCCATCGACCGCCAGGGCGCCCGCCTCTACGTCAACAATCAGGCATCCAACACGGTCAGCGTGGTGGATTTGAATGCCTGGCGGGTCAGCAAGGTGATCACTGGTTTTTCCGGCCCGCGCCAGGGCGTCAAGCTGTCGCCGGACGGCGCCGACCTCTATGTCACCAACTTCCGCAGCGATAAGCTGAGCGTGGTGGGCACCTCGTCCCTGGCCGTGCTCCGGGAGATCGGCGGCTTCAACAAGATACGCGCGATTTCGATCTCCGCCGACGGCGGCACCCTGTACGCGGCCAACAGCGGCGACGACACCCTGGCCAAGGTGGATACCCGGTCCGGCAAGATCACGGCCACCGTGGCCGTGGGCAGCGAGCCCTATGGCGCCGCTCTGCGCCCCGACGGCAAAGTCCTGTACTCTGGCAATTTGAAGAGCAACTCGCTCACCGAGGTCGCCTTGCCGGCATTCCGGCCGGCCGCGCAGATCGGCGGCTTGTCCGGCCCGCGCCAAGCCATCTCATTCAGCAAGGACAGCCGCAAGGCCTGGGTGCTGAACGAGGATCTGAGCGTGGCGGAACTCGACTTGGCGACGCGCCGGATCATCAGGGAGCTCAAGCCATCGGCGAACTAGAACCGGAGCGGCAGTTTCATCGACTGCTGCTGGACAACCTCGCCCGGTTGCGCCGCTACGCCCGCGTGCTGGAGCGGAACGCGGCGCACGCCGACGACCTGGTCCAGGACACGCTGGAATCGGCCTGGCGCAACTGGCGGCAATGGCGGCCAGGCTCGGACATCCGCCCCTGGCTGTTCGGCATCATGCATAACCGGCACGTGGACCATGTCCGGCGAAGCCGCCCGGCCAGCGAGCTGCCCGACGAAGAGTGGGCGCGGCTGGCCGTCCCGCCCGCCCATGAGCGGGAGCTCCAGCTGCGCGACCTCGACCGCGCCATCGCGCGGCTGCCCGACGAGCAAAGAGAGATCCTGTTATTGGTGGTGGTGGAAGAGATGCGCTACCAGGATGCGGCCAAAGCGCTGGGACTGGCGGTGGGCACCGTGATGTCGCGCCTGCACCGGGGGCGGGAGCGGCTGCGGCAATTGATGGTTGAATATGGAGGCGCAGAGCCATGACCGAACCGAACGAGGAAACGCTGCAAGCCTATCTCGACGGCGAATTGCCTCCGCAGCAGGCTGCGGAACTGGAAGCGTGGCTGGAGAAGCATCCCGACGCCGCCCAGCGGCTGGATCAATGGCGCGGCCAGGACGACGCGCTGCGCGAGCTGTGGGCGCTGCCTGAGCGCGAGCCCATGCCCAGCCGGCTGCTGGCCTCGGCCAGGCCGCCCGCCAGGCGCTTCTCTCCGCCGTGGCTGAGCCAGGCCATGGCCGCCGGACTGGTGTTCGCGCTGGGCCTGGGCGGCGGCTGGTATGGACGGCAAGCCTATCAGACCGAACCGCCCGCGCAGATCGCAAGCCAGGCGATGGACAGCCTGCCGCGCCAGGCCGCGATGGCGCATGTGGTCTACAGTCCCGACATCCAGCGCCCGGTCGAGATCGGCGCGGACCAGGAAACGCAGATGGTCGCCTGGCTTTCGCGCCGCATGCGCAGCCCGATCACGCCTCCCCGGCTGGCCCAGGCCGGCTATGAGCTGATAGGCGGACGCCTGCTGCCCGGCGAGCAAGGCCCGGTGGCCCAGCTGATGTACCACGACGCCTCCGGGCAACGGGTGACGCTCTACGTGGCCAACGGCGCCCGGCCGCAAGCGGAGCAAGGCTTCCATTTCGCCAGCCAGGGGCCGGTCAACGTCTATTACTGGTGGGAGCGCGGCCGCGGCTACGCCTTGTCCGCCGGCATGCCTCGCGGCAAATTGGCCGAGCTGGCGACCTTGGCGCAGCGGCAGTTGGCGGGCGGCTGAGCCGCGGACACAGCCCGGCGAAGCGGCTGAGGACGCAGGCTGCGGCGAGCCGGCGCAACGCAGCGCCAGGAATGGGGATCAGCCGCGCGGCCGGGCCGATGTATCTCGCGCCCGGCTGTGCTAAGCTGGCCCATCCACAATGCATCGCCACGCGACACCGATGAAACTGAAATTCAGCAAGATGCACGGCCTCGGCAACGACTTCATGGTCATAGACGGCGTGCGTCAGACCGTGTCCCTCTCCCCCGAGCAGATCCGCCTGCTCGGCAACCGCCAATTGGGCATCGGCTTCGACCAACTGCTGCTGGTGGAGCCGGCGCGCGAGCCCGGCCACGACTTTCGCTACCGCATCTTCAACAACGACGGCGGCGAAGTCGAGCAATGCGGCAACGGCGCGCGCTGCTTCGCCAAGTTCGTCCGCGACCAAGGCCTGACCGGCAAGAGCCGGATCGAAGTGGAAACCGCGCGCGGCGTGATATCGCCGGAATACCTGGGCGACGGCCTGGCCCGCGTCGACATGGGCGTGCCGCGCTTCAAGCCTGCCGACCTGCCCTTCCTCGCCGACGCCGAAGCCTTGACCTACGCCTTGCCGCTGTCCGGCGGCGACTGCGAAATCGGCATCGCGTCGATGGGCAATCCCCACGCGGTGCAATTGGTGGACGACGTGGACACCGCGCCGGTGGCCGAAATCGGCCCCGAAATCGAAAGCCATCCGGCCTTCCCGCAACGGGTCAACGCCGGCTTCATGCAAATCGTCAACCGCGGCGAGATCCGCCTGCGCGTCTACGAGCGCGGCGCGGGCGAAACCCTGGCCTGCGGCACCGGCGCCTGTGCCGCGGTGGTCTGCGGCATCCGCCAGGGGCTGCTGGACGCCCGCGTCACCGTGCACGCGCGCGGCGGCGACATCGTCATCGAATGGGCCGGGGAAGGCAGCCCGGTGATCATGACCGGCCCGGCCGTCACCGTTTTCCAGGGCGAAATCGAACTTTAACCCCCGCAGCCACACCAACCCATTTCCGCATCCCGATTAAGGAAAGGACAAGGCAGATGCACAGCGAACAAGTCCTGGCGTTTCTCGACGAGCATCCCGACTTCCTGCAGCAGCACGCCCCGCGTTACAACCTGCAGGCCGCCCCGCAGAACGGCGAGCGCGTGATCTCCTTCGTCGAGCGCCAGATGCTGGAGCTGAAGGACCAGAACCGCCAGCTGGAGGCCCAGCTGCAACAGTTGATCGAGCGTGGCCAGGACAATGACCGCCTGCTGACCAAGCTGCACCGGCTGACTCTCGCCCTGCTGGCCGCGCGCGGCCCCGCCGAGCTGATCGCCGAGCTGAAAGGCAGCCTGCGCCAGGAATTCCAGCTGGACCGCGCCGCGCTGAAGCTGTGGCATCCCGCCGCGGAGAAGGACGCCGAGCATTACAACGCCCGCAGCGAAGTGCAGGGCCTGGCCCGCAATCTGGTCGCGCCGTATTGCGGCCCCTATGTCAACGACGAGGTGCTGAGCTGGTTCCCCGCCACGCCGGTGCTGCAGTCTTTCGCCCAGGTGGCGCTGAAGGACGCCAGCGGCCAGCCCTTCGGCATCCTGGTGCTGGCCAGCGACGATTCCCAGCGTTTCACCTTCGACATGCACACCCAGTACCTGGCCCAGATCGGCGAGCTGCTATCCGCCGCGCTGCTGTCGGCGCTGGAGGCTGCATGACGGCGACGCCTGTCGGAATCCTGCTGCTGCTCGTCCTCATCCTGTTTTCGCTGCACATGGCCTGGCGGCTGGTCCGCAGCCGCGACGGCACCGCCGTCGCCTGTTTCCTGGCCGCCTACCTGATACTGGCGGCACTGCTGGACCACCATCCGGAGCCAGTGTCGATCGAACCTCTGGTATTGCCGCTGTTCTATCCCTACGCCTGGCTGGGCATCGCCGCCGCGATGTGGGCGGCGGTCCACATGCGAGTGAACCGGCGCGCGATGCGCTTCCCGGGCCGCGACCTGCGGCTGGCCGCGCTGTGCGCCAGCCAACTGGCCTTGCACCTCGGCGTGCTGGCGCTGTCGCCGTGGCTGGAGTGGCGGCCGATGGCTGCCTATGTGCTGGTGTCGCCGCTGGTCGCCGTCATCAGCTATCTCGCCTACCGGCTGCAGTTGATGGAAATGCGCCGACGCGCCGACTGCGAGACTTCGTGGGTCTTCTGGGGCGGGCTGTGCCTGATCCTGCCGGTAGTGTTGGCCTGGCTGACGGTGCGCGTGATGCCGCTGCTGCTGTACCTGACCTAACCCGATCCGCTGTTGGCCATGAAAAAGGCGGCGCTGAAAAGCGCCGCCTTTTTCATTTTGACCCGATTTCCGGATCAGGACTCCTTCGCCCTCAGCGCCGCGCCGGCGCGCTCCCGCGCGGCTCCGCGACTCAGGGAGCTGAGCGCGATGCCGCCGAAAATCGCCGCCAGCCCGGCCGCGTGATACCAATGCAGCTCTTCGCCCAGCAGCGCGATCGATTGCATCGCGCCGAAAGCCGGCATCAGGTACAGGAAAGCGGCCGCCTTGGCCGTGCCCACCATCGCGATGGCGCGGTTGTACAGCAGATAAGCCACCACCGAAGGCAGCGCGCCCAGGTACAGCAAACTGGCCGCGGCGCCTGCGTCCAGCGCCGGCAGACCGCGCGACGACAGCTCGCTCAGAAACAGCGGCAGCAGCACCGCCTCGCCCACCAGCAACAGCGCGGCCATCTGCACCATGGGATCGATGCCCGGTTTCAGCTTGCGCAGGCCCAGCGTGTAGATGGCCCAGCTCAGGCCGCCGGCCAGCACGAACAAATCGCCGCCGCTGAAATGAAAGCCGCCGATCTCCAGCAGATTGCCTTTCAACACAATCAGCAGCGCGCCGCACAGCGCCAGCGTCATGCCCATCCACTGCCGGCTGCTCAAGCGCTGGCGGAAATACAGCGAACCCAGCAGCAGCACCATCACCGGCGTCGCGCTGTTGAGAATCACCGCGTTGGTGGCGGTGGTGGTCTGCACCGCCCAGTAGACGAAGGTATTGGTCAGGCCGATGCCGAACAGGCCCAGGACAAGCAGCAGCGGCCACTGCGCGCGCAGCTTGCCCCAGTTGCGGCCCAGCCTAGGCAGGGCGAACGGCAGCACGCAGGCCAGAGCGATGCCCCAGCGGGCGAAAGCCAGCGTGAACGGCCCCAGCTGCATGTGCAGCGCGCGAGCGATGACGAAGTTGGTGGACCACATCAGCATGGTCAGCACCAGCAGGATGTAAGCGTTGCGTTGGGAATGAATGGCGGGCATGGCGACGAATGTAAACAATTTGTGCCATTTTACAATAATTCAAAGACGTATTATTTCAATAAATAATCAAATTATGAAATATTTCATAATTTAGAAAATGGCGATTGAAAGAAAAGTTCAAGAAAGAACAAAATCGCGCAAACTACGTTCGCCAGAGCCAAATCAAGCCAACACACGCCCTCTACGACTAAATAGCTAGACCGCCTCCCACCTCCAGGGAACTGTCGCGCCGCCGAGTCCGGCATACAATTTCCACCATATCGGCAGTCCCCTAAGGATGCACCATGTTGTCCGACCGCTTCGGCCGCGCCATCGATTATCTGCGGCTCTCCGTCACCGACCGCTGCGACCTGCGCTGCAGCTATTGCCTGCCCAAGGGTTTCAAAGGCTTTGAAGAGCCCGCGCACTGGCTCCGCTTCGACGAGATAGAACGCGTCGCCGCCGCCTTCGTCCGCCTGGGCACGCGCCGCATCCGCCTGACTGGCGGCGAGCCGCTGCTGCGCCGCGATCTGCCCTTGCTGGCCGGCAGGCTGGCCGCCCTGCCCGGCCTCTCCGATCTCTCGCTGTCCACCAACGCCACCCAGTTGGAACGACATGCCGAGGGCCTGCGCCGCTCCGGCGTAAGCCGGCTCAACGTCAGCCTGGATTCGTTGCGCCGTGATTGCGTGGCGGAGCTGACCGGCAGCGACAGCCTGCCCAAGGCCCTGGCCGGCCTGTCCGCCGCCAAGGCGGCGGGCTTCGAGCGGATCAAGATCAATATGGTGCCGATCGCCGGCGTCAACGACGGCGACATCGAGGCGATGGCGGAATTCTGCATCGAACACGGCTTCATCCTGCGCCTGATCGAGGCGATGCCGATGGGAGACAGCGGGCGAGGTACGCGCGGCAGCGAACTGGAACCGATACTGGCGCGGCTGAGCCGCCGCTTCGGCCTGTCCGAACTCAGCGTCAGCCTGGGCGGCGGGCCGGCCCGTTACTGGGGATCGCGCGACGGCCGCTTCACGCTGGGCCTGATCACGCCGATCAGCCAGCACTTCTGCGCCAGCTGCAACCGGGTGAGAATGTCGGTGGACGGCACGCTCTACCTGTGCCTGGGCCAGGAGCAGCGCTTCGAGCTTCGCCCGCTGCTGCGCGCCGGCTGCAGCGACGCCGAGCTGGACGGCGCCATCCGCGCCGCCATCGAGCTGAAGCCGGAAAAGCACGACTTCCGCGAAGCGCCGGCCAAGGTGATGCGCTTCATGTCGCAGACCGGCGGCTGAATCACCGCCTATCCGCCAGCCAGGCAGCAATGAAATGCGCCACCCCGTCCGCGTCATTCAGATCCAGCACCGGAATGGCGGCCGCCAGCGGCGCATCGCTGGCCACCGCGATCACATCCCGGTCATCCAGATAGCGCGCCGGCTTGCCCAGAGCCGGCCGGTACACCTCCAGCTTGGGCACCGGCAGACTCTTCTGCCCCTCCAGCAGCACCAGATCGCACGGCGACAGACGCGCCAGCTGCTCGTCCAGCGTCAGCTCGCGCGCGGTCTCGGCGAACACGCCCACCCGGTGCGGCGACACGATCATCACCTCGCAGGCGCCCGCCTGGCGATGGCGGAAACTGTCCTTGCCGGGCGAATCCAGCTGTACGTCGTGGTGGCTATGCTTGATCACCGACACCCTCAACCCCCGCTGCGTCAACAAAGGCAGCAAGGCCTCCAGCAAAGTGGTCTTGCCGCTGCCCGAATAGCCGCATATGCCCAGTACCGCTTGCATGCCTTCTCCTTTTGGCGGATTGTCTCGAACACCGATAAAAGCTATGTTAAAACAATCAATATTTAAACCATAACCGCGACTGCCTATTGTGCAGCCCGCCGCTGCAGTTCGCCATCCGCCAAAAGCAGAACACGCCCATGCCCGACATCCGCCTTGCGCCCCCCCGCTTCCAGACCTTGGCCAGCAAGTTGCTGGTGCTGTCGCTGCTGGCGCTCTTCATCGCGCTGGTCTCGATAGGCTACACGCTGGCCCTATCCTGGCGGCTGGAAGGCGGCGCCGCCGCGATCAACGACGTTGGCAGCCTGCGCATGCGCACTTTCCGCGCCGCCTACCTGCTGTCCACCCAAGCGCCGGACCGCCTGCTGCGCGACGAGATAGACGGCTTCGATCAAACGCTGGCCCGGCTGAAGCACGGCGATCCGGCCCGGCCGCTATTCCTGCCCGACAACCGCGACATCCGCACCCAGGAACAACGGTTGGAGCAACGCTGGCGCAGCGACATCCGCCCGCGGCTGCAGGCCGCCGGCAGCCAACCCACCACCCAGCAGCTGCACGCCTTCGTCGCCGAGATAGATAGCCTGGTCAGCCTGCTGGAGCGCGACAACGAAAACCACACCAATCTGCTGCGCATGTTCCAGATGGTGCTGATCGCGATGGCGCTGGCCGGCGCGGTGACCATGGCCTACATGCTGTTCCTGATGGTGATCAACCCGGTCCGCGCGCTCAGCGACGCGATGCGCCGCCTGCGCGAGGGCAAGCTGGACACGCGGGTCAAGGTGGACCGGCAGGACGAATTCGGCATGCTGGCCGAAGGCTTCAACCAGATGGCCGAGCGGGCGCAAGACCTGTACCAGAACCTGGAAAGCAAGGTCCAGCAGAAAACCCGCGAAGTGGAAGAGCAGAACCTGCGGCTGAAAACGCTGTACGACATGACTTCCTTCCTGCACCAGCAGCGCGCGCTGGACGAAACCTGCCACGGCTTCATCGGCCGACTGATGCAGCTGACCGGCGCCGACGCGGCCAACGCCAGGCTGGTGGACCCGGAGCGCGGCAAGCTGGACCAGATCGCCCAGCAGGGGCTGCCCGAGGACATGGTGCTGGTCGAGGAATGCATCCCCGACGACGCCTGCCACTGCGGCGAGGCCGCGCAGCAGCCCTTCGCCGTGCTGCGCCATATCGGCGAACTGGAAGGCGAGGATATCCGCCACTGCGGCAGGGCCGGCTTCGCCTCCATCGCCGTATTCCACATCCGCAATCAGCGCGAGGATGTCGGCATCTTCACGCTGTACTTCCGCCAGAAACGCGTCTTGTCGATGGCGGAACAAATGCTGATCGAAACCCTGGGACAGCATCTGGGCGTCGCCATCGAAAACCAGCGGCTGGGCGCGGTAGAGCGCCAGTTCGCGGTGTCCGAGGAGCGCAATCTGATGGCCCAGGGCCTGCACGACAGCATCGCCCAATCATTGTCTTTCCTTAATCTTCAGTCGCAGATGCTGGAAGACGCGATGAATTCGCGCGAGGAGGAACTGGCCCGGGAAAACCTGGCCTTCATCCGCGCCGGCGTGCAGGAATGCTATGAAGACGTCAGGGAGCTGCTGCTCAATTTCCGCACCCGCATCAGCCGCCAGGAATTCCCGGAAGCGGTGCGCATCCTGCTGCAGCGCTTCGAGCAGCAAACCCGCGTGCCGGCGCGGCTGGAGATGCGCGGCGAAGGCAAGCCGCTGGACCCGCAGCAGCAGCTGCAGGTGTTCTTCATTCTGCAGGAAGCGCTGTCCAATATCCGCAAACACGCGGAAGCCAGCGAGGTGGAAGTGGAAATCGACAACACCGCCAGCTTCAGCATGCGCATCCGCGACAACGGCCGCGGCTTCGATTCCGGCCAGCTGGCGGCGAAATCCGCGCGCCACGTCGGCGTGTCCATCATGCAAGAGCGGGCCAACCGCATACACAGCCAGATTCAGATCAGCTCCGCGCCGAAACAAGGCACCACGGTGGAGCTGACCCTGCCCAAAGAGGAGCGCACCAGCGCATGACACAAGCCATACGCATTTTACTGATCGACGACCACACGCTGTTCCGCAGCGGCTTGAAGGCGCTGCTGCAGCGGCAGGACGATTTCCTGGTGGTCGGCGAAGCCGCCGACGGGCTGGACGGCGTCAAGCAGGCCGAACTGCTGAAGCCCGACGTGGTGCTGCTGGACCTGGACATGCCGGTGATGAATGGCCGCGAAGCGCTGGTACAGATACTCAGCGGCTGTCCGGACACCGCTGTGCTGATGCTGACCGTGTCAGAAGACGGCGACGATCTGGCCGAATGCATGCGCGGCGGCGCCCGCGGCTACCTGCTGAAGAACATCAACGCCGACTTCCTGCTGGACAGCATTCGCCGCGCGGTGGACGGCGACAGCGTGCTGTCGCCGGAAATGACCGCCAAGCTGCTGGCCCGCCTGCGCCAGCCAACGGCCAAGGCCAGCGAGGCCGACGCGTTGACGCCGCGCGAACGGGAAACGCTGAGCTGGCTGGCCCGCGGCTCCAGCAACAAGGAAATCGCCCGCGCGCTGGACCTGGCCGAGAGCACGGTCAAGGTCCACGTGCAGAACATCCTGCGCAAGCTGTCTCTGAGCAGCCGGGTGCAGGCGGCGGTCTACGCCGTCGAGCATGGGCTGGACAAGGTCTGAACGCGCCTCGGGTGGGGTGTTAGCTGCGATGGCGCGCCCCATTCCCATGCTGGAGCATGCGCCGGCCGCAGCAGAGCTGGCCAAGGGCCATGCCTGCGAACAATGCAACAACAGGCCGCAACGCAAACCCGACAACTAATAGCAGGTATTGCCAACCCCACCAAACCCCGCTACTTGGCTACCCGCCGTCCATGAATTCGGCATTGAATGGCCATGCCTGGCAAGTGGCATGTTTCCTCCAACCTTAGACCCCACAAGAAACGCCCCGGCTGTCATCATTCGGCCCCCAACAAAGCAATCTTGACGGCATATTTTTTATGCGCCAACATTTTCGGATTTTCACTCGACATTTCGGGCGGCTAAATTACAAGTTAGCCGGAAATTTTATGCTTATCGTTGTCGAAGGAATCAGCGCCGTCGGAAAAACCACCTGGGCATCAAGATATGGGCCCATGGTCGTCGATGAAATCAGCGGGAATCCCCCCGAGAACAGCAGTGTCGCTGCTGCGGGCCAGTACTGGAGTGAGCGTCATAGCGAGCGTTGGCAGCTCGGCTTGGCTCTAGAACAGGGGCAAAAAATCGTATGCTTTGACACCGACCCGTTGAAAATCCACTATTCATGGTGCTTGTGGCAGATCGGTGAAGGTTCGCGCGAAGCATGGATGGCAACTGTCGAGAGCAGCCGCGAGCTTATAGTCCAGAAGCGGCTTGGCTTTGCCGACCAGATTTTATTTCTTGAACGATCCGAAGAGGAAGTCAGACTGCAGAGGGCAAACGATATAACGCGACGACGCGGTAACTTCGAAACCAATGTCCGCCTCTGCAAGCCACTACGGCACTGGTACCAAATGCTAGAAACCTTATCACCCGGCAGCGTGGTTTTCAAGGCGAATCAAGCGACAGACCCGGCACCGACTCACTTGCGGGCTGATCGCTACAACCTCCAATTATTTGATGCACTCATAAATGCTGCCGATTGTCATCCGGCTAACCTTGTATTCTAAGTCCGTAGATTGGGCTGAATAAAATGAAGCCCAACCTAAGACCCCGACCTTCCGGGTCGCTGATTACAAATTAGCCCGCATCAAACCTACATCACTGGTTCGCTCCATGTTCATACTCATCGAAGATCAGACCGAGATTCGTAAAGCACAATCTGACCTAGAAGCCACAATCGGTCGTGAGTTCCCAACAACAGCCATTCGAGACATTGGCTGGCAAGGCGGCCGACAACCGCAAGCGAAGGTTCGCAGTGACGGAACATACTGGTTCTGGTCATCCGACTACAAGAATGGCGTGGCCAACCCTCGAAGGTTGAACTGGTTTGGTCGGACAGGAGATGGTCAGAGTGTCATGATCGCGGTAGAGGTAAACACACCACTCGCGGGCCGCAACGACTCGATAGCGGGATTCTTCGCACGGAACACTGTAAACGGCCGGACATATCTGTTTCACTCTGGGCGCGTTGGAGGCGGCGCTAAAGGTGTCAAAAAAGACGCGCTCGTAGCTTGGGCGGACTTTGAATTGCACCCCATCTATGCCAGCGACGGATCACACAAAGAAGGGATTCTTGTTATGCCAGTGGCTGGGCCCGGTGCAGTACGTCCAGCTATTGCGTACGTGCAGACAATCATTGAGTTCAAGGCAGCTGTCCGCAACGGAGACACGCAAACTAGTGAAGCTCTAAAGAAAGAACAAAAGCTCCGGAAGTACTTCGATGAGTTCTTTGGCCGAAAGAGGGGAAAGGCTGCCGCACGCGAGATCGACTATATTTCTAGACATGGCGAGGTAGTTAAGGCTCTACGCGACTGGCGCATACAAAAGGGCTTGGCCACTGGCCAGCGCGTCGTGAAGACCGCTCTGCTTGACCTCGGAGTCTCGCAAGGCCCCAATCTCATCGAAGCTTACGAGGTAAAGACCTCAGCGGTACGCGGTGATATCTATACCGGAATCGGTCAATTGATTGTCCATTCCAGAAGTCATAATTGCTCTCGCATTCTCGTCGTCCCCGCAGATGTCCCCTTGGCACGGGACTTGGCTGCGGCATTGGAGCGAAACAACATCCAACTGCAGTTGTATAAGCTCACGAAAACCCAGGTTACGCTGCTTTGAACACACCACCGTGAGATGCTTAGGCCACATATACAGGGCTGTAGGCTGAATAAGATGAAGCCCAACTTGCGCTCCAGAATTCCGCCGTTAGCCTGTCTAGGAGAAAACCTTGCGCATCATCGGAGATCAACCACTCGACCTGAAGGAACCGCTGTGGCGCTACTTCAAGATCGAACGCTTTTTGGAGCTGTTGAAATCCAGCCATCTCTACTTCGCGGCGGCCTGCCAGTTTGAGGATCCATTCGAGGGGGCTGTCGCTGTGCTACCACCTGGATTTCCGATAGATCTGCGATATGCAAAAGCTGAATCGCACGAGCAAGCATTCGAAGAGCTTCGACGTCTCTCGAAAGTGAGCTGCTGGCACCGAGCAGAGTATGAGAGCGATGCCATGTGGCAGCTTTACGCTGGATCACGCAAGGGAGTTGCAATTCGAACTAGCGTTGACCGAATCAGAGACGCTGCCAAGCCCTTCAAGCTGAAGCCTGAGTATGGTTACGAGGAGCTATGGGCTGGCAACGTAAGCTACGTTGATCTTCTCCAGAAGCGTCTTCGCGTAGGCATGATGGACCGGTTTTGGTTCAAACACATGGCGTTTTCGTGGGAGAGAGAATTCCGGTTGGCCGTGTCGCTTCGAATGGCTGAAGAGTTTGGCGTTCAGGTACCCGAGCTCGGAGTTCAAGTTGAATTTGATATCACAAAGCTTATTGATCGCATCTATCTTGGCCCGTCATTGTCAGAAGAAGACATCTCAGCAATCCGTTGTGCCGCGAAGGAACATGGCCTTGAGAATCACATTCGAATAACGAGCATGCTCGGGACACCGAGATACACGTAATGTGAGCTAACCAGTCAATCGGGCCAACCCGCGTTGGTAAGCCACGCTACAGCCCCCTAAACAAAACGCCGCGCCCCCTCTCCGGATCCGCGGCGTTTTTCATACTCAAGCGATCAGCGCGGGCGCACCAGCTGCCAGGCGCGTCCCAGGTAGGTCACTGCGCCGAACCCGCTCCACACGTGCACCAACCGGGTGAAGGGAAAGATCACGAACAGGCTCATGCCCATGAACAGGTGCAGCTTGAAGACCGGCGAGGCGGAGACGATGAAATCCGCCGCGTCGCCGCGGAAGGTGACGATGTGCTGCGCCCAGCTCATCAGCAGCACCATTTCGTGACCGTCCAGGTGCTGGGCCGACACGAAGATGGTGCTCAGGCCCAGCAACAGCGTGGCCAGTATCCACAGCAGCACCAGCTTGTCGCGCCAGGTGGTGTTGGCCGCCAGGCGGTCGCATAGGAAGCGGCGATGCAGCAGCAGCACGATGCCGATCAGGCACAGGCCGCCCATCAGGCCGCCGGCGCTCATCGCGAACACCTGCTTGAAGCTGTGGCTGACACCCAACGCGTCCCACACAGCCAGCGGCGTCAAGAGGCCGGCCAGATGGCCGAAGAACAGCCCGATGATGCCCAGGTGGAACAGAATATTGCCCAGGCGCAGCTGGCCGCGGTACAAGAGCTGCGACGACTCGCTCTTCCAGCTGTACTGTTCGCGCTCGAAGCGGATCAGGCTGCCCAGCAGGAAGATGGCCAGCGCGATGTAGGGATAGATGCCGAATACGAATCTATGCAGGTAGTCCATGTTTGTCTCCCGATGGCGGGGCGTCAGCGCCGCCCGCCGCCCCTCTCCCGCGCCTGGGAGAGGGGGTAAGGTTTCAGGCGCGCGCGCCGCGCGGGTAAAAGTTCACCGGGGCGATTGCCGGCATGGTCGGCTTTAGCAGCGGCTCCACGCCGTCCGCGCCGGGGCCGAAAGTTTCCAGCATCTCGTCCATGTCGCGGATAGGCGGCGCTTGCAGCGGCTCCGGCTTGACCGGCGACAGCGTCAGCAGCGCGTCGAACAGGCCGGCGTATGCCGACTCAACCTCGTTCAGCCTGCCGGCGACGTGGCCGATCACATGCACCGCGTCGCCCAGCAGCCGCTCGGACTCGGCCTTGTCGCACTGCCCCAGAAACTCAAGGAACAACGGCAGGTAGTCCGGCAGCTCGCTGCACGTCGGCTCGAAACCATGCCGGCGGTACTCCTCCAGCAGGTCCACCATCGCCTGGCCGCGGGCGCGGTCCTCGCCGTGGATGTGTTCGAACAAGTGCAGCGAGTGCGAAGGGTTGCGGTCGAAGGTGAGCACGTAACGCTGCTGCAGCTCGATCAGGTCCTCGCTCTCTAAAGCCTGCAGCAGCGGCTCCAGCAGGCTGGCGGTTTGCAGGTGCTCGGCCGCCTCGGCGCGGATCTCGTCCACCGCGGCGACCAGCTCGGCCTCCGGATAGCACAAGAGCGCGGACAGAATGGCGTGAATGCGCATGATGGTCTCCCTCAGTTGCCGGCGTTGGACTTGCGGTCGCGCCGCATGTCGTGGAACACGATGGGCGTGGCCTTCTTCTTGCCGAACAGGCTGGCCTCGGACTCGCCGCCGGAGCAGCCGTTGCCGAAGCTGAAGCCGCAGCTGGCCTTGTCCTCGAACGCCTCCTCCACCATTTCCTTGTGGCTGGACGGAATCACGAAGCGGTCTTCGTAATTGGCGATGGCCATCACCTGATACATCTCTTCCACCTGGCTTGAGCTCAGGTGGGTGCCGGCCAAGGTCGACGCGTCGCTGACCTTCTCCACGCTCTTCTTGCGCATGTAGCGGCGCATCGCCACCATGGTTTCCAGCGCCTTGACCACCGGCTCTTCCTTGCCCGCCGTCAGCAGGTTGGCCAGATACTTGATCGGTATCCGCAGGCTCTGCACGTCGGGGATGATGCCGCCCTCGCCTATCAGGCCATTCTCCATCGCGCTCTGGATAGGCGACAGCGGCGGGATGTACCACACCATCGGCAACGTCCGGTATTCCGGATGCAGCGGGAAGGCCACCTTCCACTCCATCGCCATCTTGTACACCGGCGAGCGCTTCGCGGCGTCCAGCCAGCTTTGCGGGATGCCCTGCTTCAGCGCCTCGGCCGCGATGGCCGGGTCGTTCGGGTCCAGGAACAGGTCGAGCTGCGACTGGTACAGATCCTGCGGATCTTCCACCTCCGCCGCCTGTTCGATCTTGTCGGCGTCGTACAGCAGCACGCCCAGGTAACGGATGCGGCCGACGCAGGTTTCCGAGCACACGGTAGGCTGGCCGGACTCGATGCGCGGGTAGCAGAAGATGCACTTCTCGGCCTTGCCGGACGTCCAGTTGTAGTAGATCTTCTTGTACGGGCAGCCTGACACGCACATCCGCCAACCGCGGCACTTGTCCTGATCGATCAGCACGATGCCGTCGTCTTCGCGCTTGTAGATGGAGCCGGACGGACAGGACGCGACGCAGGCCGGGTTCAGGCAGTGTTCGCACAGCCGCGGCAGATACATCATGAAGGTGTTCTCGAAGGCGGAGTACATCTCCTTCTGGATGCCTTCAAACAAAGCATCCTTGGCGCGCTTGGAGAACTCGCCGCCCAGGTCGTCCTCCCAGTTCGGGCCCCACTCGATCTTGTCCATCTTCTTGCCGGTCAGCACCGATACCGGCCGCGCGGTCGGCGGCGTCTGCATCTTCGGCGCGTTCTGCAGATGTTCATAATCGTAGGTGAACGGCTCGTAGTAGTCGTCGATGGCCGGCAGATTGGGATTGGCGAAGATATTGGCCAATATCTTCAGCTTGCCGCCCTGGCGCGGCTCCAGCTTGCCGTCAGCGCGGCGCTTCCAGCCGCCCTGCCACTTGTCCTGATTTTCCCAGTCCTTGGGGTAGCCGATGCCGGGCTTGGTCTCCACGTTGTTGAACCAGGCGTACTCGATGCCGTCGCGGCTGGTCCACACGTTTTTGCAGGTGACCGAACAGGTATGGCAACCGATGCACTTGTCCAGGTTCAGCACCATGCCGATTTGCGCGCGTATCTTCATTGCTTCTCTCCCGCCGGAACGTCCATCCAGTCGACTTTGTCCATCTTGCGCACCACCACGAATTCGTCGCGGTTGGCGCCAACCGTGCCGTAGTAATTGAAGCCCCAGGACAGCTGGGCGTAGCCGCCGATCATGTGGGTGGGCTTGGTCACGGTCCGGGTCACCGAGTTGTGAATGCCGCCGCGCTTGCCGGACACTTCCGCCCCCGGCACGTTCACGATCTTCTCCTGGGCGTGATACATCAGCGTCATGCCTTCCGGCACCCGCTGCGACACCACCGCGCGGGCGGTCAGCGTGCCGTTGACGTTGAATACCTCGATCCAGTCGTTGTCGGCGATGCCGGCCTTGGCGGCGTCGATCTCGGACAGCCAGACGTGGGGGCCGCCGCGGCTGAGCGTCAGCATGCGCAAGTTGTCGGAATAGGTGCTGTGTATGCCCCATTTCTGGTGCGGGGTGATGAAGTTCAGCACCAGCTCATGATTACCGTTGCCATGCTTGCCCAACACCGCCTGCGTGGTCTTCAAATCGACCGCCGGCTTATACACACACAATCCCTCGCCGAAGGCCCGCATCCACTGGTGGTCCTGGTAGAACTGCTGGCGGCCGGTCAAAGTGCGCCACGGAATCAGCTCGTGGACATTGGTGTAACCCGCGTTGTAGCTGACTTCCTCGCTTTCCAGGCCGGACCAGGTCGGCGAGGAAATGATCTTGCGCGGCTGCGCCTGCACGTCGCGGAAACGGATGGTGTCATGCTCGCGCGGACGGGCAAGGTGTGTATGGTCGCGGCCAGTGATCTTGGACAGCGCGTCCCAGGCTTTCACCGCCACATGGCCGTTGGTCTCCGGCGCCAAGGTCAGAATCATCTCCGCGGCGTCGATGGCGGTCTCAAGCCGGGGCTGGCCCTTGCCCGCGCCCGATTGCGCCACCTGGTTCAGGCCGCGCAGGATGTCCACCTCGTGGGCGGTTTTCCAGCCTATGCCCTTGCCGCCGTTGCCGGCTTTCTCCAGCAGAGGGCCGATGGTGGTGAACTTGTCGTAGATCGCGCCGTAGTCGCGCTCCACCACCGTCATCGCCGGCATGGTCTTGCCCGGCGCCGGCTCGCACTCGCCCTTTTTCCAATCCTTGGGATCAAAAGGCTGGCCCAGCTCCTGCGGGCTGTCGTGCATCAGCGGCGTCAGCACCAGATCCTTCTGCGTGCCCAGATAATCCTTGCCGATCTCGGACAGGCTCTTGGCGAAGCCCTTGTAGATTTCCCAGTCGCTCCTGGCCTGCCACAAGGGCTGCACAGCTTCGGACAGCGGGTGGATGAAGGGGTGCATGTCGGAGGTGTTGAGGTCGTCCTTCTCGTACCAGGTGGCGGTGGGCAGCACGATGTCGCCGTACAGACAGGTGGTGGACATGCGGAAGTCCAGCACCACCATCAGGTCCAGCTTGCCCTCGGCGGCCGGACGAACGGTGATCTCGGACGGCTTGATGCAGTCGTCTTCCGAGCCCAGCACCGCGTTCTGGGTGCCCAGCAGGTATTTGAGGAAGTACTCGTGGCCCTTGCCGGAGCTGCCCAGGATGTTGGAGCGCCACACGAACATGTTTCGCGGGAAGTTCTGCGGGTTGTCCGGATCGTTGCAGGCCATGTCCAGCCGGCCCGATTTCAAACCGTCCACGGTATAGGCGACCGGATCCAGGCCCGCCTCGGCGGCGGCGCGGGTGATGTCCAGAGGGTTGGCGGAGAGCTGCGGCGCGGACGGCAGCCAGCCCATCCGCTCGGCCTTAGCGTTGTAATCGATCAGCGCCATGTCGGCCATCTTGCCGTCGGCGGTCGGGCACAGGATCTCGCCCACGCCCAGTTTTTCATGCCGCCACTGGCTGGTGTGGGCGTAGAAGAAGCTGGTGCCGTTCATCTGCCGCGCCGGGCGGTTCCAGTCGCCGGCGAAGGCCAGCGGCGCCCAGCCGGTTTGCGGACGCAGCTTTTCCTGGCCCACGTAGTGGCACCAGCCGCCGCCGGACTGGCCGATGCAGCCGCACAGCATCAGCATATTGATGATGCCGCGGTAGGTCATGTCCATGTGGTACCAGTGGTTCAGCGCCGCGCCGACGATGACCATCGACTTGCCCTGGGTCTGGTCGGCGTTTTGCGCGAACTCGCGCGCCACCTGAATCACCAGCTCCGGCTTCACGCCGGTGTGCTTCTGCTGCCAGGCCGGCGTGTACGGCGCGTCGTCCATGTAATCGATGGCGACGTTGCCGCCGCCCAGGCCGCGGTCCAGGCCGTAATTGGCGGCCATCAGGTCGAACACCGTGGCCACCAGCGCCTCTCCGCCGTCGGCCAGCTTGACGCGCTTGGCCGGCACATTGCGGGTCAGTAGTTCGTCGTGCTCGGAACCGAAATACGGGAAGCCGACGCCAACCACCTCGTCGCGATGCTCGATCAGCGACAAGCGACCGGACACTTCGCGCGCGCCATCGGCCTTCTGCTCCAGATTCCACTTGCCGGCCTTGCCCTCGGTCTGGCCCCAACGGAAGCCGATCGATCCATTAGGCGCGACGATGTCGCCGCTGGCTTCGTCGATCAGCAGGGTTTTCCAGTCCGGGTTGTTGTCTTCGCCCAATTGGCCGTCAAGATGCGAAGCGCGCAGGAAGTAGTCCGGCAGCCAGCGCTCGCCGTCGCGCTTGAGCGTCACCAGCATCGGCATGTCGGTGTAGCGGCGGATGTAGTCGGTGAAATAGGCGGACGGGCGATCCAGGTGGAATTCCTTGAAGATCACGTGGCCCATCGCCATCGCCAGAGCGGCGTCGGTGCCCTGCTTGGGCGCCAGCCAGATATCGCCGAACTTGGCCATTTCGCCGAAGTCGGACGATACCGCCACCGTCTTGGTGCCCTTGTAGCGCACTTCGGTGTAGAAGTGGGCGTCCGGCGTGCGGGTCATCGGCACGTTGGAGCCCCACACCATCAGGTAAGTGGAGTTGTACCAGTCGGCGGACTCGGCCACGTCAGTCTGCTCGCCCCAGGTCTGCGGGCTGGCCGGCGGCAGGTCGCAATACCAGTCGTAGAACGACAGCGGCACGCCGCCGATCAGGCTGAGGTAGCGGCTGCCGGCGGCGTAGGACACCATGGACATCGCCGGGATCGGCGAGAAGCCGACCACGCGGTCCGGGCCGAACTTCTTGATGGTGTAGGCATTGGCCGCCGCGACGATCTCGTTGGCCTCGTCCCAGCTGGCGCGGACGAAACCGCCCTGGCCGCGCGCGGACTTGTATTGCTTGGCGAGCGCAGGCGTCTGGCTGATCTTTTCCCAGGCCTCGACCGGGCTCAGGCTCTTGCGCGCGTCGCGCCACATCCGGGCCAGTTCGCCGCGCAGCATCGGGTATTTGACGCGCTGGGCGGAATACACGTACCAGCTGTAGGATGCGCCGCGCGGACAGCCGCGTGGTTCGTGGTTGGGCAGATCGGGCCGGGTGCGCGGATAGTCGGTCTGCTGGGTTTCCCAGGTGATCAGGCCGCTCTTCACATACACCTTCCAGCTGCAGGAGCCGGTGCAGTTGACGCCGTGGGTGGAGCGGACGATCTTGTCGTGCTGCCAGCGCTGGCGGTATGCGTCTTCCCAGCCGCGGTCTTCATTCACCACCGCGCCGTGGCCGTCGGCGAAGGTGCTTTTTACCTTGCCGAGGAAATTCAGTCTGTCGAGAAAATGGCTCATCTTGCCTCCATGCGCGCCGGGGAACCCTGCTCTGCGTCGCTGCCGCCCGGCTGCCGGTACTGGTTGCGATGGTTCTTAGCCTACCTTTCGCCTGCAAGCCGCCCAATCGGCCAGTAGGGGTGAAGGGACCCGGCAGAGGAAGGGGGCCAGCTAAGCCTTAAGGAGTAGTCCGGGATAGAACGAAAGCCGGACGTGAAAAAGGCGCCCGCAGGCGCCCTTTCGATACCATCCAAGTCATAGGCTGCAATACCCGGCCAGCAACCGCCACCTTCCGGGCATTCCGCCGCCCGCTCAGCAGCGCACCTCCGCCTTCTTGCGGGCGTAGTACCAGCCGTTGATCGCCAGGCAGCTCAGGTAGAAGGCGATGAACACATACAGCGCCGCCTCCACGCCGCCGGTCATCGCGATCGAGGTGCCGTAGCTCTTCGGAATGAAGAAGCCGCCGTAGGCGCCGATGGCGCTGGTGAAGCCCAGCACCGCCGCCGCTTCGCGGGTGGCGTCTTGCGTCGCCTGCTTCTGCGCCGCCTCGCCTGGGCCGGCCATGCGCTGATGCAGGGTCAGGAAGATGGCCGGCACCTGCATGAAGGTGGAGCCGTTGCCGATTCCCGTCAGCGCGAACAGGCACAGGAACATCGCGAAGAAGCCGGTGAAACTGCCGCTCTGGCCGCCGTGCGGCAGGAAGAAGATCACGCCCAGCACGCCCAATACCATCAGAGAAAACGCAGCCTGCGTCACCTTGGCGCCGCCTATCTTGTCCGCCAGCCAGCCGCCCAGCGGACGGGTCAGCGCGCCGACCAGGGGGCCGAGGAAGGCGTAACGGGTGGGGTCGATTTCCGGGAACTGGCCTTTCACCAGCAGCGGAAAACCGGCGGAAAAGCCGATGAAAGAGCCGAAGGTGCCCACGTACAGCCAGCACATCAGCCAATTATGCTTGCGGGTGAAGATCACCGCCTGCTCGGAGAACGAAGACTTGGCCGAGGCCAGGTCGTTCATGCCGAACCAGGCCGCCAGCGCCGACACAGCGATGAACGGCACCCAGACGAAGCCGGCGTTCTGCAGCCACATCTGCTTGGACAGCTCGCCTTTCGCCCAATGCTGAGGATCGCCGCCCAGCTGGCCGAACAGGCCCATGGTGATGACGATGGGCACCACGAACTGCACGATGGACACGCCCAGATTGCCCAGGCCGGCGTTCAAACCCAGCGCGGTGCCCTTCTCCGCTTTCGGGAAAAAGAAACTGATATTGGCCATGCTGGAGCTGAAGTTGCCGCCGCCGAAGCCGCACAACAGCGCCAGCGTCACCATGGTGACGTAGCTGGTGCTGGGGTCCTGCACCGCGAAACCGATGCCCACCGCGGGAATCAGCAGGCTGGCGGTGGAAATCGCCGTCCACTTGCGGCCGCCGAACACCGGCACCATGAAGGAGTAGAAAATGCGCAGCGTGGCGCCGGACAAGGCCGGCAGCGCCGCCAGCCAGAACAGCTGGTTCTGGCTGTAGCCGAAGCCGATATTCGGCATGTTCAGCACCGCCACGCTCCATACCTGCCAGATCGCGAAGGCCAGCGTCAGCGCCGGAATCGAGATCCACAGATTGCGGCGCGCCACCGTGCGGCCTTTCTGCTGCCAGAACGAGGCCGACTCCGGCTCCCAGTGTTTGATCAGATAAGTCATGAATGTCTCCCGCGCCGCGCTCAGCCGCGCTCGCTCGTCAAGGGAATGGGATGGACCGGCGCGGCCGCGCGCGCCTTGGCCTTAGCCGCCGATTTGAAGGAAAAATGCATCCACACCAGGCTGACGCACACCGTGCCGTACAGCAGCATGAAGGCGCTGGAGCGGACGCCGGTCAGATCCAGCAGCGCGCCGAACAGGATGGGCAGCAGGAAACCGCCCAGGCCGCCGGACAGGCCCACCACGCCGGACACTGCGCCGATGGAATCCGGGAATTCGTCGGCGATGAACTTGAACACCGACGCCTTGCCGATGGCCATCGCCACCCCCACCAGGAACAGCAGGCCGGTGAACAGGTAGACGTTGAGGCCGATGTGCAGGCTCATCGGCCCGTTCACCGTGGCGACGCGCATCTCGGTCTGCGGATAGGACAACAGGAAGAAGGCCACCCAGCACACCCACATCACTGCCCAGGTGACGATATAGGGGCCGAAACGGTCGGACAGATAACCGCCCGCCGCGCGCAGCACGCCGCCCGGCAGGGAGAAGCAGGCCGCCAGCAGCGCCGCGTGCTTCAAATCCAGCCCGTACTCGCCGACGTAGTACTTGGTCATCCACAGCGCCAGCGCCACGTAGCCGCCGAACACCACCGAGTAGTACTGGCAATAACGCAGCACCGCCGGATGCTTCATCAGCGCCAGCTGCTGACGCAGCGTGATGGTGGACGGCGCCTTGTGCGCCGGATCGCTGAAGGAAAACAGCCAGAACAGGATGGCGGCGGCCAGCATGATCAGCGCGTACGCGGTGGGCACGCTCTGCCAGCCCCAGGCGACGATCAGCACCGGCGCCACCAGCTTGGTCAAGGCAGAGCCGGCGTTGCCTGCGCCGAAGATGCCCATGGCCAGGCCTTGCTGCTCCTTGCGGAACCAGCGCGCCACATAGGGCGTGCCGACCGAGAACGAGCCGCCGGCCAGGCCGACGAACAGGCCGGCCAGCAGGAACTGCCAATAGGCGCTGGCGAACTGCATCAGGTAGATGGGAATCACGCAGCTGAGCATCAGCGCGAACAATACCGGGCGGCCGCCGTAGCGGTCGGTCCAGATGCCCAGCGGCACGCGGATCAGCGAGCCGGTCAGCACCGGCGTCGCCGCCAGGATGCCGAATTCGGTTTCATTGAGGCCCAGCTGCTGCTTGATCGGGATGCCCAGCACCGCGAACATCATCCAGACCATGAAACAGAGGGTGAAGGCCAGCGTGCTGCTGGCCAGCACGCTGTAGCGTTTGAATGTCGGGGAAGTCATGGCACCATACCCATGGAGTGGTCATGGTTGCCACGATAAGCGACGGCGGCGCGCGCCGGTATTCGTCGGTCGCAGGATTATCAGCCTGCCAACGGACGAGGCGGATTAACCCTTACGGCCGGGGCCGCCTACTCCCAATGGTGGAGAATCAGCCCGCGCGCCACCATTCCGGATGCTGGACCAGCGGAGCGGCGATGTCGGCGGCCAGGCCATCCAGCAAGGTCTGCAGGCCGGCAAGCAGCGCCCCCGGCTCGCTAGACGCCACCGCCTGGCTGCGGCTGAAGCCGCCGCGGGCCAGTATCTTGCCGTCGGCCGCGCTCTGCAGCTGCCACGCCGCCTCCAGCGCCGCGCCTTGCCCTGGCTTCAGGCTGAGGACGCGCACATCGACGGCGATGCGCAGATCGCCGCCGTCCATCCCGGGCTGCGGGTAGGCGTAGACGCTGGCCACCCCGCTGGAGCGCGCCACGCCCTGGCTGAGCCGCTGCGCCAGCAGCCGGTCCAGCGGCGCGCTCCAGCGCTCGAACTCCTGCAGCTTCAGCTCGCCGCCGCCCATGTCCATCACCAGCTGGGGACGATCCAGCGCCGCCGGCAGGCTCACCGGCCCCAGCAGCACCCGCTTGCCGAATTGCGCCTGCGCCTGCGGCGCGGCCGGCGCGTCCAGCCCGTAAAAGCGCGACTGCGGCGATGCGCAGCCCGCCAGCGCCGCGATCATGGCCGCGGCGAACATCGTTTTCATCATCATGGCTGCGCCTCCTTGCCGCGCACCAGCGCCTCGGGATGGCGGTCCAGGTAATCGGCCAGCGCGCGGAAGCTGCGCGCGGTCTCCTTCACTTCCTGCGCGGCGGAGCGCATGTCCTGCTGCAGCGGCGAATCGGCGCGCATGGTCTGGCGGGTGGCCTCCAGCGTCTGCTGCAACTGCTCCAGCGTCTTGCTCGCTTGCGGCACCGTCTGGTTATTCAGGCCGTCGCTGAGCCGCTTCACGCTGTCCAGCGTCTGGTGCAGCGATTTCAGCGAAGCGTCGGCCTCCTTGCCTATGCTGTCGAACGGCACCGCGTCCAGTTTCTTGACGATGCGCTGCAATACCCGCTGCAGTTCTTCCAGATCGCCCGGAATGGTCGGCAACTCGGGCACCCCGCCCTTCACCACCAGCCGGGCCGGCGGCGCATCGCGGAAGAAGTCCAGCGCCACGTACAACTGGCCGGTGATCAGGTTGCCGGAGCGCAGCTGGGCGCGCATGCCGTTGGCCACCAGCGCCTGCGGCGACAGCTTGCCGGTGATGCGGCCGCCGCGCGACAGGCTGTCCAGCCGGCTGGGATAGGTGCGGATGTCTACCGTCATGTCGAAGTCCTTGCGGTCCTGCACGTACTGCACGCCTATCGCCGTCACTTCGCCTATCGTGATGCCGCGGAAGTCCACCGGCGCGCCGACGCTGAGTCCGCGCAACGACTGGCGGAAACGCAGGCGGAACGGCTGCATCTCGCGGTCCGGGTTCTGCAGCGCCCTGTCGCGGGTATCGTGCAGAATGAAATTGCGGTCCGACAGCGGAATGCCGGCATTGTCGGCCAGCGGCGTTTCAAAGGCGATGCCGCCCAGCGCGATCGCCGCCAGCGACTGGGTGCTGACGTTGAGGCCGTTGGCGCTCAGCGACACGTCGACGCCGCTGGCGTGCCAGAAGCGGCTGTTGGCGGACACGAAATGGTCGTAAGGCGCGTTGATGAAGACGGCTACCTTGACGTAGCCGCCCTTGGGGTCCAGCTCGTAGCCGACCACCTGCCCCACCGGCACCCGACGGAAATACACCGGCGAGCCGGTGTTCAGCGACCCCAGATTGTCCGCGCGCAGCGTGAAGGTCTGCCCAGGCAGGTCGGCGTTGATGATGGGGGGCGTCTCCAAGCCGACGAAATCGGCCTTCCGCGCCTCGCTCTTGCCGATGTCCATGCCGATATAGGAGCCGGACAGCACCGTGCCCAGGCCGGACACGCCGCCGCCGGACACCCGCGGCCGCACCACCCAGAAGCGGCTGTCCTCCGCCAGGTAGTCGGCGGCCTCCTTGCGCAGCTGCGCGGTGGCGACGATGGCCTGCCGGTTGGGGCTGAGCTGGACCGAGGTCACCTCGCCGATCTCCACGTCCTTGTACTTGATCCGGGTTTTGCCGGCTTCGATCCCCTCCGCGTTCTGGAAGGAGATGGTGATGGTGGGGCCGCGCGACAACACCGCGTGCACCGCCAGCCAGCCGCCTATCAAGGCCGCCACAACCGGAATCAGCCAGACCAGCGACGGCGCCCAGCGGCCGCGGCGCACCGGCACCGCCTGCGGCAGGTCCGGCTCTGGAGGGTTTTGCGGATTTTCACTGCTCATCATGTTCCTCTACGGGGTCCCAGATCATCCTGGGATCGAAACTCATCGCGGCCAGCATGGTCAGCACCACCACCGCGCCGAAGGCGATCGCGCCGGGCCCGGCCTTGATGCTGGCCAACGACTGCCATTGCACCAGCGCCACCATCAGCGCCACCACGAAAATGTCCAGCATCGACCATGGGCCAATTACTTCTATCATCCGGTACAGCCGCGTGCGCTGGCGCGGCGCCCAGCTCCAGCGCCACTGCACGCTGCACAACAGCAGCAGCAAGGCCAGTATTTTCAGCATCGGCACCAGCACGCTGGCGGTGAACACCACCAGCGCCAGCGGCCAGGAATCGTTGTTCCACAGATAGACCACGCCGCTCATGATGGTGTCGCGCTGCACGCCGGTCAGCGCCGTGGTTTCCATGATGGGCAGCAGATTGGCCGGCAGATAGCTGATCATCGCCGCCAGCAGCAGCGCCCAGCAACGCTGCAGCGCCGCCGGCCGCCGCAGATGCAGCGGAGCCGCGCAGCGCGGACAGGCGACGGCCTCGGACGTCGATATCCTCACCAGCAGCCCGCAGCCGTGGCACAGGCACAGATTGCGCGACGCCGCGCTGCTCAATGGATAATGCGGCATGAGCGGTAGCGCTCCCACAGTTCATGCGGCCGGAAACGGCTGGCGCTGGCCGCCATCAGCACGATCAGGCCGAAAAACGCCCACAAGCCTATGCCCGGCTGCACGCTGGCCAGATGCACCAGCTTCACCAGCGAAACCAGCACGCCCAGCAAAAACACCTCCACCATGCACCAGGGCCGCGCCAGACCGCGCAGCCGCATCATCGCCGGGAAACCCGGCAGCGCGCGGCCGAACAACAGCGGCAGCTGCAGGTAGAGCATGCTGGCCAATTCCAGCGCCGGCATCACGATGCCGGTGAACAGCACCAGCAGCGCCACCTCCGGCATGCCCTGCCCATGCAGCGCCAACGCGGTCTGCCACAGCGTGGCGGCATTGCGGTTGCCTGCGATCTCCAGCACCAGCACCGGGTAGACGTTGGAGATCGCGAACATCACCGCGCCGGCCGCCAGCAGCGCCACGCCGGCCTCGGGGCCGCTATCCGAGCATTCGTACAGCTGGGCGCCGCAGCGGGGGCAGCAAACGCGCACGCGGCCGGTTTGCGCGCCGGGCAGCCTCAGCAGCAGATCGCAATCGTGGCAGGCCGTCAGCCGCTCCTCCCCGCTCACACCGTCCATTTGCGCTTGCGCTCCGCGGTGAAGCTTGGCCAAGCGCGCGCCTCGCCGGTATCCATGTAGTGGCAGACCGACATCAGCACGTCGAGCACGCAGGGATCGTGGCGCGCTCCGGTCGCGTCGCACAGCTGCAGATAAAGCTGGTGGGGATCGCGGCCCCGCAGGTCGGCCGGATGGCTCAGACCGAGCAGCCGCAGATCAGCGGCGGCGCGCGGGCCGACATTGGGCAGTTGCAGCAGATCAGTGGCGGCGTCCGGCGGCGGACAGCGGGATGGGTGCATGGAAAACGGCCGTGGCGTAGTCATTCAGACTACATGATAAAGGAGCGGCCGCCTCAGTTCAAAGCGGCCGCTCCCGGGCAAACCGCTCAGCCGTGGAAAATGTCCCAGGCCAGCTTGCAGATCAGCACGCTGGTCAAGCCGAGGAACAGCACCCGCACGAAGCCGGCGCCCTTCTTCATCGCCAGCCGGGTGCCGACCATCGCGCCGGCCATATTGGCGGCCGCCATCGGCAGCGCGAGCTGATACAGCACGTGGCCGGCGCCGACGAAGAAGATCAGCGCCGCGACATTGGTGGCCAGGTTCACCACCTTGGCCGCCGCCGACGCGTGCAGAAAGTCGAAGGCGAAGAAGCGGATGAACAGGAACATCAGGAAGCTGCCGGTGCCGGGGCCGAACAGACCGTCGTAGAAACCGATGGCGCCGCCTATGGCCATGCCTACCGCCATTTCCCGGCGGCCGATGGCCACCGGCTTGTGCAGCTTGCCGAAGTCCTTCTTCCACAACGTATACACCGCCATCACCAGCAACAGCGCCAGCACCAGCGGCCGGATCACGCCCTTGGGAATTTGCGACACGACAGCCGCGCCGGCGAACGAAAACACGAAGGCGGTGGCGGCGGCCGGCAGCACCAGCCGCCACGGCAGCCGCACCCGGCTCAGATAGGAACGCGCCGCCGACAGCGTGCCCACCGCCGCCGACAATTTATTGGTGCCGAAAATGGTGGCCGGCGCCGCATTGGGCAGCGCGCTGAACAGGCCGGGAATCTGAATCAGGCCGCCGCCGCCGACTGCCGCGTCCACCAAGCCCGCGCAAAAAGCGATCAGGCACAAAAAGCTCAAGCTCAACAACATTGTCATCCTCCTCGACGCAAATTGTACGTGCTGGCCCGAAACAATGCTTGCAATGTAATATTGCAAAAAACGCAATACTGGAGCCGCAATGAAGCCGCTATGGGGAATCCGCATATTCTGCGCGGTGGTGGAGCAGAAAAGCTTCGTCTCCGCCGCCCGCCAGTTGGGCACCTCGCCCAGCAGCGCCACCCGCGCGCTGCAGGCGCTGGAAGAGGAGCTGGGCGCCATGCTGCTGGCCCGCTCCAGCAAGCAGGTGGAGCTGACCATGGCCGGCGAGGCCTACTATCCCGCCGCCCGCCAGATGCTGGACCTGCAGCAGCAGGCCGAGGAGGAATTGAGCCAGCAGGCCAGCGCGCCGCGTGGCCTGTTGCGCTTCTCCGCGCCGGAAACGCTGGGGCGCGAGCTTCTGCCCGCTGTGCTGGCCAGCCTGGCCGATGCCCACGCCGGCCTGCGCTTCGAGGTGCTGTACAGCGACTCGGTGTTGGAACCGATACGGGACAAGCTCGACTTCTCGATACGCGGTGCCTTCCCCGCCTCCAGCGAGCTGATCGGCCATCCGCTATGGGTCTACCGCCGCCACCTGTACGCCAGCCCGAGCTACATCGCCCGCCACGGCGCGCCAGATCATCCCGCCGAGCTGCCCCAGCACCGGGTGGTGATCCATAGCGCGCCGCGGGTGCTGAAAGCCTGGAATTTCGTATCAAGAGATGAAACCGTCAGCCTCAACCTGAATGCTTGGCATCGCAGCAACTCGGGCAACGGCGTGCTGGACGCCGTCCGCGCCGGCATGGGCATCGCCCGGCTGGGAGACTGGCTGGCGGAGCCGCTGGCCGCGCGCGGCGAACTGGTGCGGCTGTGTCCGGATTTCCGCATCGTGTCCAGCCATGGCGACGATCCGCAGATGCATGCGGTGTTTGCCAGCCGCGGCATGCCGCGCAAGGCCAGGCTGCTGCTGGACGCGCTGCGCCAGGAGGCCCGGACGCGCGGCTTCGGCCTTCATCCGCCGCGCTGAAAGCAAAAAGCCCCGCATGCGCGGGGCTTGGCGTTCGAAGCGGGCCGGATCAGTTGTTGTCGGTCAGCGACTGCTTGCCGGCGGTGACCGGATACTTCTCGCGCAGGGCCTTCAGGTAGCTGGCCAATTGGCTGTTGGCGCTCAGCTCGCCCAGCACATTGCCCAGCTGCGCGCGGTCGGCGTCGGTGACGGCCGGGGCCGGAACCACCTTGTTGACGCGGTAGATCACGTACTCGCCGGTATCGTGGCGCACGCCCGCGAAGCCAGGCAGCTTGCTGCCGGCCACGGCGAACACAGCGCGGACATCGGCTGCCGGCATGCCGGCGGCGGCGCGGCGGGATACCGTGGCCGACTGGCCCCACTTCTGCGCATCCACGCCCTTGCCGGCCTTCAGCTCGGCCAGCAGAGTCTGGCCCTTCTTGTCGGCCAGTTTCGCGCCTTCCCGCTCCACCAGCTCCTTGCGGATCGTGTCGCTGACGTCGGCCAGCGGCTGCTGACGCTCCGGCTGGTGCTCGGCGATGCGGGCAACCACCAGGCGGTTGCCGCCGATATCCACCACTTCGCTGTTGTGCTTTTTCTTCAGCACATCGTCGCTGAACACGGCGGACAGCAGCTTGGCGTTGCCCAGCAGCTCATCCTGCGACGGCTGGTTGCGCTGCATCCAGTCGGAGTGCTTGACCTCCAGCTTCAGCGCGTCGACGACGCCCTTCAGCGAGTCGGCCTGCTGGTAGGCGACTTCGTTCAGCTTGTCGGCCTGCTCGCGGAACAGCGCCGCGGACTTCTGCTTCTGCAGCTTGTCCACGATCGCGCCCTTGACGTCTTCCAAGCTCTGCGATTTGACCGCGTCCAGGCGGATGATGTGGAAACCGTACTCGGTTTCCACCAGGTCGCTGATCTGACCCGGCTTCAGCTTGAACACCGCGTCGTCGAACGGCTTGACCATCATGCCGTGGCCGAAGAAGCCCAGATCGCCGCCCTTCTCCGCGGAGCCGGGATCCTGCGACTTGGCCTTGGCAAGCTCGGCGAACTTGGCCGGATTGGCGCGCACATCCTTCAGAATGGCCTCAGCCTCGGCCTTGACCTTGGCCTTCTGCTCCGGCTTGGCGTCCTTGGCCACCGTCAGCAGGATGTGGGAAGCGCGGCGCTGTTCGCCGGCCAGGTCGGCCTTGTGCTGGTCGTAGTACTTCTGCACGTCGGCGTCGCTGACCTTGATGCCCTGAGCCAAGGCATCCTGGGACAGCACCACGTAATCCAGCTTCACCTGCTCCGGCAGCTTGAAGCGCTTGGCGTTGGCATCGTAGTAAGCCTTGATCGCGGCGGCGTCGGTCTTCACCTCGGCGCCGAAATCGGATGGCTTCAACACCAACTGCTGCAGTTCGCGGCCCTCGCCCAGCAGCCCCGCCACGCGGGTCACCACGGTGTTGGACACGAACTGGGTGCCGGCCACGCTGTTCAGCTGGCTTTGCAGCAGGATATCGCGGCTGATGTCGGCCTCGAAGGCTTCCGGATTCGGATAGCGGCTCTTCAGGAATTCGCTGTAGCGCTGGGAGCTGAACTGGCCGTTTTCCTGAAAGGCTGGAATGGAAGCGATCACCTTGCGCAGTTGTTCCGGGCTGACGGCGACACCGTGGTCGCGGGCCTCGGCCAGCAGCAGCTCCTGGCGGATCAGATTTTCCAGCGCGGCCTGGCGGGCGGCGGGGTCGCTAGGCTGGCCTTCCAGCGCGCGATCCAGATCTCGCTTGTAGATCTTGGTCTTGCCCACCTTGACCAGATAGGGATCGTCGGTGGCGCTGGAATAGCTGCCGACGCCGAAGCCTACGAAAGTCAGGGCCACAGCGCCCAGGATCACTTGAATGACGGTTTTGTTGTTCTGGACAAACTCGAACATGACGATTGGCTAAGGCCACCCCTGTAAAAAAAAAGGTGAACACGCAAACGGTTCACCTTCTCTTGTGTATTTGGCGGAGTGGACGGGGCTCGAACCCGCGACCCCCGGCGTGACAGGCCGGTATTCTGACCAACTGAACTACCACTCCGTGCCGTTGGTGGGCGTTGACGGAGTCGAACCGCCGACATTCTGCTTGTAAGGCAGACGCTCTACCAACTGAGCTAAACGCCCGTGCGCTCCGCCGAACCCTGCAAAATCAGGCCCCGGCGGAGTGGCAAATTATAGCGCGTCTTTCAGTGCCTTGCCAGCGCGGAACTTCGGAGAACGTGCCGCCGGGATCTTGATGGTGGCGCCGGTCTTCGGGTTGCGGCCGCTGCGCTCAGCGCGCTCGCCCACGTAGAAAGTGCCGAAACCCACCAGGGTCACGGTATCGCCTTTTTTCAAGGCGGAGGTAACGGCAGCAACCATGCCGTCCAGAGCCTTGGCAGCAGCAGCCTTGGAGATGTCGGCTTCTGCCGCGATGGCGTCAATCAGTTCAGACTTGTTCACGTAAGTCCCCTTTCGTCGTTCTCGGTCTACGTAGTTCAGATAAAAACGCTTGCTTTATAGCAAGGCGGAAATCCTTGTGTCAAGCGGCTTCCACGGTCATTTTGCTAATTCGCAAGCACAACGGGAAGCCGCGAAAACACAGCTTATTCACGGCTTCGGTAAGACCATGATTCTTAATGCTTCAGGACCGGGACATTGCTGCCCGCGTCCTGAGCGGGCGGAATGTCACCAGATTGTTCTTCTTGCGACAGTTCTTCCGGTTGACGCTCCAGCGCAAGCGCCAGCACCTCATCAATCCACTTGACCGGATGGATTTCCAGCTTCTGCTTGATGTTGGCCGGAATCTCCACCAGATCCTTTTCATTGCCCTTCGGAATCAGCACGTGGCGGATGCCGCCGCGGTGCGCCGCCAGCAATTTTTCCTTCAGCCCCCCGATCGGCAGCACCTCACCGCGCAGCGTGATCTCGCCGGTCATCGCCACGTCGGCGCGCACCGGGATGCCGGTCAGCACCGACACGATGGCCGTGGTCATCGCAATGCCCGCGCTAGGGCCGTCCTTCGGCGTCGCGCCTTCCGGCACGTGAATGTGCATGTCGCTCTTCTCGTAGAAGTCCGGCTTGACGCCCAAACTTCTGGCGCGGCTGCGCACCACGCTCATCGCCGCCGTGATCGACTCCTGCATCACCTCGCCCAGCTGGCCGGTGCGCACGATATTGCCCTTGCCGGGCAGCGACACCGCCTCGATGGTCAGCAACTCGCCGCCCACTTCGGTCCATGCCAGGCCGGTCACCTGGCCGATGCGGTTCTGCTCCTCGGCCAGGCCGTAGTCGAAGCGGCGCACGCCCAAGTACTTGTCCAGATTCTTGGCCGACACCGTCACCTTGGCCGTCTTGGTCGGCTTGAGCAACGCGCCGGTCACGACCTTGCGGCAAATCTTGGCCACTTCGCGGTCCAGGCTGCGGACGCCGGCTTCGCGGGTGTAATAGCGGACGATGTCCCGGAGCGCCGATTCCTGCACCACCAGCTCGCCTTCGCGCACGCCGTTTGCCTCCATCTGCTTCGGCAGCAGGTACTTCAGCGCGATGTTCACCTTTTCGTCCTCGGTATAGCCGGAAAGACGAATGATTTCCATCCGGTCAAGCAAGGCCGGCGGGATATTCAGCGAGTTCGCGGTGGCGACGAACATCACATCGGACAGATCGTATTCGACTTCGGCGTAGTGGTCGATGAAGGCGTGGTTCTGTTCCGGATCCAGCACTTCCAGCAGCGCCGACGACGGATCGCCGCGGAAGTCGGCGCCCAGCTTGTCCACTTCATCCAGCAGGAACAGCGGGTTCTTGACGCCAATCTTGGCCATATTCTGCAGCACCTTGCCCGGCATCGAGCCGATGTAGGTGCGGCGATGGCCGCGGATCTCGGACTCGTCGCGCACGCCGCCCAGCGCCATCCGCACGAACTTGCGGTTGGTGGCGCGGGCGATGGACTGCCCCAGCGAGGTCTTGCCCACGCCCGGAGGGCCCACCAGGCACAGGATGGGCGCTTTCAGGCGGTCGACGCGCTGCTGCACCGCCAGGTACTCCAGAATGCGCTCCTTGACCTTCTCCAGGCCAAAGTGATCCTCGTCCAGCACGGCGTCGGCTGCGGCCACGTCCTTGCTGATCTTGGTCTTTTTCTTCCACGGCAGCTCGAGCAGCGTGTCGATGTAATTGCGCACCACGGTGGCCTCGGCCGACATCGGCGACATCATCTTCAACTTCTTCAGCTCGGACAACGCCTTCTCGCGGCCTTCCTTGCTCATGCCGGCGGCCTTGATGCGGCGCTCCAGCTCGTCGTGGTCGCTGGCCTCGTCCATCTCGCCCAGCTCTTTCTGGATGGCCTTGACCTGCTCGTTCAGATAGTACTCGCGCTGGCTCTTCTCCATCTGGCGCTTGACGCGGCCGCGGATGCGCTTTTCCACCTGCAGGATGTCGATCTCGCCTTCCAGCTGCGACATCAGATGCTCGAGGCGGGTCTGCACGTCGAACATCTCCAGCACTTCCTGCTTCTGCTCCAGCTTCAGCGGCAAGTGGGCGATGATGCTGTCGGCCATGCGGCCGGCGCGATCGATGCCGGCCAGCGAATTCAGCACCTCGGGCGGGATTTTCTTGTTCAGCTTGACGTACTGCTCGAACTGCGCGAGCAGCGCGCGGCGCATCGCCTCGGTCTCGTTGGATTCTTCCAGCTCGCTGGACAGCGGCGCGAACTCGGCGACGAAGCAACCGTCCTCCTCGCCCACTTCCTTGATGGTGGCGCGCTGGCGGCCCTCCACCAGCACCTTGACGGTGCCATCGGGCAGCTTGAGCATCTGCAGCACGGCCGCGATGGTGCCCACGCTGTACAGGTCTTCGGCGGAAGGTTCGTCCTTGGAGGCCGAACGCTGGGCCACCAACAGGATCTGCTTGCCTTCGTCCATGGCCAGTTCCAGCGCACGGATCGACTTGGCCCGTCCGACAAACAACGGAATGACCATGTGCGGAAAGACCACCACATCGCGCAACGGCAGCAGCGGCAGCGTGGTCTCTTCTCTGATTTCTGCGGGTTGCGGCATATCACCTAACCTTAGCTTGGGGAAACAATGCTTGGAAAATGGGGCGAAAGGCCAGAATATCAACACCCCATACTAAAACAGATTACGTCGGTGACAAATAAAAAACCGCCCTGACGGGCGGTTCAGTCATTCAGGCCAGGCCGTCAGGCGGATTGTGCCACACCGCCGCCTTCGCGATAGATGAAAAGCGGCTTGTCGCCCTTCTCGATCACTTTCTCGTCGACGACGACCTTTTCCACATCCTGCATGGACGGCAGCTCGTACATGGTGTCCAGCAGCGCGCGCTCCAGAATGGAGCGCAGGCCGCGGGCGCCGGTCTTGCGGGCAAGCGCCTGCTTGGCGATCACGCGCAGCGCCGACGGCCGAACCTCCAGCTCCACCGCTTCCAGCGAGAACAGCCTCTGGTACTGCTTGATCAGCGCGTTTTTCGGCTGAGTCAGGATGGAAACCAGCGCTTCCTCGTCCAGCTCCTCCAGCGTGGCCACCACCGGCAAACGACCGATCAGTTCCGGAATCAGGCCGAAACGGATGATGTCCTGCGGCTCGACTTCCTGGAACAGCTTGGTCAGGCTCTTGCCGTCGTCCTTGGAGGAGACTTCGGCGCCGAAGCCGATGCCGCCCTTCTCGGAACGCTGGCGAATGATCTTATCCAGACCATCGAAAGCGCCGCCGCAGACGAACAGGATGTTGGTGGTGTCGACCTGGATGAACTCCTGGTTCGGATGCTTGCGGCCACCCTGCGGCGGCACCGAGGCCACCGTACCCTCGATCAGCTTCAGCAAGGCCTGCTGCACGCCCTCGCCCGACACGTCGCGGGTGATGGACGGGTTTTCCGACTTGCGCGAGATCTTGTCGATCTCGTCGATGTAGACGATGCCGCGCTGGGCCTTCTCCACATCGTAGTCGCACTTCTGCAGCAGCTTCTGGATGATGTGCTCGACATCCTCGCCCACATACCCCGCCTCGGTCAGCGTGGTGGCGTCGGCGATGACGAAGGGCACGTCCAGCAGGCGCGCCAGCGACTGGGCCAGCAGGGTCTTGCCGGAGCCGGTCGGACCGATCAAGAGGATGTTGCTCTTGGCCAGTTCGACGTCGTCCTTGCCGCCCTTGTTGTACAGCCGCTTGTAGTGGTTGTACACCGCCACCGACAGGGTCTTCTTGGCGAAGTCCTGGCCGATGATGTACTGGTCCAGGTCCGCACGGATCTCCTGCGGCGTCGGCAAGGGATGGTCGTCGGATCCGCCGCCGATCACCTCGCCGCCAGCGCCTTTTTCCAGCTCTTCGCGGATGATGTCGTTGCACAGCTCGACGCATTCATTGCAAATGAACACCTGCGGTCCGGCGATCAGCCGTTGCACCTCATGCTGGCTCTTTCCGCAGAAAGAGCAGTAGAGAAGCTTCTCGTTGCTGTTTTTGTCAGCCATTAGCCAATTCCACTACTTAGGCCGTCACATCCCGACGGGAAGACAGCACTTTATCGATCATGCCGTACGCACGAGCCTCTTCCGCCGACATGAAGTTGTCGCGTTCGGTGTCGGACTGCACACGCTCCAGCGTCTGGCCCGAGTGCTTGGCCAGCAGCTCGTTCATCTTGGCCTTCACCTTGACCAGCTCGCGGGCATGGATCTCGATGTCGGTCACCTGGCCGGACAGACCGCCGCCGTACAGCAGCGGCTGGTGAATCATCACCCGGCTGTTCTCCAGCGCGAAACGCTTGCCATGGGCGCCCGCCGCCAACAGGAAGGCACCCATGCTGGCCGCCTGCCCGATGCACAGCGTGGAAACATCCGGCTTGATGAAGTTCATCGTATCGTAGATCGACATGCCGGCGGTAATCGAACCGCCCGGCGAGTTGATGTAGAAATGGATGTCCTTGTCCGGATTTTCCGACTCCAGGAACAGCATCTGCGCCACAACCAGGTTGGCCGACTCGTCGGTGACAGGGCCGACCAGGAAGACGATGCGTTCCTTCAGCAGGCGAGAGTAGATGTCATAGGCGCGCTCGCCCCGACCGCTCTGCTCCACCACCATGGGCACCAAGCCCAGACCTTGCGGTTCCATCATAGATTTCATCGGCCACTCCAAAAGTTGTTATCAGGCTTGGCTGCCCATCAGTTCATCGAAGGACAGGTCCTTGGCTACAACATTGGCCTGAGACAGCACAAATTCAACCACGTTGTCTTCCAGAACCATCGAAGTCGGGCCTTCCAGACGGTCTTGGCTCTCGTAGTACCAAGCCAGCACGTCTTCCGGCTGCTCGTAGCTGTCGGCGAATTCGGTGATCATGCCGCGAACCTGTTCCGGCTTGGCTTCCAGCTTGTTGGCTTCAACCATTTCCGACAGGATCAGACCCAGCTTCACGCGGCGTTCGGCCTGGGCGGCGAACAGTTCCGGCGGGAACGGCATGTCTTTCACGTTCATGCCGCGTTGCTGCATGTCGCGGCGGGCCTGCTCGACCAGACGGCCGATTTCCAGGCTCACCAGGGCTTTCGGCAGCTCCAGCTCGGTGGCGTCGATCAGCGCCTGCATCACGTTTTCCTTGATGCGGGCCTGCAGGCGGCGCTTCACTTCGCGCTCGACGTTCTTGCGGATTTCGCCGCGCATTTTCTCGACGTCGCCTTCGGCGATGCCCAGCATCTTGGCGAATTCTTCGTTCACTTCCGGCAGGGTGGCTTCAGCCACGTTCTTCACCAGGATCTCGAACACGGCCTTCTTGCCGGCCACGTCCTTGCCATGGTAGTCCTCGGGGAAGCTCACTTCCACGCTCTTGATGTCGCCCTCCTTGGCGCCGACGACGCCGGCTTCGAACTCGGCCAGCATCTGGCCCTGGCCCAGCACGAAGGGGAAGTTCTCGGAAGAGCCGCCTTCGAAGGCCACGCCGTCGATGGCGCCCTTGAAGTCGATGATCACGCGGTCGCCTTCGGCGGCTGCGCGCTCAACGCGGTTGTAGCGGGTGCGTTGCTTGCGCAGGATATCGATGGTCTTTTCGATTTCGGCGTCGCCAACCACGGTGTTCGGCTTTTCGATTTCCTTGCCGGCCAGCTCGCCGACCTTCACTTCCGGATACACTTCGAAAGTGGCGGCGAACTTGAAGTTTTCCTTGTCGTCGCCGGCGGCAACCGGCTCGAAACGCGGGTAGCCGGCAACGCGCAGGCTCTGCTCGGTCACGGCCTTGTAGAAGCCTTGCTGAACCTGCTCACCCATCACCTCTTCACGCACCTGGGCGCCGTAGTTCATTTCCACGATCTTCAGCGGAGCCTTGCCCGGGCGGAAACCTTGAATCTTGGCGCCGCGGGCCACGCGCTTCAGGCGCTCGGCAACCTGGGTCTCAATGGCGGCCATCGGCAGGGCGATGTTCATGCGGCGTTCAAGATTGCTCAGAGTTTCCAGCTGTACTTGCATGTTGATTCCTTAAGTGTGACAGGTTTTAGTCATCTGGGGCGGTACGACGCCTGCTTCCGCCTGGTTTCCGGCGCCTGCCGGAGGGCTTGTAAGCGGCGCTGCGTGGAGTTACACCACGCACCCAACGAAGCAAAGAGTATAGCACGCAGGGCCGGCTTGTCTGCCCCTGCGCCGCTCCAGCTTCGGCCGAGAGGCCTGCTCGCCTGCGGCGCAGGCGCGCGCCGCGCCACAAAGCCAAAAGGATTTCGGCTTGATATTGCTGAGGATTTTCCCGACGCGCGCACGACTGGCGGCGCCATCTGCTATCATCCCGCTTCATGCAAATTGCCATTTCCGGCAGAGAAAATATCCTGAAAGAATGAGCCTTTCCGCCCGAAACCGCGCCTCCCGGCCCCAACCCTCCCTCGGTGACGCCATGAAGACACTGCTGCGCCGCAGCCTGCTGCTCGCCGTTCTCGCCGCCCCTGCCGCCGCTCTCGCCGGCGTGGTCACCTTCAGCCCGCAGGGCGAAGTGAAGGAAATCAGCCAGGTGCGCGCCACCTTCTCCGCCAGCATGATCGCGCTGGGCAACAGCGCCGCGCCGGCGCCGTTCGCCTGGAGTTGCGGCCTGAAAGGCAGGGGCCACTGGGTGGACGACAAGACCTGGGCGCTGGACCTGCCGGAGACGCCCGCCGCCAACACCGACTGCCGCTTCACGCTGAAGCCCGGCCTGAAGGATGCGCAGGGCGGCGTAGTCAGCGGTCCGGCCTTCCGCTTCTTCACCGGCCTTCCCATCATCAGCCGCAGCTGGCCGGATGAGGGCCGGATCGAGGAAGACCAGGCCTTCGTGCTGAAATTCAACGCGGCCAACGTGTCGCCGTCCTCGCTCTACTGCCAGTCGTCCAGCTTGCCCGAGCGCATCCCGGCGCAGCCGCTGGCTGCTCCCGACCGCGCGGCGCTGCTCAAGCATCTGGATCTGCAAAAAGACGCCGCCCGGGTGCTGACCGTGCGTTGCGGCCAACGCCTTGCGCCGGACAGCAAGCTGTCGCTGGTGCACCTGCGCGGCGCCGGCAAGCCGGACAAGCTGGACTTCCAAGTGCGCCCAGCCTTCAGCGCCAGCATGAGCTGCCAGCGCGAGAGCGCCAAGGGCGCCTGCATCCCGTTCAAGCCCGTCACGCTGAACTTCAGCTCGCCGGTGCCGGAAAAGCTGGCCATGGCGGTGCGCCTGTCCGGCGGCGGCGCCGAGCGCGCGCCTCAGGCGCAAGAGCGCAGCAAGGGCGAGCCGGTGGACAGCATCAGCTTCGCGCCGCCCTTCCCGCCGCTGGAAACGCTGACGCTAACCTTGCCCAAGGACTTCCGAGACGAGGTGGGCCGGCCGCTGGTCAACGCCGGCCGCTTCCCGTTGTCGTTCAAGCTGGGCGACTATCCGCCGCTGGCCAAGTTCGCCGCCGCGCCGTTCGGCATCATCGAATCCGGCGCCGACGCCGCCTTGCCGATCACGCTGCGCGGCGTGGAGGCCGATCTGCGCATCAAGTCGGTACAGCTGGGCGGCAAGGCGCTGCACTTGCTGAACGACGCCGACATGATGGAGTGGCTGGCCAAGGTGCAGCGCTACCATGAAAGCAATCTGCCGGCCGGCAAGGACAAAACCGTGGAAAGCCGGCGCGTGTCGCTATTGAACAAGAACCGCGACGCCGCGCCGCTGAAGCTGCCGACGCAGCCGGACAAGAACGGTAAGTGGCCGTTCGAAGTGGTGGGCATCCCGCTGCCCAAGCCCGGCCTCTACGTGGTGGAAGTATCGTCCCGTTTGCTGGGCAAATCGCTGCTGGGCGCCGACAAGCCGATGTACGTGCGCACCGCTGCCCTCGTCACCAATATGGCCGTGCACCTGAAGCGCTCCAGCGAGAACGCCTCGGTATGGGTGACCACGCTGGACAAGGGCACGCCGGTTCCCGACGCCAAGATAAGCGTCTACAACTGCAAGGGTGAGGCGCTATGGTCCGGCAAGACCGACAAGAGCGGCATCGCCAACATCAACAAGCAGCTGAGTGGCGGCGAATGCTCATCCGACGAAGAGCTGTCCGGCCTGTTCGTCACCGCCCGCGCCAAGGACGCGCAGGGCAATGAGGACGTATCCTTCGTCCGCTCCGGCTGGAACCGCGGCATCGAGTCGTGGCGCTTCCCCTTCCCCACGCAATGGAACGACAGCCCGTCCATCCTAGCCCACACCATTCTGGACCGACCGCTGTTCCGCGCCGGCGAAACGGTATCGATGAAGCACCTGCTGCGGGTTCAGGCCGGCAAGGGACTGGCCCAGCTAAAGCCCAACCAGCTGCCGCAGCAGTTGCGCATCGTCCACGACGGCAGCGGCGACGAAGTCAGCCTGCCGCTGGCCTGGCGCAACGGCCGCTACGCCGAAAGCAGCTTTACTCTGCCGAAAGAGGCCAAGCTTGGCGAATACACGCTGTATCTGGAGCGCAAGGGCGCGCGCGGCCCGGACGACAAGGCCAAGCCATCTAGCCCGGAGCTGGACGGCTATTCGCTGCACAGCGGCAGCTTCCGCGTCGAGGAATTCCGCCTGCCGGTGATGACCGGCCGCATCTTCACCGCCAAGGGCGCCAATATCGGCGCCAAGCAAGTGCCGCTGAACGTGTCGATGTCCTGGGGCAACGGCGGCCCGGCCAAGGACTGGCCAGTGGAGGTCAGCGCGATGCTGGCCGACGCCTACACCCGCATCAAAGCCTACGATGGCTTCACCTTCTCTCCGCCGCAGCGCAACCGGGAAAACAGCGAAGGCTCGCTGGACGGCAAGGTGGTGCTGGACAAGGCCGCGCTCAAGCTGGACGCAAACGGCAACGGCAAAGTAGCCGTCGACAAGCTGCCCAAGCTGGACCGCCGCTACGACCTGGTGACCGAGGCCGCCTACCGCGACCCCAACGGAGAAACCCAGACCATCACCCGCCGCATCCCGCTGTGGCCGGCCGCCTTACAGGTCGGCGTCAGCGTCGACAGCTGGATCACCGCCGGCCGCGCGCTGCAGCTGAAAGCAGTGGTGCTGGACACCGCAGGCAAACCCATCGCCAACAAGGACGTCAAGGTCACGCTGCGCGAGCACCGCTACCTGTCCAGCCGCAAACGGCTGGTCGGCGGCTTCTACGCCTGGGACCACAACGAGGAAACCGACGACAAGGGCAAGGTGTGCAGCGGCACCACCGACGCCCGCGGCCTGGTGTTCTGCGACATCAACCTCAAAGACGCCGGCGACATGGAGCTGATCGCCGAAGCGAAGGACGACCAGGGCAACGCAGCCCAGGCCGCGCAATCGGTTTGGGTCAGCAAGCACGACGAGCTGTGGTTCGACGTCGACAACAACGACCGCATCGACATCCTGCCCGAGAAAACCAGCTACCTGCCCGGGGAAACCGCCCGCTTCCAGGTGCGGATGCCGTTCCGCAAGGCCACCGCCTGGCTGGCCATCGAGCGCGAAGGCATCCTGGAAACCCGCGTGGTGGAACTGGAAGGCAAGGACCCGACGGTAGAACTGAAAATCGGCCCCAACTGGACGCCCAACGTCTATGTATCCGTGCTGGCCGTGCGCGGCCGCGTGCGCGACGTGCCGTGGTACTCGTTCTTCACCTGGGGCTGGAAGAGCCCGTCGGAATGGTGGGACGCCTACTGGAACGAAGGCGGCGACTACGCGCCGCCGACCGCGATGGTGGACCTGTCGCGCCCGGCCTTCAAATACGGCATCGCCGAAATCCAGGTGGGCGACGCCGCCAAGCGCCTGGACGTGGAAGTGACCCCGGCCAAGAAGAGCTACGGCATCCGCGAGACCGCCGAAGTCATCGTCAAGGTCAAGCTGCCCGGCGGCAAACCGGCGCCGGCCGGCACCGAAGTGGCCTTCGCCGCCGTCGACGAAGCGCTGCTGGAGTTGCAGCCCAACCATAGCTGGGAGTTGATACAGGCGATGTACCAACGCCACAGTTACGGCGTGGAAACCGCCACCGCCCAACTGGAAGTGGTGGGCAAGCGCCATTACGGCCGCAAATCGCTGCCGCCGGGCGGCGGCGGCGGCAAGGCACCGACGCGCGAGCTGCTGGACACGCTGCTGCTCTGGCAGCCCGGCGTGAAGCTGGACGCCAACGGCAGCGCCCGGATCAAGGTGCCGATCAACGACGCCCTCACCCGCTTCCGCCTGGTGGCGGTGGCCGATGTCGGCAATGACATGTTCGGCACCGGCGAATCCGGCTTCAACGTCACGCAAGACCTGCAGCTTAGCTCCGGCATTCCGCCGCTGGCGCGCGAGGGCGACCAATTCCAGGCCGGCGTCACCGTGCGCAACGGCGGCGAGAAGCCGCTGAAGGTCAAGGTATCCGCCGCCGCGTCCGGCTTCACGGCGCTGCCGGCCAGGGAAATCAGCCTGCCGGTGGGCGAGGCGCGGCTGGTCAGCTGGAATGTGACGGTGCCGGAAGGCCTGAAAGAGGCCCAATGGACCTTCGCCGCCCAGCAGGTGGACGGCAAGGCCGCCGACAAGCTGGCGGTCAAGCAGCAGATCGACCCGGCGGTGCCGGTGACGGTGGAGCAGGCCACGCTGCAGCGCGTGTCGCCCGAGCTGGCCATCCCGGTGGCGCCTCCGCCGGGCGCGCTGCCGGGCCGCGGCGGCATCCGCGTCAGCCTGCAGGCCAAGCTCGGCAACAGCCTGCCCGGCGTGCGCCGCTGGTTCGAGGACTATCCCTACGCCTGCCTGGAGCAGCGCAGCTCCATCGCCATCGGCTTGTCCGACCGCAAGCGCTGGGACCAGCTGATGAGCGAGCTGCCGCTGTATCTTGACGGCAACGGCCTGGCCGCCTACTTCCCGCTGGGCGAAGGCGCGCCGGACCGCGGCAGCGACGTGCTGACCAGCTATCTGCTGTCCGTCGCCAACGAAGCCGGCATGGAGATTCCGGAAAACGCGCGCAACAAGATGCTGGACGGTCTGTCCGCCTTCGTCGAAGGCAAGCTGAAACGCGACCTGCCCGGCAGCCGCCAGGACGCCGACGCGCGCCGGCTGGCCGCGATGGACGCTTTGTCGCGCTACGGCCGTTTCCGCCCGGCGATGCTGGACGTGCTGGACCTGAACCCGCAAAAGATGGGCACCGCGATGCTGGTGGACTGGCTGTCGCTGCTGAACCGCGCGGCAGACATCCCGCAACGCGCCGGCCGCATCGCAGAGGCCTCGAATCTGCTGCGCGCCCGCCTGACCTACCAGGGCACCAAGATGGGCTTCAGCACCGAGGCCAACGACAACGCCTGGTGGCTGATGGGCAACGGCGACGTCAACGCCGCCAAGCTGCTGCTGGCCGCCCGCAAGCTGCCTGACTGGCAGGCCGACATGCCGCGCCTGCTGACCGGCCTGCTCGCCCGCCAGCAGAAAGGCCACTGGGGCACCACCACCGCCAACCTGTGGGGATCGCTGGCCGCCGCGCAGTTCTCGCGCCAGTTCGAAACCGTGCCGGTGACGGGCCAGACCAGCGCCATCCTCGGCAAGTCCAGCTTGAGCCTGTCTTGGCCGCAGGAAGGCGTCAAACAGCTGGGCCTGCTGCCGTGGCCGGCCGGCGGCGCCAGCCTGCAGCTCAAGCACGCCGGCTCCGGCGCGCCGTGGGCCACCATCCAGGCGGAGGCCGCCATTCCGCTGAAAACCGCGCGCTACGCCGGCTACAGCATCAAGAAAACGCTGACGCCGGTCAGCCAGAAAGTGGACGGCCAGTACCAGCCCGGCGACGTGGTCAAGGTGACGCTGACCATCCAGGCCCAGAGCGACATGAGCTGGGTGGTGGTGGACGACCCGATCCCGGCCGGCGCGGCGATCCAGGGCAGCGGCCTGGGCCGCGATTCGGCGATCGACGCCAAGTCCGGCAACGGCGGCGACTACGCCGACTACATCGAGCGCCGCTTCGCCGGCTACCGCGCCTACTACAGCTACGTGCCGCGCGGCGAGCTGAAGGTGGAATACACGATGCGGCTGAACAACCCCGGCACGTTCAAGCTGCCGCCGACCAGAGTGGAGGCGATGTACGCGCCGGAGGTGTTCGGGATGTCGCCGAACAGCGTGTTCAAAGTTGTCGACGGCGGAAAATGACGCAGCGGCCTCTCCTCTCTTTGACGGGGAGAGGCCGGACTCATGCAAGGAGAGATGAAAGATGGAATGCCTGGGATGTCGATTGGCGAATGGAAAAGAAACCATACACACAGTTTACGAAAACGACCATGTGACTTGCTTTCTCGACCATGACCCCTTCAGCGAAGGACATACGCTGATCGTCCCCAAGCAGCATGTGGCGGAGCTAGAAGAGCTGGATGAGCAATTGACCAAAGCCGTCATGGACGCAGCCCAAATCATCGCCAAGGCCATCAAATCGCTGCACCGCCCAGACGGCATCACCCTCTGCCAGAACGGCGGCGTCTTCAATGAGCTGACCCATTTCCACATGCATGTCGTGCCCAGAGATAAAAATCGTCCATTTTCAGAATTCTACTCAACCGAACCTGCTGAGCCGAGAAATCACGGACTTGCTCGAACGGCAGCCGCATTGAGAGAAGCGATAGGCTGCGCAACTGCTGTCCAGCAGCTGCGTTCGCGCCAATGAACCCCGAATGCGCCGCGCCATAACCTTTTCGCCAATACCCAGTGCCCGCCCGCAATTGAGAAAAGCACCAGCAGTGACCAAGCCCAGCATCTTCATCATCACCCTTACCCTGCTCTCCGTCCCCGCCTGGGCTCAGCCCACGTTCAAGGAGGTGAAAGCCGCCTGGCAACCGTCCGACGTGACGCTGTTGGACCGCCACGGCCAGACGCTGCAACGGCTGCGCGTCGACAAGCAGGCGCGGCGGCAGGACTGGGTCGGCCTGGCCGACACCTCACCCGCCTTTCGCCAGGCGCTGGTGCTGTCCGAGGACAAGCGCTTTTACCAGCACAGCGGCGTGGACTGGTCCGGCGTGGCGGCGGCGGCCTGGGCCAATTTGTGGAATACCCGCACCCGCGGCGCGTCCACGCTGACCATGCAGCTGGCCGGCCTGCTGGACGATGACCTGAAAGTGAGCAAGGGCGGGCGCAGTCTGTGGCAGAAGATGGGCCAGACCTGGTCCGCCGCCTGGCTGGAACGGCACTGGACCAAGGCGGAAATTCTGGAGGCCTATCTGAATCTGGTGGGTTTCCGCGGCGAACTGGTGGGCTTATCCTCGCTGTCGTCGACGCTGTTCGGCAAGCTGCCGTCCGGGCTGAATCTGGAAGAATCGGCGATCGCGGTGGCGCTGATCCGCGCGCCCAACGCCACGCCGGACAAGGTGACCGGCCGCGCCTGCCATATCCTGCAGGACATGGGCCGCAAGCCGGACTGCGCGGCGCTGGGCGTGCGCGCCACCCAGGCCTTGGCCCGCAGCCGCGCCGCCAATCCGCTGGCCGAGCAGGACGCGCCGCACTTCGCGCAGAAACTACAGCAGGCGCGCCGCTTCGCCGCCGGCAGCCGGGTGGCCACCACGCTGGACCTGCCGCTGCAGCGCTTCGCCGCTGCCGCGCTGCGCCGCCACTTGTCCGCGCTGTCGCAGCGCAATGTGCAGGACGGCGCGCTGGTGGTGCTGGACAACCAGAGCGGCGACATCCTGGCCTGGGTGGGCTCCAGCGGCCGCGGCCTGTCCAACGCCGCCCAGGTGGACGGCGTCACCGCGCTTCGCCAGGCCGGCTCCACGCTCAAGCCTTTCCTGTATCAGCAAGCGCTGGAAAAACATTATCTGACCGCGGCCTCGCTTCTGGACGACAGCCCGCTGGATCTGCAAACCGGCAGCGGCCTGTACGCGCCGCAAAACTACTCCAAGGATTTCAAAGGCCTGGTGCCAGTGCGCACCGCTCTGGCATCCTCATTGAACATCCCGGCAGTGCGGACGATAGAAATGGTCACCCCCAACGCCGCGCGCGACCGGCTGGTCAAGCTAGGCTTTGCCAGCCTGACCGAGGACGGCGACTACTACGGCTACAGCCTGGCGCTGGGCGCGGCCGACATCCGCCTGCTGGATCTGGCCAACGCCTACCGCACGCTGGCCAACCAGGGCCTGGCCAGCCCGCCGCGCTGGACACTGTCCGACGCCAAGCCCAAGCCGGAACGCCAGCTGGACCCGGCCAGCAGCTTCATCATCGCCGACATCCTGTCCGACCGCACCGCGCGCGCCCTCACCTTCGGCCTGGAGAGCGCGCTGTCCACTCGCTACTGGAGCGCGGTGAAGACAGGCACCAGCAAGGACATGCGCGACAACTGGGCGGTGGGCTTCTCGCGCCGATTCACCGTCGCGGCCTGGGTGGGCAACGCCAGCGGCGAGCCGATGTGGGACGTGTCCGGCATGCACGGCGCGGCGCCGGTATGGCAAACAGTTCTGGACCGCGCCCAACAGTCGGCCACCCCCTTGCCGCCGCCCGCGCCGCCGGCCGGCCTGGTGCGCCAGCGGGTCCGCTACCAGGGCGACGTGGCCGCGCCGCGGACAGAGTGGTTCCTGGCCGGCACCCAGCGCGCGCTGATCGTGCCGCAGAAAGGCTCCGCCGCCGACCTGGCCCCGGGCATCGCCGCGCCGGTGGACGGCAGCATCTTCGCGCTCGATCCCGACATCCCGCCGGCCAACCAGCGCATGGTGCTGCGCTCGCGCGGCGTCGCCAAACCGCAGTGGTGGCTGGATGGAAAGCGTTTGGGAAGCGGGGCCGAGCTGGCCTGGTTCCCCTGGCCGGGCCGGCACCGGCTGGAGCTGCGCGGCGGCGACGGCAAGGTGGTGCAGGCAGTGAAATTCGAGGTTCGCGGCGCCTCGCTGCGGCCCGGCAGGCCGCGTTGAAGCGCCGCTTCCCGTCAAACTAGCCGGCGGCGGCCTTGCGCCGCTGCAGCGACTGCCACAGCTGGCTGGCGCGTTGCGCGGCGCTGGCCTTCTGCTGATCGGTCAAAGCCTGGTAGTCCTTGGTCTTCAACAGCCAGTCTGCGCTGAGCGTGTCGCCGGAGCGGCGCGCCACCAGGTTCCAGGCGGCGGCCTCTTCCGGCTGCTTGTCCAGCAGATAACTCTCCGAGATGATGGCCGCCGCGTGCAGATTGCCGCGCGCGTAGGCCTGCTGCAGCGCCTCGCGCGCCTCCTCGCGGTAGCGGAAGTCCGCCTCGTAATCCGGCTCGCGCGGATGGCCATCCAGCTGGAACAGATAGCGCTCGGCCAGATGCGTCAGCGCCTGCGGATCGCCGCGGCTGGCGGCCATGCGCAGATCGGCCAGCGACATCTGGTAGTAACGCGCGTCTATCATGTAGCCCAGTTTGCGCAGCTGCTGTTTGCGCTCGCGCTCGGCCGGCGTTTCCGGTTGCGCGACGGCGGACTGCTGCTGCGCGGACGGATCGCCGCCCACCGCGAAACTGAAACCGCCTGCGGCGGGTTTGGCGGATGCCTGGGCCGTACCTTTTTCCGTCCCTGCCCCCTTCGCGGCGGCGGACTGCGCCTGTCCGGACGCGCCGCCCGCCATCGCGAAGTGAGCGGGCAGCCATAGCCATGCCGCCACGGCCGCCGTCCCTGCGGCCGCTGCGATCAACAAGGTTGCCCTCTTCATCGTCAGATCCGCGTCATGCAGACGTTGAAGCCGTTGGCGTAGCCGTAGCGCGAGTAGTAGTCGCGCTGCGACGGCGTGCCGTGCTCGGCGTAGTCGGCCGCGTCGCGCGCCGACGCCACCGCGTTCTCGATGAAGCTCGGATAGCGCAGATTCGTCTCGGCGTACTTGGCGAAGGTGCCGCCCACGCAATCAGCCTGCAGTTCCTGCATCGGCGGCTGGCGGTTGATGCCGCGGGTAAACTGGACGGAATGGCCCCATTCGTGCGCCAGGATGAACTTGGCCACGTAGTTGCCATAGCTGCTTTCCTGCTGCTGCAGGAAGCCGGTGCCGACGCTGATGGTGTACGGGCCGCACGCCATCGCGCTGGTTTGCGGCTCGCCGCAGGCATTCTGGTCCACATAGACCGTCGGGCGCGCGTAAGAGCCGAGGAAGCCCCGAATCTCGTTGGCGCTGGACTGGATGTAGCTGTTGTTCACAGGCAGGGCCAGTGCCGCGCCGATCTGGCCTGCGATAACCGCGCCGAGCGCACACAGCGTGATGATTTTCCTTGTCATGATCTCTTTCTCCTTGAGTGTTGCGTCACGGAGATCTTTTTATGGCAAATGGATAATCATTCTGGAAAGAATTATTATTTATAAAATTTCAATTTGATATTCTAACTTTATGTAATTGTTTTAACGCTAAAATATATTTGTTTCGTAATCAAAATATACATGCAAAAGGGCGAGCCGCATCGCGCCCCGCCCTTTCCCCTGTCTGCCGCCCGATTCGGCGTACCGCGCGCGGCATCGCTGGATCGGGATGTTTACGCCGGCTGCCCGGTAGCCGCCAGCACGATCTCGCGCACGCACACACGTTGCGGCTGCCCGTATGCGTAAGCGATGGCTTCAGCCACATCGTCCGCCGCCAACACCCCGCCCATCTGCTGCTTCCACTCCTGGTAGCCGGCCTTGATCGCTTCATCCGTCGTATGGCCCAACAGCTCCGTCTCCACCGCGCCCGGCGCGATGGTGATCACGCGCACGCCGCTGCCGGCCACTTCCTCGCGTAGGTTTTCTGAAATCGCGTGCACCGCGAACTTCGTCCCGCAATAGGCCACGTGGTTGGGAAAGGTCTTGCGTCCGGCGATGGAGCTGATGTTGATGATGGTGCCGCGGCCGCGCGCCGCCATGCCGGCCAGCACCGCGTGGATGCCGTTGAGCAGGCCCTTGACATTGACGTCCAGCATGCGCTGCCATTCGTCCGGGTCTTGCTGCGCCATCGCGCCCAGCAGCATCACGCCGGCATTGTTGACGATGGCGTCGGCGGGACCAAAGCGCGCCTCGGCCTCGGCCAGCGCCGCTTGCAGCTGGGCGCGATCGGTCACGTCCACCCGGCGGCACAGGGTATTAGGCAACGCCAACGCTTCCAGTTTTTCGACGCGGCGCGCCAGCAGCAGCAGCGGATGGCCAGCCGGGGAAAACAGCTTGGCGGCGGCGGCGCCGATGCCGGAGCTGGCGCCGGTGATCACGATCAGGGGCTTGCTCATGGACACTCTCCTTCCATAAAATTTATCGATACGAAACAGATGCCATGCAGTATATTCAGCATGGAACAAGCTGAAAAATGATAAAAATCTCTGCCTGATATTGATTGTTTCTATGGATATTCGCCAACTGAAGGCCTTTGTCGCCGTTTTCGAGGAACGCAGCATCACGCTGGCGGCGCAGCGGCTATTCGTCACCCAGCCGACGCTGTCGGTCACCATACGCCAGCTGGAGGACGCGCTGGGCGTCACCCTGTTCGAACGGCTGCCACGCGGCGTGGACGTCAGCGAAGACGCTCGTCTGCTCTACCCTCAAGCGCGCAGGATGCTGGCCCAGGCCGACGCCTTGACGAGGATGTTCCGGCAGCGCCGCGATTGCGCGCCGCTATGCCTGGGCGTGGACGCGGATGTGGGCCGCAGCCAGTTGGAGGCGCTGCTGGCGCGCGCGGCGCGCGCCGAGCCGGCCATTCTGCTGGAAGCGCGGGAGGGGTGCTGCGGCGATGCCCGGCTGGCGGCCGAGGACGGCCGCTGCGAAGACGAACTGTTTCTGCCGCTGTGGGAAGAGGATTTTGTGCTGGCCGTGCCGGAAGGGCACCGTTTAACAGCGCGGGATCAGGTGGATGTGGCCTTGCTGGACGAGACGGAGTGGATCACCTGCCCGCATCATCCCAGCCATCAGCGGCTGCTGGACCTGCACGGCGCGGCTGCGCCGGCATTGGCCGCGGCGGCGCGGGCCGGCAGCCTGAGGCTGGCCGCCCACATGGCTGCCGCTGGGCTGGGCGTCGCATTGCTGCCCGCCTCGCTGGCCGACGACCACCCCGGCCTCAAAGCCATCCCGCTGGCAGGCGCCACGCCGGCCCGCCGCGTCGGGCTATGCTACGCGGCGCAAGCGCTGGAGCTGCCAGCCTTGCAGGCGCTCAAGGAAACTCTGGACGGTTACAACGGCAACGGCGCCGACAAGCCGTAGTTGTAGATCAGCATCGAGGCGGTGAACAGCATCACAAAGCCGATCACGCAATCCAGCACCCTCCAGCTGGACGGCTTGGTGAACAGCGGGGCCAGCTTGCCTGCGAACAGGCCGATGGCGCCGAACCACAGCACGGAGGCGCTGAGACTGCCGATCAGGAAAGACAGCGCTCCGTGCTCGCCGTACACCGAGGACACGCTGCCGATCAGCACCACGGTGTCCAGCCAGACATAGGGATTGAGCAAGGTCACAACCAGAATGGTGCGGATGGCGCTCTTCCGGTCGCGCTCGACGCCGCCGTCAAGCGTCATGCCGCCCGCGTTCAGCGCGGAGCGGAAGGACTTGAAGCCCAGCCACAGGATGAAGGCCGCGCCGGCCCAGGTGACCACGCTGACGAAGCCGGGGATGCCGGCCACCACCTTGCCCACGCCCAGCACGCCGGCGGCGATCAGCAGCACGTCGGCGACGATGCAGATGGCGACGATAGGCAGCACATGGCTGCGCCCGATGCCCTGCCGCAGCACATAGGCGTTCTGCGGACCGATGCCGACGATCTGGCTGAAAGAGATGCCCAGCGCGGAAAGGAAAACACTGAAATTGAACATTGCCTGCTCCAAACTATTTGCAAGCAGATTAACGTCCGGATTTCCTTAAGTAAAACTAATAAAAATCATGATACATAAGAAGAATTAATGGCAGCATTCTTGCTCCATTGCTTCAGCCACTCCGGCAGCTCGCCCGCGGCCAGCGGCGGCGAAATGCCGTAGCCTTGGCCGTCGTGGCAGCCTATCTCGCGCAGCCTGCTCCAGATCGCCCGGCTTTCCACCCCCTCCACCACCAGCTTGCGCCCGGTGTAGTGGGCGAAGGACAGCATGCTGCGAATGATGGCCTCGTTGCCCGGCATGTCCAGCAACAGCCGGACGAAGCGCTGGTCGATCTTGATGGTGTCGAACGGCAGCTGCTGCAGATGCACCAGCGACGATGCTCCGGTGCCGAAGTCGTCCAGCGCGATGGACAGGCCCAGGTCGCGGCAGCGCTCCAGCTTGGCCGTGATCTGCTCCGCCTCTTGCTGGGTGACGGTTTCCAACACCTCAAGTTCTAGGAAGCCCGCCGGCAGCGGGTTCGCCTCCAGCAAGGCCTCCAGTCCGAACAGGAAATCCTCATGCTTGAGCGTGGCCGCAGACAAGTTGACGCTGACCGGCAATGACAAGCCGCGCCGCCGCCACTCGCCCATCTGGCGCACCGCCTCCCGCAGCACCCACCAGTCCAGCTCGCGCATCAGATTGGTATGCTCGATGGCGTTGAAAAACTCGCCCGGCGGCACGTGCCGGCCGTTGCGCACCCAGCGCACCAACGCCTCCGCGCCTTCGATGCGGTGGTTCTGCAGATTGATCTTGGGCTGGTAATACAGCGCCAGCTCGCCGCGCGGAATCGCCAGCGCGAAGGCGCTGCGCAGCGCGTGCAGCTTGTGGATTTCCTCGTCCATCGCCGCGTCGTAATGACGGGAATGGCCGCCGCCCTCATCCTTGGCCCGGTTCAAGGCCAGTCCCGCGCGGCGCAACAGGTTGGCCGCGTCGCACAGCGCGTCGCCGCTGACCGCGACGCCGACGCTGCAGCGTATCTCCACCTGGGCGCCCATCGCGTCCACAGGCTGCGGCAGCAGGCTCATCAACTCGTCCACCAGCTCCTGCAGCCTGTCGGTGCGTTCCGAGCAGGCGACGAAGCGCGCGGCGCCGACCCGGCCGACATGGCCGAACGGATAGATGGCCTGCCGCAGGCGGCGCGCCATCTCGCACAGCACCAGATCCCCGCCTTCGTACCCCAGACGTGCGTTGATGTCGTGAAAGCCTTCCACCGCGATCGCCAGCACCGCCACCTGGCCGCTGTCGCGGCGCGACTTCAGCAGCCGGGCGATCAGCTCCTGCATGCGGCTGCGGTTGGGCAGACCGGTCAGCGCGTCGTGCTGGGCCAGGAAGGCGAGTTCGGTTTCGGCGCGGTGGCTGCGCTCCAGCGCGTCGTGGCGTTCCAGCCCGCGGCCGATCTCGCGCGCCATCAGTTCAAACAAGGCGCGCCGGGACTGGTCGAAGAAACCCTCTTCGCCGGCATGCAGCGCCAGCGTCCCCACCACCTGCTGGCGCACCAGCAGCGGCACCACCAGCAGGCTGCGGATGCCTTGGCGGCTCAGCGCGCCGTGCCAGGGCCGCAGCGCGGGGTCGGATTGCGCGTCGTTGCTGACTTGGGCCGCGCGGCTGCGCAACGCGCGCGACACCAGGCCCGGCGCCTGCGCATCCTCGGCGTGCGCCGGCAGTTCGCCGGGCATGGCCGCGCGTTCTCCGCGGGACAACGCCGCCACTTCCACCCGCTTCTCGTCGGCGTCCAGCAACCCCACCCAGGCCAGTTCGAAACCGGCTTCGCGCACGCAGACGTCGCAGACGGTCTGCAGCAGGATGCGGCGATCGGCGCTGTCGGCAAGCGCCAGGCTGACGCCGCTGAGGGTCGCGTACAGGCCGGACATCGCCTGGAAGTGCTCGCCATGGCGCGAAGCCTCGCGCTTCAGCGCCTGCTGGTAGCCATGGGTCTTCAGCATCTGGTCCAGCAAGATGCGCTTGCGCAGCAACCGCGCCGCTTCGGCGCCCGCCGCCTGCTCCAGGCTGGCCAGCAAATGCGGCTGGCAACGCTCGTATAGGCCCTGCAGCCAGCCCAGGCTCACGCCCAGCCGGCAATACAGTTCGCCCTGCTCGACCAAAGCCGCTGCCACGGCCGGATCCAAGGGCATCCTCAAAAGCGCGTCCCACTCCGCCAGCAGCATCGCCGCCAGTTCATCCTGGCAGCAGCCATGATGCCGCTGCAGGCGCTCCGCTTCGCCGGGGCTTTTCAGCAAATGCCAGTCAAGCTCCTTGCCCAGCAGTTCCCTGCGGGCCATGCCGGCATCGGCGTGGCGCGGCAATTGCGCCAGGTGTTCGGTCCGGATTCCGATAAAGCGGCACATATTCGCCAGGAGTGCCATTTCATCCGTATGCATTGTTTTCTGCGCCTGTCGTGGCTGGGACACGGCCTGCCGGGCCGCCGTCCCTACTATCTCGCCCACCTGCCCAGGAGCAGGTATTTCTTGTACCGTATCTACTGGCGCGGTCTGTCTGAAACCCGCATCAGACAAGGCCGGCCGCCAAAGGCTGCAACATGCCACGGCGCTGGCTTTTAAGCAAGTCCGGCCGCATTATTAAACGATCTCTTATCGTCGAAAGACTACGGAAAGCGAAAGTGTTCGACCCCAGACAACTGCAAACCCTGGCCGCGGTGGCGGAAACCGGCGGCTTCGACAAGGCCGCCAAGAAGCTGTTTCTGACCCAGTCGGCGGTATCGCAACGCATACGCCAGCTGGAGGAACAGCTAGGGCAGCCGGTGCTCACCCGCACCTCGCCGGCGGAGGCCACCGAGGCAGGGCGCCAGTTGCTGCGGCACTACCAGCAACTGCTGCTGATGGAGAACCAACTGCTGCAAAAGCTCAGCCCTGCGCCGCGCCAGCGCGAGTTCACCACGCTGGCGGTGGGCGTCAACGCCGACAGCCTGGCTACCTGGTATCTACAGGCGGTGACGCCGGTGCTGGAGGCGCACGACCTGTTGCTGGACGTGGTGGTCGACGACCAGGACCACACCCACGAACTGATGCGCACCGGCCACGTGATGGGCTGCGTCAGCACCCGCCCGGTGCCGATCCAGAGCGGCGTCCAGCACTATCTGGGCGCGATGCGCTACCTGTGCCTGGCTACGCCTCGTTTCGCCGCGCGCCATTTTCCGGACGGGGTGGACCACGCGGCGCTCGCGCGCGCGCCCAGCATACTCTTCAGCCGCAAGGACGCGGTGCACGGGCAGTTCCTGCGCCAGGCGGCCGGCTACGAGGGTGGCTACCCCAGCTTCACCGTGCCCTCGGCCCAAGGTTTCGTGGAACTCACCCGCCAAGGCGTCGCCTACAGCCTGCTGCCGGAACTGATGCTGGACAGCGATCTGGAGGACGGTCGATTAGTCGACCTGTTCCCCGGCCAATACATGGACCTGCCGCTGTACTGGCACCACTGGCGGGTGGAGTCGGAGCTGTCCCAGGCGCTGACCGAGGCGATGCTGGACTACTGCGGCCGCCATTTGCGCCAGGACAAAGTGGCATATCATGCGTCTGTTGGAGAATCGCAGCAGGAACCCTGACCCAAACAACATGGCCGCCGCGTTGACAAGGCCCAGCCCCTGGCGCATCATCCGGCGCCGACCCGGTTTTATGGAGGCAGCATGACCAGCAAGCAACACGCACCCAGCAACGAACAATGGGCCGAACTGGAAATGGCCGCGCAACTGGCCGCCCGCCAGGCTTATGTGCCCTACAGCCGCTTCGCAGTCGGCGCCGCCATTCTGGACGGCAACGGCAAGATACACATCGGCTGCAACGTGGAAAACGCCTCCTACGGCCTGAGCAACTGCGCCGAGCGCACCGCGGTTTTCGCCGCCCGCGCCAACCACGGCATGCAGGATGTGGTGGCGGTCTGCATCTACACCCCCACCGCGCAGCCCACCTCGCCCTGCGGTGCCTGCCGCCAGGTGCTGAACGAATTCGGGCCCGCCATGCACGTGCGCTCGATCTGCGACGGCGAGGACATCATCGACACCACGCTGGACGCGCTGCTGCCCTCCGCCTTCGGCCCCAAGAACCTGCAGGACGCCGGCCAGCGCTGAGCCGCTGCCCGCCGCGCGCAAGGGAACCCGAGGGTTCCCTTTTTTTCACGTCCGCGAAAAGGTTCCCCCATCCCCGCCTCTCTTAGGGACAGCTGAAAACCAGCATCGCCCGCTATATGGTCGGTCACGCAGTTCCTGTTCAGAACGATAAGGAGTCCGTGATGATGAAACCCGCCATTTCATATTTATCCGTGCTGCTGATCTGCCTGGGCGCGGCGCCCGCCCATGCCGCCGAGGAAGCCCAGGACCCTGCGCTGCGCAGACAAGCCGCCGACGCGCTGGCGCGGCTCACGCCGCAGCCCCTGGCCAAGGGAAGCCTTTTGCCGCCGCTGGTCGAATTGAACCGCGAAAGCGCCGACCGCCGCTGGGTGCTGGGCTCCGCCACCCAGCCGCTGCCGATGACGGCCGGCGCGGATGCCGACCAGGTGCCGCTGTCGCGGCTGTTCCTCGCCCATCAAACCGAGCAAGGCTGGCAGCTGGCCATGGAGGGCGAAGACGGCTTCGCCGCGCTGCTGGAGGCCGCTCCCGACGGCTGGCTGAGCGCCGACGAGCGGCGCGCGTGGCACAGCCAGGCCATTCGTGCCAAGCGACTGGCGCCCGACGCCACCGGCCTGGGCCTGCCCTGGCAGGAAGGATCAAGCTGGAGCATGACCGGCGGCCCGCACGGCTACAGCGGCGAAAGCCAGCCCTACGATTCCATAGATTTCGCCGGCGGCGACGGCCGGGTGCTGGCGCCCCAGGCCGGGGTGATCTACAAAAGCTGCCTGCGCAACGGCAGCGGGCTGGTCAAGCTGGTGCACGACAACGGCTACTCGTCCACCTACTACCACATGATCAACCTCAACACTGTGGCCGATGGCCAGCGGGTGGCCAAGAGCGCCTATCTGGGCAAGATAGGCAACGGCCTGCCCTGCGGCGGCAGCACCACCGGCCCTCATGTCCACTTCTCATTGATCCACCAGGGCAAGGCCGAGCCAGTGAACCGCAAGTGGCTGGGCGGCTGGCAGTTCTTCTCCGGCAGCCGCGCCTACCAGGGCTACGCCGCGCGCAACGGCGGCCGAGTGAACGTGGGCGGCCGCCTGACGCACTACAGCGGCGGCGGCGATCCGGCGCCGACACCGGGCGGCGCCAGCGGCGTCGCCACGCCGCGCGGCAACGACGGCTACGTCAACCTGCGCGGAGGCCCCAGCCTGAGCGCCGAGATCGTCGGCAACGCCGCCCGCGGCGAGCAGGTGGCGCTGCAATGCCATGCCCGCGGCGAGGCGGTGGACGGCGTCTGGGGCCGCACCGACATCTGGAATCGCACCGCCGCCGGCCATTGGATCAGCGACGGCTTCATCGATACCGGCAGCAACGCGCCGGTAGTGCCGCAATGCCCATCCTCGGCGCGGCCATGGTAACGGTCTAGCCGGACATCCGCCCTCCACCGGGGACGGCCGCCAACGCGGCCGCGCCCCGGCGCATCATCAGCCAGTACAGGCTGGCCGTCCCCAGCCAACCCACCAGCCAGGACACGTCCGCCCCTCCCAGCGCGCGGACCATCGGACCGCTGAACAAGGCGCTGTCGATGAACGGCAGCTGCAACAGCACGCCCGCCAGATAGGCCAGCAAACCCGGCCAACGGTAGTCCGTCCCCTCCAGCGCCGCCATGTCCAGCTTGCCGCCGCGCAGCAGATAAAAATCCACCAGATTGACCGCGCTCCAAGGCGTGAACAAGGCGAGCAGCAGCAATAAGAAGGACTTGAACAACGGCAGGAAGCCATGCTGCGCCCACACCGCGATGGATAGGGAAACCAGCGCCATCGCCGCGACGATCAGCCAGCGCCGGCGCGGCCCCAACGCCTCCGGCCGCGCGCCGAACGCCGACGCGATGCTGCCCGCGCACATGAAGCCGCCGTAAGCGTTGAGCGTGGAAATCGTGATCTTGCCGAACGCCACGCAGAAGAACAGCGCGGCGGCGATGGCGCCGTCAGCGCCCAGGCCGACAAAGTAGGCGACCTCATGCCCGCGGAACGCCGCGCCGCCGATGGCCGCCACCAGCACCCCCAGCGACATCGCGATCTGCGCGCCCAGGCCAGAACCCAAGCCTATCGCCAGCGCCACCCGCGCAGGAGGCGTGGCCGACGGCAGATAGCGCGAATAGTCCGACACATAGGGCGCGAAGGCGATCTGCCAGGATGCCGACAGCGATATCGCGACGGTGAAGACGGCCGGCTCGAAACGGGTATGCGCCACCAGCAGCGGCAGCAGATCCACCCGCCCCAGCAAACGCATGAACAGATAGCAGAAAGCCAGCAGGCCAAGCAGGCTGGCCACGCGGCCCAGCCGGTGTATCGCCCTATAGCCCAGCGCCGCGGCCAGCAGCACCGCCAGCGCGAACAACAGGCTGCCTGCGGCGTCGCTTATCTTGAACAGCTGGCCCAGCGCCTGGCCGGACAGCACCATGCCGGTGGCGTTGAAGCCCAGATACATGACGCAAGCCAGCGCCAGCGGCAATACCGCGCCCTTGACGCCGAACTGCGCGCGGCAGGCCAGCATCTGCGGCAGCCCCAGCCTGGGGCCCTGCGCGCCATGCAAGGCCATCACCACGCCGCCGGCGACCTGCCCCAGCAGCAGGCCGATGATGGACCAGACGACATCGCCGCCCAGCACCACCGCCAGCGCGCCGGTGACCACCGCGGTGATCTGCAGATTGGCCGCCAGCCACAGCGTGAACTGGCTGAACACGCGGCCATGCCGCTCGCCTTCTGGAATGAAGTCTATGGAACGGCGCTCGATCAGCGACGCGCCGACGGATATTTTCGCTTGCATGGCAGTCTCTCCTCGGTCTATGCCCGGAGCGCCGTCTTGCCGCGGCGCGTCTCGGGCCTGCGCCAAACAATTTATACCGTTCAAATTAGAATCAGCAAATCAAAGCCATGCGGCATTGCAATATTCCGCGCAAATGGTTTGCCAAGCGTCCGCGCGGTTTATTCCGGCCGGCGGGCCGCCCGCGTCTATATTTGTCCTAACATTTCGTATAGGAACCCTTCGCGCCGGCTCGCAGAATGGAATGAAGTGCACCGACTTACCCTGTCCATCACCGAACTCAAACGACAGCTGCTGCATGACCGATATCGATTGTTGGCCATCGCGGCAAGCCTTTTCCTGATCCTGCTGGGAACGGACGTCATCAGCGGCTGGATTCTCCGCACTCCCGCCCTGATTCCGGAAAACATCCACATGGTGATCGCCACCGCGCTCTGCTTGATCCTGTACGGCCTCGCGCTGCCGCTGGCCTTGTGGCGGCCGCAATGGCGGGCGCACCGGCTGCTGGCGGCGCTGGTGCTGGCGATGGCGGCGGTCGCGCTGCTGGAGCACCTGAGCGGCAGGTCTCTGGGCTTGGACCTGCCCCAACTGCACGCCTGGCGGCACGACATGGTGCCCCACCCGGGCCGGATGGCGCCACCGACCGCGCTGGCGCTGGTCGCACTGGGCTGCGGCCTGCTGCTGCAGCCGGGCTCCACGCCGTCCCGGCGCCGAGCGGTGAAGATCTGCGTATTGCTGCCGCTGCTGCTCGGCGTGCTGGGGGCGGTGGCGTACCTGGTCAATCTGGAGCTGCTGTACAGCTGGGGCGCCTCGGTGCGGATGGCGCTGCTGACCGCGCTGGGCGTCATTTCCGCCGCCCTGGGGCTGGATGCGCTGAGGCGACAGGCGCTTCGCCGCCATCTTCGCTCCCAAGACATGGCCGATTCGATTTCAGTGACCGCCACCGCGCTGCTGATCTCCATCTCGCTGGCCACCGGCCTGCTGATCTACCGCGTCTCCAGCGCCGCGCACGAGCGCAGCCTGAGCACGGTGATGGCCAACAGCGTGCGGCAACGCGCTGCGCTGCTGGTGGCCCAGTTCGGCATCAGCGACGATATCGCCCGCCGCATCTACCAGCGCCCGTCGATGCAAAAATTGCTGGAAGACGCCAGCCGGGGAAAGCTGGACGCCAGCGCCGCCGCCGCCGAGCTGGCGGCGCGCAACCACATGACGCTGAACGGCATCGCCATCCAGGATGCGGCGGGCCGCGCGCTGGTGCAGGTCGGCTACTTCGAAACCCGGCCCCGCCAGGCCCTGGCGCTGCGCTCGCCCGCCGGCTCCTGGCTGCTATGGAACGGCCATTACCTGTACCGCACCGAGGCGATCTACCGCACCTCGGCCGGCTCATCGCGGCTGGTGATCGAACAGAAATTGGAGATGTTCGACCGCATCGTCCAGGACACCGCCCCGCGCGACGGGCTCAGCGGCCTGTACGCGCTGTGCGGCCACGACGACCACGATCTGCGTTGCTTCTCGCAGTCGCCGCGGGATCCCGGACCCACGATACCGATCGCCGGCAACATCCACCACTTCACCATGTGGCCGGCCTTTTCCGGCAAAAGCGGTTCGATGCACACGGTCGACTACTCTGGCCGCGACGTGATCAGCGCCTATGCGCCGGTCAGCGACAGCGGGCTCGCTTTCAGCTACAAGATCAGGGTGGCGGACCTGTTGGCGCCGATCCGCCATGACCTGGAGATCGACGCGCTGATCATGCTGGCGATGGTCACGCTGGGCACCTTGATCCTGCGCTGGCGCACTTCGCCGCTGCTGCGCGAGGTGCTGCAATCCAACCGGATGGCGGAATTGGCGGCCGAGCGCTTCCGCAACGCGGCCGAAGCCAATATGGACGCGTTCATCATCATGGAGGCGCTGCGCGACCACATCGGCGAGGTGGATGATTTCCGCGTGGTCTACATCAACGCCGAGGCGGAAAGGATGTGGCAGTTGCGCCGGGACGAAACGATAGGCCGGAACTGGAAAGCGCTGGCGGCCTCGCTGAACGTCTCCAACCACTTCGAAAGCTATAAGCAGGTCATCGACACCGGCATGCCGCTGTCCGAAGAAGTGCCCAAAGCCTACGACGCGAGCCACCCCACCTGGATCCACCAGGAAATCGTCCGCGCAGGAGACGGCATCAGCATCAGCGTGCGCGACATCACGCAAAAGAAACTGGCCGAGCTGGACCTGGTCCTGCGCGAGGCCCTGCTCAAGACCGTCACCGACTCCATTCCTGCGCTGGTGGCCTTCGTCGACGGCGATCAACGCTATCGCTATTGCAACAAGACCTACACCCGGCTGTTCGGCATTGCGCCGGAGCAGGTGATAGGCCGCAATATGCGCGATTTCCTGGGGGAGGAAAGCTATGCGGCGGTGCGGCCCTATGTCGAGCAGGCGCTGCAGGGGCAGGCTGCCGCCTTCGAGATGGAAATGTTCCTGCACGGCAGCCAGCGCTATGTGGAGGGCCGCTACATTCCACAACAGCACGCAGACGGCACGGTGTCGGGGTTTTACGTGATGATCTGGGATATCACCCAGTCGCGCGCGCGGGAAATCGAGCTGCGCAACAAGGTCACCCAGGATGCGATGACCGGCTTGCTCAACCGCGCGGCTTTCATGGACATCCTGGGCGACGAGATCAAGCACCACTACCTGAAGCGCCAGGCATTGGCGCTGTTGTTTCTCGACATCGATCACTTCAAGCAAGTGAACGACACGCTGGGACATGCCACCGGCGACGAGCTGATCAAGATTTTCGCCGGACGGCTGCGGCAGAACGTGCGCGGCACAGACCATGTCGCCCGGCTGGGCGGCGACGAGTTCGTCGTGCTGCTGGTCGGCCTGGACTCCGAGCGTACCGCGACAGCCGTGGTCGACAAGCTGATGGCGGCGGTCTGCCAGGATGCAAAGCTGTCAGGCGAGCGCCGCCGCGTCTCCACCAGCATCGGCGTCGCCTATGCCTACATGCCCGACATCACGCCGGAACGGCTGCTGGAAATCGCCGACGAGGGCCTGTACCAGGCCAAGGCCGCCGGGCGCAACACCTACCGGCTGATGCGGGTGGGCTGAGACTCTCTCATACCTCACAAGAAGACGATCTCGAAAAAACGCTTGGAAACGACAAACCGCGTCCTGTCCAAAGAAAACTGAACGCGGTTTATCTTCATCAGGCTACTCGGCCTTGGCGCTGAGCGGCACGCCGGTTGCCCCAGCGTAAAATACCAACAGCTCCACCGGCTTGTCCCCGGTAACGCCGCGGTGTTGGGTGCCTACCATCTCCGCCAGCGTGTCGCCGGCGCTCAGATGCTTCTGGCGTTTTCCATCCCGGCTTTCCACAGTCAGTTCGCCACTGACCACATACGCGGCGTTGGGAGACGGATGGCTGTGCCAAGGCAGGCTGGTATGGGGCGGAATCATGATGCGCACCATCGTCAATTCCGGCTGCCCCGCCGGATAGGCCTTGTAAAGGTCGCCATCCCAGGAGCGCTCTGTCTTGAGCAGCGTCTCGGTTTTTACCGCGCCCCCCTCGGCGGCATGAGCAAACGGCACCGCCAACAACGCGGCGAGCAAAGCCAACCGGCATCCCGCCAAATCGATCTTCATGTTTTCTCCTTCTAGTGATTTGAATAAGCGAATCGATTCGACGCGCTTCTACCGGACCAGTTCAACGCTTTCCCCCTCGCCAAAAACCAAACAACACCAGCGAGCGCTCAAAAAACGCTCCACTCCTGTCGAGTGGACCGGTATTTTGCGCATGCGATAAAAAAACCCTCCGCCGAAGCGGAGGGTTTGGATTGCCAGTATGAGGTGCGATCAGTCGCGGTTGCCGCCGAAGGCCAGCAGCAGCTGCAACAGGCTGGTGAACAGGTTGTAGATGCTGATGTAGATGGACAGCGCGGCAGAAATGTAGCTGTTCTCGCCACCGTCAACCACGGTCTTCACCTGCCACAGGATCATCAGCGAGCTGAACAGCGCGAATGCAGCGGAAATCATCAGCTGGAACGCCGGCATGCGCAGGAACAGGTTGGCCACCACGGCCACCATCAGCACGATGGCGCCCACGGTCAGGAAGTTGCCCAGGCCCGACAGGTCGCGCTTGGTGGTGGTGGCGATGGCGGCCATCACGAAGAACACGACGGACGTGGCCGCGCCGGCGGTCATGATCAGCTGGCCGCCATTGGAGAACTTGAGCGCGAACTGCAGCAAGGGTCCGAGCAGGACGCCCATCATGAAGGTGAAGCCCAGCATCAGGAACACGCCCAGCGAGCTGTAGCGGTTCTTCTCAATGGCGAAGACCAGGCCGTAGAACACCGCCATGATCAGCAGCATGCCGATGATGGGGCTGCCGGCCAGGAACGCGAAACTCATATGGGTGCCCACGATGGCGCCCATGACGGTCGGGATCATCGACAGGCCCAGCAGGCCATAGGTGTTGCGCAACACTTTGTTGCGAACATCGGCCATCGGGGTCGATTGGTAGGCCGTTTGAAAATCCGGGTGCATGTGAAACTCTCCTGAGTTGATTATTCTGGGACGACTTTTGGGATTGTAAGCAACAGACCATGCCGAAGGGAATAAGTTTCCATTCCTTCTTCCTGCTTGTCTTGAGCGAATCCTTGGGGTAATATCGCCTTCCCTCAAGGCACAGATGTGGGCGACAGCCCGCGTTTGCAAGCCATTTGGATGCGAGAGTGGCGGAATTGGTAGACGCACTGGATTTAGGTTCCAGCGCCGCAAGGCGTGAGAGTTCGAGTCTCTCCTTTCGCACCAACCCTAGTTTTAACGTTTCCCTCCATAGCCCACTACGACCCACCAAAGCCCGCAAATCAAGGCTTTCCCAAGAAACACATCCCCACCACACCCCTGCACAAACCGCTGCAATACGCTATAGCTTGGACCAAATTTGTTCCCGACAGTGTCCCAAGCAGAGCAAGCCGCCAATGCTTCATCCAGCAGAAACAAATCATCCGTCCAGCGCGTCAGGCAGGATTATCCGCCAGCCAGGCTCGCGCCGCGCCTGCCACCCGCTCCAGCTCCAATTCGATATCCTGCAGCAATGACGGCCAACTCTGGCTTCGCCCTTCCTTGACCGCTTTTTCCAGACCCTTGAGAAGAGACACCAGATCCGCCGCGCCAAACGAGCCCACGCTGCCGCGCAAGGCATGCAGCTGCCTGGCGCCGGCATCCAGCAAACCCTGCTCCAAACTGGTTTGGATCCGCGTCATCTCCGGTCCGCTGGTATCGATCAGCATCTGCATCAGCTTGCGCACCCGCTCGCGCGCGGCGGGGCTGGAGCCAGCCAGACGCATCAGCTCTGCTGAAAATACGACCTCATCCGGCTCGACGGCCTTTTCTTCCTCTGGCGGCCAATCCAGGTAACGATCCAGCACCGCGTACAAGCGATCGAGCTGTATAGGCTTGGCGATGAACTCGTCCATGCCGGCGCGCAGGCACCCCGACCATTCCTCGGGCGACATGCCCGCGCTCATCGCGATGATGGGCAGTTTCAGCCCCAGCTCTCCGCGTATCAACGACGCCGCGGTATCGCCGTCCATCACCGGCATCTGCCTGTCCATCAACACCAGCGCGTAATCTCCGCCCCGCTCCCTCAACGCGTCCACCGCCAACCGGCCGTTTTCCACGGTCTCCACTTGCAAGCCTGCCTGCTGCAATAAGCCGCAAGCCACCTGTTGGTTGATAGGATTATCCTCCACCAGCAGGATGCGCGCCGGCCGCCATCCCGCGGGCCTGGCGCCGAACAGCCTCGCCCCGGATTCCGCTCCGCGCGCGCGCGCGTTTCGCCAGGCATCGGCCAGCGCCCCGGCGATTACCGGCTTCACCAGCACGCCATTCAACGCCTCTCGCTCCGCCGCCCGGCCCAGCCTGCCCCTGTCGTCGGCTCTCGCCATCGCGATCAAGGCGATGTCGCGGTCCGGCCAGCGCCGGCGTATCTCGCCGCATAGCGCCAGCCCGCTCTCTTCTCCCAGCCGCCAGTCCACCAGGACGATCCCGAATGCCGCACCTTCCTCTCCCGCCAGGACAGCCAGAGCCTCATCCGCGTCCGCCGTCCCTTCGGGCGATCCGCCCAGGCGCTGCACATGCCAGCAGACTGCCTGCCGGCTGCCTGCATTGTCGTCCACCACTAGCACGCGCCCAAGGGCGGCAGCCGCCGCGCGCGCCTCCCCGGCGACCTCGAAAGGCAAGGAAAACCAAAAGCGGCTGCCCTCGCCCAATCGGCTTTCCACCCCCATCTCGCCGCCCATCAGTTCGACCAGACGCTGGGAAATCGTCAACCCCAGGCCGGTGCCGCCAAAACGCCGCGTATTGGAGGAGTCCGCCTGGACAAAGGGGTCGAATACCGTTTTCAACAGCGCCTCGTCCATACCCAGGCCGGTATCGCGAACGGAGAACAACAACTTGTCGCCGGCAGCCCCCCTCTCCAGCCCCACCGTTACCGCCACCTCGCCCCGCTCGGTGAACTTGATCGCATTCCCGGCCAGATTCACCAGCACCTGCTGCAGTTTGAGAGGATCGCCGACCAAGCCTCCGGGCACATCCGGCTCGACGGCGATCACCAGCTCCAACGACTTGCGGGCGGCATTCATCGACATCATCGCCGCCAGCGCGCCCAGCACCTCGTTCAGGTCGTAATCGACTCGGGCCGCTTCCAGCTTGCCGGCCTCCATCTTGGAAAAGTCCAGGATGTCGTTGAGGATGGCCATCAGCGAGCGGCAGGACAGCTGCAGCATGTCCAGATAGTCGCGCTGGGCGCCGTCCAGCCTGGTGCTGGACAGCAGCTCCAGCATGCCGAGCACGCCGTTCATCGGCGTGCGGATTTCATGGCTCATGTTGGCGACGAATTCGCTCTTGGCCCGGCTGGCGCTTTCGGCCTGTTCCTTGGCCAGCTCCAGCATCCGCGTCGCCTCCCGTTCCGCGCGGACATCCTTGGCGATGCAGACGAAGCCATGCAGCCAGCCATCCTGCCAGATGCCGGTGGTCACCAGGCTGACCGGGATGTGCCGGCCATCCTTGTGGCGGTAAGTCCACTCCTGAATGACGCTGCCGCCCCGACGCGTTTTCTCCACGAAAACATCAAAGCCGGCAACCGGCCTCCCCAGCTCTTCCGACAGCTCGCTCTCGAGCCTGGCCACCTCCTCCGGCAGATGCAGGATCATCGGCGTGGCCAGTCCCGTCAGTTCATCGGCGCGATATCCCAGCATGCGCTCGGCGCCGGCGCTGAAAATGCTGATCTCGCCCCGCAAGTCGGTGGCGATGATCGCGAAATCGCTGGCGGAATCGATAATGCCTTGCAGCCTGGCCTGCACCTCCTGCCGCTCCCGCTGCGCCTGCTTCAGCGGCGTGATGTCGGTGACGAACACGTAAAATCCGCTGACTTGCTCCTGCTGCCAATGCGGAACGTAATGCGCCAGCAGATGCCGCTCCTGGCCGCTCAGGTCGATGATGCAGCGCTCGGACAGGCTGGCCACGCCGTCCAGCGCGCCCTGGATATAAGGTTGGTTGGCGCGGTAGCGCTCGTCTCCGACCACATGGCGCAGATGGCGCCCCATGACGTCGCCCATCTCCAGCCCCATCCAGTCCAGATAGGCGCGGTTGGCGAAAACATTGTGCAGATTGCCGTCCCAATAGCTGACCATCGCCGGCATCGAATCAAGCACGGTTTGCAGCTCGTCGCGCACACGGCGCAATTCGGCCCGCCCCTCCTGCAGACTGCCCGCGTCCCAGCACACGCCCTCGGCTCGCAGTACCCGCCCAGCCTCGTCCCGCTCCACCTGGGCGCACAGCCGAAACCAGCGCAAGCGGCCTTCGCCGTCCACGATGCGATAATCCCAGCCCTCGGCCGCCAGCCCGCGCAACTCATCGGTCCAGAGCCCATCCCAGGCCGCCAGCTCGTCCGGATGCACGCAGCTCCGCCAGCGCGCCCAGTTGACCGTTTCTTCGCCGCCGGCCCCGTGCAGCACGCGCATCCGCTCATCCCACGCCAATGACTGCGCCGCCGCGTCCCACGTCCACCGCCCGATATCGAACGCGGCAAGCAACGACTCCAACTGCGCCTGAATAGCCGCGGCCTCGCGCTCGTCCGGTCTCTGCTGCGCCAGAACCTCCACCCGCAACAACCAGGCCATGCCGTCCGCCCCCTCCTCCAGCGGCGTCAGGCCGAGTTCGCAATGGAGGAAAGCATCCTCTCCGGCCAGCAGCCGCAAGCGCAACCGCTGCGTCGCGTCGCGTCGCGCCAGGGCCGCGCGCCAGCGCGGAACATCCTCCGGCGCGCAGCAAGCCGCCATGTCCTGGCCACGCAGCCCGGCGCCAAGCAGGCGACGCAGCCCATCGCTCGCCTCCAGCAGCCGCCCTCCCTCGTCCAGCAGCGCGCCATGGCTTTCAAGACCATTGAGCGCCTGCGACAGACGCCTCCGCCCCAGCGACCGCTCCGCGCGCGCGCTCAGAACTTGCCCGGCCGCATGGGGCAAAAGCGCGGCGGCCAGCCAGAACAGCGCCTGGGCGGACCAGACCAGCGGCCCCGGGTGGCGCAGCGGCTCCGGCATGGCTTCCGGAAAAAGACGAATCAGGGTTTCACAAGCCAGAACGGCCATCAGCGGCAGCGCCAGCATCGCGCCGGAAGCATCCAGCAGCAGTCCCGCAAGCAATACGGGCAGAGCCAGATCGGCGACGCTCAACGGCCGCCACCTCGCCGTCAGCGCGCACCAGGCAAGCGCGAGGGCTACCAGCATCAATACGCGGTCCAGCTTCAAACCGGCGGCGCCGAACCGCCTCAGCGCCGCCCATGGCGGCAACAGCGTCAGCCCCGCCACGATGCCGCCCGCGTACCAGCTGCCGGCATCCAGCCATGGATGCATCCAAAGCAGCAGCGCGCCCGGCGCGCCCGGCAGCAGCGCCGCCGCCAGCCCGCCTGCTGCCGCTCCGCGCTCTACTGCCCGGCTCAGCAACATTCCCGCGCCAACCGCCTGCAGCCAACTGACGACAGCCAGCTCGGCGGCGGGCAGCGCACCCAGATGGGCCCAGCCGCCCAGCCAGAATGCGGCCAGCGCCAGCGCATGGCGCCCGGGCCGCGTCCAGGCCCGCCACAGCAGCAGCAAGGCAAGCGCGTTGCCGTAAAGGGGAACGATCAGGCCATGGCCGCGAGCCAGCCCCAGCGCCCAGAACGTGGACAGCGCGACGGCGCCGGCCAAGGCGGCGGCGCCGCGTCGGGACGGCGCAGACAAGCTGTCGGACAAGGACATCATCAGACCGGCTCCCTCTTGTCGATGGCGAAACCTTACAGCCTGAATTCCGCCTCCACTTCGTTTCCCCGGCCATGGTAAGCCAGTCTCGCGCACAAGGCGTTCACCAGGGACACTCCGCGGCCATGGCGGTGGCTGCCGGCCTGCCGGTTCAGCTTTTCCATCAGGGCCGGGTAATCAAACCCCGTTCCGCTGTCCCGCAAGCGTATCAACACCGCGTCGCCGCCATCCTCCCTCCGGCGCTCAAGCACCAATTCAACCTCGGCCCGCTCCAGCTCCGCCAGTCGTTCGCGCCTCAGCATGAAATAGCGCTCATATCCATCCGACTGGTCTTTCATGCCGGAGTCCAGCCCCAGCACGCCATGGTCAAGCGCGTTATTGAATAGCTCCGATACGATCAACAACACTTCCTTGAATTGCCGCCCGCGAAAGCCCAGCTGATTCAGCCAGCCGATCAATAGCGGAATGCTTTGATCGCGCCGCAACTCCTCCACGCCGAAAACCAGCCGTACCCGCCAACAGCTCAGTTGGCCGCCGTCGTCGCGCCCCAGGTGATCCGCCACTCGGTCCAGCGCGGCGTTAACGCCCGCCTCCAGCCTGACCACGCCCAATGAGATGTCGTCGCGGTTATTCGCGCCGCTCAAATGCTCCAGCACGGCCAGCCGGATGCCGTCCAGCGGCGAGGCCGGGTTCGATATCAGCGCCTGCAGCAACCCTCCCATTCCGAACTGCTCGCCTCCAGGACTCTCGGCTTCGGTCAATCCGTCGGAACACACCACCAGTTGCCCGCTCTGCTCCCAGAAATAAGTTTCGCTGCCCCAGCAGAACTCGTCGGCGGACAAGATCCCCAGCGGCGGATATTGCGACTTCCATTCCTTCATCGGACAACCGTCGTCATCGACGAACATCACGCAGGGAATGCCGCCGTTCCAGACTTCGACGCAGCCCAGTTCCCAGTCTATAGTGATCAGCGCCGCGGCGACGAAACGCCCCACCGGCAGCAAGCGGTTGAGCTTGGCATTGATCTCGCGCGCCATAGAGGTCAACGGGAAACCTCGCCGCGCCATCGCATAGAAAATGTCGACCGCGGGCAGGCAAGACAGCGCCGCGGACAATCCGTGTCCGGTGCTGTCCGCCAGCATGATGCACAGCTGGCCGGTCGGCGACAGCGCGCGGGCCAGCACGTCGCCGCTGAACTGTTCCGCGGACTGCTGCCAGCTGCGCACGCCCGGCAGATCCTGCCCCTCGCCGCCCACGATGCTGTCCAGCACATGCTTGGCGAACAATTGCTCGCGCTCGTTGGTGTGGTAATAACTGACCAGTTGGCGGGCGTCGTCGGAAATCCGCCGCTGCATTTCGCTGATCCGTTGCATCACGCGGATCTTGGCCGCCAGCATGGTCAGGTTGATCGGCTTGGGCAGGTAGTCGTCGGCCCCCAGGTCCAGGCTGCTGATGTGAGCCTCTTCGTCGCTGCGCGCGCTGAGGAAGATGATGGGCAGCCAATGGTCCGAACACAGCTGGCGAATCTGCCGGGTGGCCTCGTGGCCATCCATCAACGGCATCATCATGTCCATCAGCACCATGTCCGGCAGCTCCCGCCGGCATTGCTCAACCGCCTGCAGACCGTTTTCGGCATACCAGACCTGATGACCCATCTCCTCGATCACCAGGCCCATCAACAGCCGGGTGGGCTCGACGTCCTCGGCCACCAGCACTGTGAATGTGCGGTCCATGGGACGCTCAGCGAAGGGTGAAGAATTTGTCGAAGCTGGCCACGACCAGAATCTGCCGCACGAAGCCGCGGCAGCCCAGCAGCGCGATGCTGTCTATCCCAAGCGCCTTGGCCCGGTCGCGCATCACCAGCAGCATGCCCAACGCCGAGCTTTCCAGGTAATCCACCCGCGACAAGTCAACCTCAAGCCCCAGGCCGCCTCCGCGTTCCAGAGCTTCGTCCAGGCACGCCCGAAACGCCTCGTGCTGCTGAAAATCGAACCGGCCCTCTACCGCGATCACCGACTTGTCCGCAGTCTTGCCCAGCCTGACTCCCATCTCGCCGCCCTCCATTGGCCGCCCTGAGCAGAAGCGGTTCGTTCCGCCGATCGCGCGGCTGACTGCAAGCCCTTGCGTGACATATCTGCCCGCTCAGAACAGATCGATGTCGCCGGCCGACATGCCCTGCGGCGCGGCGCTGTTGGCCTGATGCCTGTCGACCAGTTGCTGCAACTGGCGGCGCATGTCCTCCAGCCTGTCGATTTCATCCTTGCCGTTCATCTGGCGCATGCTGTCACCCACCTGATAAAACCCCTGCATCCGGCTGCTGACATTGCGCACCAGCGGAGACACCAGGTCCTGAAACTGCAGCGCGGTCACCGTGGAGCGCACGCTGTCTCCGACCCGCCCGGCGATCTGCGACAGCTGGTCCACCGCCTGCCCCGTGTCCGAATTCATCCGCGACAGTTGTCCCAGCATGTCCTCGATCTGGGTTTTCGCGTCCAGCGCGAAATTCATGTCGCGGGACGCCATCTCGAATATCTCCGATTTAGCATGCTCGATGGCCTGCACCATCAGGTCTATCGACTGGCGTATCTGCCCGGAAAAATCGAAAGAGCGCTGCGACAGCTTGCGCACCTCGTCGGCCACCACCGCGAATCCCCGACCGGCCTCGCCCGCGCGGGCCGCCTCGATCGCGGCGTTCAGCGCCAGCATATTGGTCTGGGCGGTGATTTCCGCCATGTCGCCGAGCGCGCTCTCCACCGCGTCGACCCGCTTCTTGATCTCATGCATGCGATCAACCAGCACCATGGCCGTCTTGCTGGTGCTGACAGTGTTGTCGACGAATTCCGTCATGCTCTGCGAAGTGCGCTTGAGAAACGCGTCGAAACCGGCGCCGTCGCCATGATCGCCATGCTGGACGATCTTCAGCGCCAGCGCCTGCTGCTCGCGCAGCATCGCCTCGATGTCGGAAAACCCCTGCACCAACTTGACAATGGCGTCGCTCAGAATGGTCTGCATCTGCGACACGTCCCGCTCCACCGCGCCGGACACGTCTGAAATGCCATTGCCCAACAGGCCCAGTCCGCTCAACATCTTCTCACGCGCCTCGGACAAGCCATCGTCGACAGGCTGCGGGTGCGGCAGCGCGCCCAGCAGCCAGACCGCCAGCAGGCATCCCGCGGCCAGCAGGGACACTGCAAGATAGCCGGAAAAACCGCCTCCCAGCAAAGCCAGCAAGCCGTAAGCGCACAACCACAGCGCGGCACAGCACAACAGTATCCTGGGTCTAGGATCCGCCTTGATGTCGGAAGGATTCATCTTTCAGCCGGAGTATGGAAGAGAAAATTGAAAGCCGCCGATGCTTGCGGCATGCCAATCGAATTTGCCGCCACCGATTATTGCGATATGGCGCATAAGGCGATGCCTGTCAAACAGCCAGTTGCAAAAACCATGCGCGACATTGACGCCGCGCAACATGAAACGGACTCACAGAATGTCGCCGCGCTTGAACGGGGATCAGCCATCGCCTGAAAATTCGTCTTTTGCCAGCCGCCTCGGGCTGTCGTTTAATGGCGACTTCCGCCGGACTTCCGCGGCCAAGACAGGACATCCAAATGATTCACGGCAAGACGCTGGACGAATGGCGGCAGATTCACCCCGAAATTCGGGACCTGACCGATCTGCGCGAGTGCGCCTGGTTCAATCCCGCGATCGCGCCCGCCGCCCAGGCGCTGGGCGACGCCGGCCTGGGTATCGGCGACGTCGCCAATGCCTCCGCCCGCCTGCAACGCTTCGCGTCCTATATCCGCCGCGCCTTCCCTGAAACCGCAGACAGCGGCGGCATCATCGAATCCCCGCTGCTGCCAGCAGCAGCCTTCCGGCAAGCGCTGGAGCGCCGCTACGGCATGGAGCTGCCTGGGCAGCTCTGGCTGAAGGCCGACAGCCATCTGCCGATCTCCGGCTCGATCAAGGCGCGCGGCGGCATCTACGAAGTGCTGAAGCACGCGGAGGAGCTGGCGCTGGCCCACGGCTTGCTCCATCCCGGCGATGACTACGCGAAACTGGACGGCCCGGAGGCCCGCGCGCTGTTCGGCCGCCACCGCGTCGCCGTCGGCTCCACCGGAAACCTCGGCCTATCCATCGGCATCATGGCCGCGAAACTGGGTTTCCAGGCCACCGTGCACATGTCCTCCGACGCGAGGCAATGGAAGAAAGACAAGCTGCGCGCGCACGGCGTAACCGTGGCGGAGTACGATTCCGACTACAGCGCGGCCGTGGAGCAAGGCCGCAAGCAGGCCGCAAGCGATCCATCCTGCCACTTCGTCGACGATGAAAACTCCGCCCACCTGTTCCTGGGCTACGCGGTAGCGGCGGAACGGCTGAAGGCCCAGTTGGCGGAGGCCGGCGTGCGCGTGGACGCCGACCATCCGCTGTTCGCCTACCTGCCCTGCGGCGTCGGCGGCGGCCCCGGCGGCGTAGCCTTCGGGCTCAAGCTGGCCTTCGGCGACTCCGTCCACTGCCTGTTCGCCGAGCCCACCCATTCGCCCTGCATGATGCTGGGCGTACTCACCGGCCTGCACGACCGGATCTCGGTGCAGGACTTCGGCATCGATAACCGCACCGCCGCCGACGGACTGGCCGTCGGCCGCCCCTCCGGCTTTGTCGGCCGCGCGATGCAAAGACTGATAGACGGCTATTACACGGTGGACGACGACGAGCTGTTCCGCTTGCTGGCCATGCTGGAGCAGGCGGAAGGCCTGCGCCTGGAACCCTCGGCGCTGGCAGGCGCGCCCGGCATCGCCCGCGTGCTGGACGAAAACCAGGGCTATCGCCAGCGCATGGGACTGGACGCGGAGCGGCTCGCCCACGCCACTCACCTGATCTGGGCGACGGGCGGCAGCATGGTTCCGGAGGCGGAAATGGACGATTACCTGCGGCGCGGCCGCGGCTTGACGAGCTGAGCGCCGATGCATCCGACACGGCTTGACGGCGGCCAGCTCGCCAATCTGCACACCTTCCTGGCCGTCGCGCGCCGGCTGAGCTTCGCCGCGGCCGCCGACGAGCTGTGCCTGACGCCGAGCGCGGTCAGCCACCGCATCGCCCGGCTGGAGCGCTCGCTGGGGTTGCTGCTGTTTCGGCGCCTGACCCGCAACATCCGTCTCACCGCGGACGGCGAGCGCATCTTCGCCGCGCTGGAAAAAAGCATGGCCGAGCTCGACGCCGCGCTCTACCCCGAAGCCGGCGCCGAGCCTTCCGGCCGCGTCGCCCTCCATGCCCACCCCTCCATCGCCCAATGCTGGCTGGCGCCCCGCCTGGCCGCCCTCGCCGAACGCCATCCGCGGATCGAGTTCGATATCCGCACCGGCAACGGCGACGCAGACTTCCGCGGCGGCCGCGCCGATCTGGCGCTGTACTACGCCGACGGCCATTTCCCGGGCCTGGTCTCCCGCAAGCTGATGGACGAAGAGATGGCGCCCGTCTGCAGCCCCGCCTACGCGGAACGCCATGGCCTGACGGCCGATCCGGCGCGGCTGCGCGACTGCAGGCTGCTGCACGACGCGCAAGCCTGGCGCCAGGCCGCCCACGACGCGGAGTGGACGCTGTGGGCCCGCCGGCATGGCGGCGAATCCCTGCTGCCGCCGCGCGGGCTGACGCTGGACCGCTCGGATCTGTGCCTGGCCGCCGCAGTCGGCCACGCCGGCGTCGCCATCGCCCGCCGCAGGCTCGCCCAGCCGCTGCTGGACAACGGCCAGCTGACGCTGCCCCTGGGCGCGTTCGAGCCGGTGGAGCGCTATGCCTACTATCTGGTCCACCCCAAACTCGATCCCATGCCGTTCCGGCTGCGAGCGGTGATCGACTGGCTGCAACAGTCCGCCGCCGGCTAGGCCCCTCCCCGCGCATCCCGATCATGCGTTGTGCGCCGCACAACACGCAAACCGTCTCTCTGTCAACGCGCCGTCATACCAGATGACCGCGGTCACGCAAATGTCAATAAATGCGCTGACAATGCCTCGCGCAGGTTCCGTTTCCCAACGCTTGAACAGACAGGAGGTTTGCGATGCCCAACATATTCCCGGAAGTGGTGCGGCTGGGAAAATACGAAGTGGAGAAAGGCAAGAGTTCGGTCTCCGGCCTGTCTTCGGGCGCGTTCATGACGGTGCAGCTGCATCTGGCCCACTCCGCCAGCTTCGCCGGCGCCGGCGTGGTGGCCGGCGGCCCGTACCGCGGCGTGGAAACATTTCGCGGCGCGGCCCCGCTGGCGGAGGACGCCTACGAGCTGAACGCGCTGCAGCTGTGCATGGCGCCGCTGCTACCCGAACTGGCGCCGAACGCCCGCCGCTCGCTGCAACTGGCCCAGGAAGCCGAACAGGCCGGAAAAATAGACGCGCTGTCCAATCTGCGCAACAACCGCGTCTACATCTTCACCGGCACCCAGGACAATGTGGTGCATTCCCCGGTGGTCGCCCAGACCCGCGAACTGTACCGGCTGCTGGGCCTGTCCGACGCCAATCTGGCCTACCACGATGACCTGCCGGCAGGCCACTCGCTGATCACCGACAACCCCGAGGATTCGCCGCTGGCGCTCAACCAGCCGCCGTATCTCAACAATGGCGGCTTCATGCAGTCCCACCGCATCCTCAACCACATCTATCCGGACCTGAAGCCGCCGGCGGAAAAGCTCAGCGGCCGCCTGCTGCGCTTCGACCAATCCGAATTCCTCGATGGCCAGCAGGCCTACGCCAGCATGGGCAAGTTCGGCTACGCCTACGTGCCGCAAACCGTGGCCGACGGCGCGCCCGCCCGCGTGCACATCGCGCTGCACGGCTGCAAGCAGGGCTACAGCTATGTCGACTTCAGCTACGGCCGCGCCGACATTTCCAGCCAGCCGCCCTACGGCAACCGCTACGTCACCACCACCGGCTACAACTATCTGGCCGACAGCAACAACATCATCGTCCTCTATCCCCAGGCCAGCGGCAGCGACGACAACCAGGCGCAGAATCCGGACGGCTGCTGGGACTGGTGGGGCTATTCCAGCGACGATCCGGCCAATCCGGACTACTACTCGCGCAACGCGGTGCAAATCCGCGCCATCCACGCCATGCTCGACCGCCTGGGCGGCTGAGCGCGCAGAAAGGAATCGCCATGTCCAATACCGACGACAACGTCCGTCAATTGTCCGCCGCGCTGGACGCCACCGCCCGGAACGCGGCGGCGCCGGCCAAGGTCGACACCCTGTTCAGCAACTGGCTGGCCCGCGGCCTCAACAACGCCGGCTCCACGCTCGCTCTGCTGCCCGGCGCCGCGCAGCCGCAAACCTGGTTCAGCCTGTTCCAACTGCAGCAGTCCGCGCTGCAGAAACTGCAGCAGCAGCAAAATACCTGGGTAGAACACTGGCTGGGCTGGCTGGGAGAGGCCGAGAAGCTGCGCAACGCCAACACCCTGTCCAAGCTGCTGGAGCAGGAATGCAATCTGGCGATGCAGGCGGTGCAAATCGTCGGCAACTACGCCGTCAATCTGTCGGACCTGCAGGAGAACCTGGAAGTGAACTACGGCTACTGGGCGCAACTGCAACGCGGCGATCCCGAGCGGCAAAACAGCTGAGCGGCCAGGCCGCGGCTCAGAAAGACGCCCGGATCAGCGTCAGCACCTGCCCGCCTTGCAGATGAAAACCGCCATCGAACGCCCGCCCGGCCTCCAGGCCGGGCGCCAGCGTCTTCCGCAGGCGAATGGAGAAACGCCCCCGGTCCCAATCCACCCGGACCATTTCCGCCGCGTCGAAATCGAAATACTCGCCCACTGTCGGATACAGCGCCTTGAACAGGCTTTCCTTGGCGGAAAAAGCCAGCGTCAGCGCATGCGGAAACATCCACGGCCCCGCCAGGACTTCGTCCTCCCCCTGTACCAGAATGCCGGCCCGCACATTGCCTGCGGTCTTGTCCGACATCCAGCGCTCCAGATCCATGCCCAGCATCAGCCCGCCATCGGCCGGCGCCAGCGCCACCATCGCGGTTTCGTCGCTGTGGGTGATGGCGCCTGTCCAGCCCGCCGGCCACAACGGCTGCCGATGCCGTCCGCTGCCGACGCCGGGCGGCAGGCCGCGCGCCTCCAGCAACAGCTTGCACAGATAACGCGCCGCCAGATACTCCGCCTTTCTTTTGGGCACCGCCCGCTCCAGCGTATCCGGACGCGCCACGTCCAGCGCGGCGAACCAGGCGTCATCGTAGGCTGAAATACGAAAACGGCAACGCATCACGGCCACGCCGTCGCACCCCTCCAATGGATAGGGAGCGACATCCGGCAAAAATTCGGCTAATTCAGCTATGGCGATCGACATGGGATAAGAAAGGGAAGCCGGACTGTCCGGCGAAAAGCTGCAAGGTAAACCAGCAAGCATGGCGGCGCAAGCGCCCGCGGCGGGAAACCTCGGCGGCCAGCCCGATCCCACGTCGCCCAGGCCTCGCGCGCCAGGGCGCAGACACGCGGCAAGCCGTCAGGCAAACAACGCCTCAGACCAAACTCGCCTGCTCCAGATCAATCCCACCCGCAAAAACCACCCGCCAAAAATCAAATGTCATATCATGGCGGCAAAATGCAGCCTTGCCTCTATCCACCGCAACCATCTTGTCAGGAGCAAACATGAACCACCGCCAATTGCTGATTCTCACCGCGGCGCTTTGCGCCGGTGCCGTATCCGCAGCGCCGGCGCAAAGCGCCGCGCCGCAATCACGGGTCTCCCCGCTCTCCTTCGGCCAGACTCAATGGATCATGGTCGGCTCGCCGGTGCCGGCCGGCTGGGTGATCACCCGCTCCACCGGCACCATGAACGAGATCACCGATGCCCAGGGCGCGAGATACGGACAGGAATTCACCGTGATGCTGGGCTCCCCCATCCCCGCCGGCTGGATCATCCGCCGCGCCAACGGCAACAGCAATGTGATCTTCTACACCGTCGGCGCCAGCTACGGCACCCAGCTCAGCGCGCTGGTGGGCTCGCCGATACCGGACGGCTGGATCGTCACTCGTGCGGAAGGCCAAAGCAATCAGCTGACCTATGTCGCCGGCGCCAGCTACGGCGCGCGCTTCACCGCGATGCTGGGATCGCCGATTCCTTCGGGATGGGTCATCGTCCGCCCCAACGGCAACTCCAATGACATTTACAACGCCAACAACGCGCCGAGGGAAGCGGAGCTGCAAGTGGCCGTCGGCTCGCCGGTGCCCGACGGCTGGGTGATCACCCGCGCCATGGGCAACTTCAACACCATCCACAATGTCGCCGGCTCGTCATATGGCCGCCAGATCACGGTAATGCTGGGCTCGCCCATTCCCGCCGACTGGGTGGTCACCCGCGCCAACGGCAACAGCAACGACATCTACTACACCAAGGGCGCGGCCATCGGCACCGAACTGCAGGTGATGCTGGGCTCTCCGATCCCCGCCGGCTGGGTGGTGGTGCGCGCCAACGGCAATAGCAACATCATCAAGCGTTTGAGCTAAACCATGCCGCCCGCCCCGTTCCCCGGGGCGGGCGCGGCCAATCGCGTCACATCAACCGGCCGCCGTTCGGCGCCGCGAGCGGGAACTCGGCCAGCATCACCCTGCCCGCCTCGTCGTGCACCCCGGTCACCAGCACTTCCGAGCGCACGCCGGCCACGCGCTTGGGCGGGAAATTGCATACGCACAACACACGCTTGCCGATCAGCTCGGCGGCAAGATAATGGTCAGTGATCTGAGCGCTGGATGTTTTCACCCCCAACTCGCCCAGATCCACCTTCAGCACATAGGCAGGCTTGCGAGCCTGCGCGTTGGGCTCGGCGTGGACGATGGTCCCCGCCCGGAATTCCACCTTGAGAAAATCTTCCCAGCTGAGGCTGCTTGAATCGGACATTTCGCGTTTTCCATGTGATCAGACATGGCCGCAGTATGGCCGAACCGCGCGAGCGCAACGCGCGCCGGACTACGGTTCAAGCGCGCCGGACTCTGCCCCGCTCTTCGCTGGGATTGGCGCCGAACCGCTGCCGGTACGCGGCGCTGAAAGCGGAAGCCGACTGGTAGCCCACCTGCAGCGCCACCTCCAGCACGCTGGCGCGGCCGCCCAGCAGCAAACGCCGCGCCCGCTCCATCCGCATCCGGCATAGGTAGGCCATCGGCGTCAGCCCGGTTTCCGCTTTCAGCCGCGCGTGGAACTGGCTGGGCGACAAATGGCAGGCGGCCGCCATGTCCGCCACCGTCAACGGCCGCCCCAGCCGCGAAACCAGAAAACGGCCCAGCCGCGGCGACAACTGGAAAACCGCCGGCGCGTCGGGAAACAGCAGGTCCAGCAGCATGCCGGACAACATAGGCTGCCGCGCTTCCGGCTGCGGATGCCGCGCCGCCCAGTACGCCAGCTCCCGCGCCGCGGGCGGCAAGGTCAATTGGCATGCCGCCGCGTCCGCGCCGCTTTCCTGGACGGGCACGTTCAGCACCAGTTGCCGGTTGCCCGGCGCGCCGGCATAGCAATGGGAAACGCCGGCCGGGATGCGCACCGCGGAACCCGCGCCGTTCAGATAGGGCCGCCCTTCCATCTCCAGCTCCAATGCCCCCGCCAGGCCAAGCACCCACTGGTGATGGCCGTCATGGGCGTGGCGGATGCTGTCGCTGCCGTAATGCAGCAGTTCGATGCGGGCGGAAAACATGGAGTGAGACATCGTAAAAAGGTCGGCGGTCGAATCAATGCCGAAAAGGATAGCCGAACGGACCGCCCCGTCCAAGCCGGCCGGCTCCCGCCGCGAACAGCGCGGGCGACCCGGGCCTCAAGGAAACTCGTCGTGCTGCGGCAGATTGTCGGCGATGTCGTGCCACTCGGCCTTGGAGCCGACGAAAATATGCGCGGAGGGGCGGATGGCCGGGACGTCGATCAAAGTGCCCAGCGCCACATGGACGAACTCTCCGCCGCGCACTATCGAATACAGCAGCGATCCGCATTGCCCGCAGCGCGCGTCATGCGCGCGCTCGTCGCCATAAATCAGCAGGCAGTCCCGCCCCCGGATCAGCTTGAGCTTTTGCCGCTCGATGCCTGCAAAGGGCTTGAACGCCGCCCCGGTGGCCCGCCGGCATTGGCCGCAATGGCAATTGAGCGCACAGCGGAATTCATCGCGGACCGCATACCGCACGGCGCCGCACAGGCAGCCTCCTTCGAGCATCAGCGTCGCCTCCTCGAAAGTTCTGTCGCGCCAACCGCCAAACATGCGCCGCGCGGGTCAGATGCGCGCGATGTCCAGCGCCAAGGGCGCGCTCGGGCGTTGCGAAACATGGAACACGGCTCGCGGCGGCGCCATCCCGGCCGGAGCCGACAAGCGATATCCGCGCAGCAGCTGCGCGGCCACCAGCGTCATCTCCGCCACCGCCAGATGCTGCCCCAAGCACACGCGCGGCCCGCCGCCGAAGGGCAGATAGGCGCCCTGCTGCGGCCTCGCCGCATCGGAGTCGAAACGTTCCGGACGATAGCTGAGCGGCTCAGGGAACCAGCGCTCGTCATGCTGCATCAACTGCATCGGCACCAAGAATACCGTCTTTGCCGGGAAGGTCCAGTCTCCCAGCGTCACAGGCTTGACGGCTCGCCGGCTCATCAGCAGCGGCACCGCCGGGTGCAGGCGCATCGTTTCCAGCAGGGTCTGGCTTACGTATTGCAGCGCGGACAAGTCCGCGTCCCCGCTTTCCTCGCCAGGCCATGCCGCCAACGCTTCGGCCCGCGCCTTTTCCTGGATATCCGGATGGGACGCCATGCACCAGGCCCACCAGGCCAGCGAGGCCGCCACCGTCTCGTGTCCGGCCAGGAAGGCCGTCTTGCACTCGTCCCGCACCGCCTGCAATGGCCAACTTTTCGGTTGCTGCAGATGGAGCCGCAACAGGCGGGACAGCAGATCCTCCGGCCATGCGTCCGCCGGCAGGCGCAGCCTGGCCTGCAAGTGCCGCTCGATCAAACCGTTCATCAGCAGCCGCGCGCGGCGGCGCTTGCGCTGCCACGGAACCCAGTCCGGCAGGCTGGCCGGCCTCCACAACTCTTCGGTGGAGGCCACCATCAAGGTATGGACGGCTTCCTCCGCCTCCCGCGCCTCGCTTCCGACGCCGCTGGAGAACATCATCCGCAGAATCACTTCCATCGTCACCGACGTCAGCTCGCTCTCTATCGGCCAGGCGTCGCGCCGATCCGGCCATTGCTCGAACGCCCGCCGGGCGGCCGCCACGATGGACGGCGAGAACGCCTGCACCGATTTGCGCGTGAAGTCTGGCTGCAGCGCCTGCCGCTTCTCGCGCCAGGCCTCTCCTTCGGCGATCAACACGCTATGGCCGTGCACCCGGCCGTAGACGCTCAGCGCCCTTTCCCAGCGGCGCAGCGAGTCAGCCTGATTAACCAGCAGTTCGCGCGCCAGATGCGGATCGGAAACGATGACCTGATGTTCCGGCCAGGTGCGCACATGCACCAGATCGCCGAACTCGCGCTGCCAGCCGGCCAGCGTGCCCATCAAATCGCGCGACAGCTGGGTCAGCAGCCCCCAACCGGTCAAGCCGGCTTCCGGACCCGGCGGCCAACTGCCGGAGGACGGTTTGGGCGATGCCGGCGGATGGCCGCCGGCATGGAATGGACAGGAGGATTGCGGTGGCGTTTTCATTCAAAAATCATACCACCCATCCATTAAAATGTGGCGTATGAAAACAAAATCCATAAGTATTATTCATATCGCCTATGAAATAATGAATGAATCCCGTTTTCAGCCGCAAGCCGGCGCGCCTTTCAAAGCAACGGCGACAAAGCGCCAAAACCGTAGGACTGGCCAGGAACAAAAATACCGCGGCGGCGGCTTCCTGTTCAGACCGCCGCCTCCGCCGGCAACAACTGGCTGTCGATCACGTCCCACAATGCCGCCAGCGCATCGAGGAAAGCGTCGATGCCGGACAGGACCAGCGGTTCGGTTTCGGCATTGAGCACGCCCGCAATGGCTTGCCGCACATTCAGCTCATGCTGCTGCTCCGCGCCGCACTCCCCCCAGTGGTCAAGCAGATAGTACATTTCCGGGTCTTCCAGACTTACGCCGTAGTGGCCGGAGTCAACCAGCGCCCGTTTCTCGCCCGGAATCAGCGAGCGGTTGGAAATCAATTCCAGCGCGAAGGCGATGCCCAGATTGCGGATGGTGGACTCTGGGTCGGACCGGCTTCTCTGCTGAAACACGGCGATGGCCTCGCGCGCCTGGCGAGTCAGGCCGCTGGTTCGATCATAGCCGGGCAGGTCGCCCAAAAGCTGGTCGGAGTAGCGTTTCAGCCCGGCCTCCACTTCCGCCTGGTCGTCCAGATCATCGAACACCCGCTCCTTGCCGGTCAGATTGACGATGTGGCCCGCCATTCTCGCCAGGTCGGGGCCGTGGCCGCCTTCCGAGACCTCTATTTCGGACATCAGCTCCGCTTGCCGCGGCAGCCCCATATTCTTCAAGCCTTGCGGGAAAGCCATCCCCAGCCGGGTCGAGGCGCAAAAATTCTGCAGTTGGTGAAATAATGCCGCCGACTGCGCCGCCGGCAGCGGCGCACAGGCCCAGTGCCGATACATGGGATGATCAAACACCCGGTGGTTCATCACTTTCCGAGCCAGCGCTTCCACTGCCATTGCCATATCTTTCATGATGCTCTCCTGTCGACATACACGGACTGCGTCAGAAATACTTGCGGCAGGCCATCTCGTCGGGAACCTCGTAACCCAGACGTTGGATATGGCCAAGGACGTCGTCGCGATAGAGATCGCGCAATTGGCCGTTGGTGTACTGCCGCAGCCCCCATCTCACCGCCGTTTCGCTGCGGCGCGAGTCTGAGCGGCCAAACATGTCCATCGCCATCGGATACAAACGGTCCAACGCCTCCTGCGCCCGCGCCCGCGCATCCTTGTCCTTCGCCGCTCGCCGCATCAGCAGCGCGCCGTGGCTGAAATGCCGGGCCTCTTCCTTCAGCACCGCCTGGGCCTCCGCGCGCAATGGCAGATAGCTGCTGCCCACCATCTCCTTGATCTGGTAATGCCCCTCCAGCTCGCACAGAAAACTGAAAGCCGCCCTCTCCTCCCAACTGCGAAACTCCATGGTCATGCTTTCCGCCGCGAAATACCGTCGCTCCTCTTTCTTCTGGCTCAGCATGTGGGAGGTATCGACTTCCAGCTCAGCCAGCAAGCGGGAAAATCGCCGGAAGTGATCCACCTCTTCCGCGGCGAACTGCGCGCAGATATAGCGTTCGTCCGCATCCGGCGCCAAAGGATAGAAGGAATCGATATAAGTATCGCCCGCGCTCAGCTCGCCTTCTCCGTTAGCCAGCAACTGATGAATCAAGGTGTCTCTGTATTCGTCCGGCATCGAGCCAATTCCCTCCAGGCTCACTTCATGCGGATTGATCTTGCTTTCCATCATGTTTTCCTTTCTCCAGAGTGAATGGCGACGATGATCCGCCGCGGCGGAATTTCTCGCCGGAGCGCGGCGCGTCGCCGAAAACAGGCGCAAGTCGGCCTGCGAGCGGAGATGGTCAATGAAGCGGGCCAGGTCCGACCGATGAAGTTGTGCCCCGCAATGGGTTCAGGCGGAGAGATAGGTCAAGGTGTGATGCGACAGCGTTTGACCCGCTCCATCTGTGATGGTGGCTGTGCCGTAGGTGACTCGCCTGCCGCTTTTCATCACTTCGGCGCGGCAGTAAACGTCCGCCTGAGCCGCCCGCAGAAAATTGGTTTTCATTTCCAGAGTGACGATGGGAGCATCAATGCCCAACTCTGTCATGGCCGCCAGCCAAAACGCCGTGTCCGCCAAGGTCATCAGACAGCCGCCCTGGATAATGCCCCCGGGACGATAAAACTGAGGCTGTGCCGGCAGCGCCAAATCCACTTTCCCGGCTTGCACGCTTAATACTTGATAATTCCAGATAGCGACAAACGGAGACTCTTGCAAAATCCTGACAGCCTGCTCAACCGTTTCCAGCAATAGCGGCGCTTTTTCCATTCACCTCTCTCCTCCATATTCATTATTCTGACTCATCCTTTTGCCGAGTAGATTATGCTCATCAAAACCATTCAACAAGCGCTTTTTCAGAGAACTGGCCACATTAACTACAATCATTCTGTACAGGTAGAGACATTCCATGCCAGCACCATTTTCAACTGTACCTTTTGCCGGGAAAAGTGAATATATCTCCCAAAGCGCCCGCTTAAAATAGGGAGATTTACTTGACAGTAAATACCACATACCCGCCTCTCCTCCATAACCATCAGCCCCAAACCCGGCCGCCGAGAATGGGAAAGCCGTCAAACCGGAGAAGTTCCGACGCCCCGATTTTCTCAAATGCGGCCCCAAACCCCGTGCTCTGAATCCAGGCCATGTCCTCTCGCCAGCCCATGCCGATTGAAAATGCCAAACAGGCAGCGCTGGCCCGATCCAATCTAATCGCCCCTCAAAAATGCCATGCAGATAATAAGCTGCTGATCTAGAAAGAATGGTAATCAACGCATGCATTTCCACCTATCCGAACAGGCAAAAGGCAAGCATGCGCGGGGCCGCACGGCAAAGAGTTGGAATTCAATGCATTAAATTGAAAAGCAGCCGCAGATCATCAATGATTCGTTACAAAATTACGTCACAAGGGAAACGATCCGGCCAACCGATAATATCGACTCTGCTTATCGGAGATAAAAACAGGAAAAGGGAAAATGGACATCACCAAACACTTTTCGAGCACGGGAAGTTATCAGGATATCGTCAAGGCAATCGGCGCCGCGCAGGCTGTCATACAATTCAAGCCCGACGGCACCATCATCGACGCCAACCCCATTTTCCTGAACCTGATGGGATATTCGCTGAATGAAGTTGTAGGCAGACATCACGGCATGTTTTTGCCGGAAAGCGAAAAAAATAGCGCTTCCTACCAACAATTCTGGACAGAATTGCAACAAGGAAAGCATCAGACAGCCCAATTCAGACGCATTGCCAAAAATGGGAAAGATGTCTGGATACAGGCCTCCTACATCCCGATCCGAAAAGGCCGCCGCGTCGCCAGCGTCATCAAGTTCGCAACCGACATCACCAGCGACGTCATGATCGCCGCCGACCGGACTGGCCAGATTGAAGCCATCAACCGCTCGCAAGCGGTGATCGAGTTCACCACCGATGGGGTAGTCTCGCGCGCCAACGAGAATTTTTGCCAGGCGCTGAGTTACGACGAGCAGGAAATCGTGGGAAAGCACCACAAGCTATTCGTATTGCCGGAAGAAAGCCAAAGCGAGGCATACCAACGCTTCTGGGACAGCCTGAGAAAAGGCGCGTTTCACGAAGGAGAATTCTGCCGCGTGGCGAAGAATGGCCGGAGGATCTGGATTCAAGCCACCTACAATCCGATCTTCGACCCTGACGGCAAGATCATAAAAATCGTCAAATACGCCACCGACATCACCGAGGCGGTGAGGGCCAGAAACTCCAGCAAACTGATGTCGCTGATCATCAACCAGACCGACAACTCCGCGCTGGTGGCTGACAAAAATGGCTTGATCATCTTCGCCAATGACGGCTTCTCGAAAATGAGCGGCTACGCGGCCGATGAGATCATCGGCAAGAAGCCGGGGCACATTCTGCAGGGCGAAGACACCAATCCGGACACCGTCCGGAAAATCGGCGCCTGCCTGCGGGAGCACCGTCCCTTCCATGGAGAAATCCTCAACTACACCAAGGCGGGCAAGCCCTATTGGGTTTCGCTGGCCATCAACCCGGTGTTCGACGAAACCGGCAGTCTGTCGAACTACATCTCCATCCAGGCCGACATCACCGAAACCAAAGAACGGGAAGAGGAATACAGCAAGAAATTCGCCGCGATAGGCATGTCCAACGCCATCTGCGAATGGAACACCGAAGGCAAGGTGCTGCAAGGCAATGAGTACATGGTTTCGCACCTGGAGCTGAAGAGCAATGAAGAGCTCCAGCAGCACGCCCGCCCGCTATCGGAAATCATAGGCTCGGACAATTTCAGCCGCGCGCTCAAAGGCGAAATGCTGACCGAAGAGTTCAAGATGAGAAAAAAAGACGGATCGATGGTGCTGATGAACGTCACCGTCTGCCCCCTCACCTCACAGCAAGGCATCGTCAAGAATATCGTGACCTACGGCGTGGACGTCACCGCCAAGATGGAGGCGGAAAGAGTGACCGATCAGGAAATGCGCCAGGTCATTTCCTCCAGCGAAAAGATATCGTCGATCATCGGCACCATCAACGACATCGCCGCGCAGACCAATCTGCTGGCGCTGAACGCCGCCATAGAGGCCGCCCGCGCCGGTGAAATGGGCAGAGGCTTCGCGGTGGTGGCCGACGAGGTGAGAAAACTGTCGATTGAATCGACCAAGTCTTCAAAGGAAATAGCCGATCTGGTGGACGAATCCATCGGCAGGATAAAAACGCTGGAGGCCTCGCTGAACAACCTGAAGACGAACGCCAAATCATGACCGCGTCCGTCGCTCATGGCGGCGCGTCGCCTTATTAAAGCGACGCGTCCCATTCGCCGGAATGCCAGCTCCCCTTCATATGATTGAGGAAACGCCCATGTCTGCCGCCAAGCCAAGCTTCAAACGCGTCATCGAGTACCCTCTCCCCGCATCCAGTCAGACGCACGAAGTCGTATCCATCGCGCCGGACCTTATCCTCATCTCGCAGCAGCCATCCGGCGGTTTGGTGAAAATGCGGGTGGATCCCGGCACAGGACGCCCCATAGAATCCGTCGCCCACATCATCGACAACCCATTCTCCGGCCTGCATGGGCTGACGATGTCGAAACGCCATCCCGGCTGCCTGTGGGTCACGCTGCAGTTTCAATCGGAGTTGCTGCTGATCGACCCGGTCGCACACGACTTGGCGGCCGCCCCCAGAACGCTGCAAAAAATCCAGTTGCCGGAACCCGCCCGCGGCCCCCACGTCGTCGCGGAGGACGGCGACATCCTGTGGGCCTCCTGCAAGGACAGCCACCACGTTGCGCGGGTGGACACCCATGACCCCGACCATCCGCGGATCATCCCCTGCCCGCCCAGACCAATCTTCGTGCAAGTGCATCCCGCCAGCGGGGATGTCTACGCCACCCTGGATCAATCCAGCGCGCTATTCCGCATCCCCGCCAACCCTGCGCAAGCGCCCAGCGAAATCGCTATCCCCGGAGAGATCGGCAATACCCCGGTCGGCATGGTGCCAGGGCCGGACGGAAACCTGTGGCTCGCCCTGCTGGGCAACGCCTCCGGCGGAAACGGCAGTTTCGGCCGTATCCTGGCCAATGGCGAGATCGATTGGTTCCAACTCACCGCCGGCCCAGCCAAAGGAGCCTCGTTCATCCATCTGGGCTTCTCGCCCGACCCATCCAAGTCAAATACGATCTACCTGCTGGCCTCATCGATGGCCGACAGCTCCGCTCTCAACGGCGTAGTGCAGGTCATGCTGAACGAAGACTACAGCCAGCTCGGCCCCCAGCAAACCATCGCCTTTCCTACGCAACAGAGCATGACCCATCGCGTGCTCTGCACCGAGCGCAGCCTTTACGCCACCGAGCTGGGCGCCTGCTGCCTCGCGCACCTGGCTCCTGCCTTCTCTCCGTACGGCGAGGGCATCAATGAAATGGCGGACTCCTATTCGCTATGGGGTTGCGGCGTCCCAAGCCAAACCGTCCACTACCACGGACCGGATCGGGAGCGCTAAGAGCCTGCTCACCCGCTTCGCCTGCCAAGCGGGATGCCTCATCGCATGATGAGGCATCCTGATTATTCGAAAAATATTGACAAATCAAAAAATTAACAGGAGAATTCGCCGGAATCGCTTCATGTTGTCCCGCTCAAACGAGCCGTAACGCTCCTCTTCTCTAGCCAAGCCTCCTCCAAATCATCAGTTGTTGGCACGCGAAGGTAGTTGTCACAAGCCTAGCCAGCAATCCATTGCAAGCCGCCAAGCCAAACATATCAAACAGGCGGCGGCTGATTGGAATCCGTTGTCTCGCAGCCTCCATGACACCCGGGCAGAACTCATGAAAATATCGCAAGCCGTCCTTGCCATAGGGACTCGCTTTAACAATATCAACCCATGCCAAAAGCATGGGGGTCGGAAAATAAACCATGAAAATTCAGGAACTGAAACAGGGTGACCTGATCACCCAACAAATCGACAATCTGATCGTCTCGTTCAAAGTCTTGTCCATCAAGCAAATAGGCCGCCGCTTTCAGGTAACGTTCAGCTCGGCCTCGGGCATTGAAACTGCAAGCTATCAAGCCGACGCACTGATCACCTCCATCTGATCGCGCGCCGCGAGGCAGCTCCAGCCTCCCCGCCGCATGACTTCCGCCGCGCTACCCGCCCTTATGGCGCGAAGCTCCGCATGCTTCGCACAAGGTACACCCTCATAACAAAAAACAAGCGGCGCGCCTCCCCGCTGAGATGACGTGTCCTGCCACTCCGCTCTCAGGCCAGCCTATGCCGCCAAGCGCAAATGGCAAGCCGCATTCACTAGTTCAATATCGCGAGCCAAGCGGAGCGCGGCATCCTGCCGCCTCAACAAATTTCCACCCCAGCCGCAAAATCGCATCAAGCGTATTTCAGCGCTTGCGGCAATGCGGAGGACTGCCAGGGGCAAGCTTAAGTGTAACCGCATACTTATTTGTATTTTAATAGCCTAGCGATATAAATAAGAGTGCCTCCTTCTACACGAGGGACGGTTTGGTTGTCGCCTGGCATCAATCGTCAAGCGCGGCATCCACAATGATCCGCAGGAAATCCGGCAGCACAAAGGAGCGGCGAAATGACGCAAGCACCCACGCGAGGAGGCGATCAGCCGCTGATCTTGAGCGACAAGCAAGGCTTTGACCGGCGCTGGTTCGCGCCGCAGCTGCAAGCCGTTTACGTGCCAGCCCGCCACGAGCAAGTAGAGGAATATGTCGACGCGGCATTAAGCGCATATGGCCGCGACGTGAAAATCGCCTCCGGCCGCCACTGTTACGAGAACTTCGTCTACAACGACAGCACCCGCGCCATCATCGACATGTCCGCCCTGAACCAAGCGGGCTTCGATGCGGAACGCAACGCGTATTTTGTCGATGCCGGCTGTGAAAACTGGAGCGTGTATCGCGCCTTGCTCAATGGCCATGGCAAAACCCTGCCGGCCGGCTCCTGCTATTCGGTCGGCGCGGGCGGGCACATCACCGGCGGCGGCTACGGCCTGCTGTCCCGACTGCACGGTTTGACCGTAGACCATCTGACCGCCGTCGATATCGTCACCTGGGATGCGGCACAGGGCCAGGCAAAATTGCGCCATGTATCCGAGCAAAGCGGCAGCCAGGAGGAGCGCGATTTGTTCTGGGCCTTGCGCGGCGCCGGCTGCGGCAATTTCGGCGTGATCGTTCGCTATTATTTTGCCGCGCTGCCGGATGCGCCAGACCATGCCACACAGTTCACGCTTGCCTGGGATTGGGATCAAATCAACAAACAAGCCTTCAGCCAATTGCTGGACGAATACGCCGACTTCGTCATGCGCATGCCCAACAACGATTTCAGCTTGCTGAAATTGAACCATGTCGATAACGGGCAAATCGGCCTGCTTGTGCAAATCGCCTCGCCCATCGGCGCCAGCTTTCACCAGCATTGCCAACAGGCCGAAGCGCGCATCCAAAGCCTGCAGCAACGCTTTGCCGCCATTGCCCCCGCAACCGTCCTGCGCCGCCCCATGGGCGGCCATCCCGGCTGGATGAACACGCTGCACGCCAATCTCAGCGCTCAGCATTTGACCTATCTGGAAGCGCTGCAAACGGTGAATGGCTCCGGCCCCAACCAGTTTGGCAAATACAAGTCCGCATATATGAATAAAGGCTTCCCACAAAACCAAAAGGATGAGATTTTCCGCTGGCTGCATGAGAAGCCGGAAGGGCTGACGAATGGCGCCTTGGCGCAAAGTCTGCTGCAAGTGGATAGCTACGGCGGCGCGGTCAACGAGCGCAGCAGCAGCGCCACCCCGGTGCCGCAACGCAGTTCCATCCTGAAACTGCAATATCAAACTTATTGGAACAACGCCTCCGCGCCGGGGCAAAGCCGACAATCCCGTTATCAGGAACAGGCCCGGACGCATCTGAACTGGATTCGCGGCTTTTATCAGGCGGTGTACGCCGAATATGGCGGCACGCCCAATCCGGAGCAAGACAAGAACGGCGTGGTCGATGGCTGCTATTACAACTACCCGGACTGCGATTTGGGCACCCATGAAGACGGGAAGATCGATCAGGCCATGCAGCTATATTTCAAGGAAAACTACCGCAGTGCGCCGCGCAACCTGGTACAGGTGAAACGGCAATGGGACCCGCAAGACTACTTCCACCACGCGCAGTCCATCCCGATCAAGTAGGCTGGGCAATCTCGCCTATTCCGCCTTTTATTGGAGCAGGCGGCGGATTCGCGCTCGCCTTTGAAGCGTCTGCCATTCGGCATGCGCGGCCTGCCCATGCCTGCTCCTGAAGCCCTGCATCGCCGCTCGCGACGGCACAAGCTACTCCACCGAGCATGGTATGGAGCGTGCTCCCTCGCTACAACCTTGCCGCCGACATCCTCTGATAGGCCGTAGCGTACCGGATTTCGAGTTTGAACGCGGGGCTCAAAGAACGACGTGTTCTGCTCATGGTTCACCTTGGTTGAGGTGGTGACTGCACAACATGAGTTGGTGTCCGGATTCAATAGGCTGCTACAAAGCCGGACCTGCCATGGCAGACATGGCGAGAAGCGCTTCACACCCATGCTTGCCACGCCGCCAGATACTGGACTTGGTCATGTTATCTGCCTCAATTAGATCAAGATTAAAGCCTGGACTCCCTGCGCCAGAATTAAATGATGGAAAAAGACCTGACAAAAAGAGCAGGAAAATAACTTTTCCGCACTTTAAAAATAGCGCGCAAATATGACCTCCTCAGCCAAACGAGAAAGTCGAGTTCGACATCCCCCCCTTCCCAGCCTTAAGCAGCGCGGCTATGCCTTGAAAAACATCCGCGTAGGGAACGAAAACCAAAATTGAGAATTGCGCCCGGCGACATCACCGCGCTTGAAAATACATTTGACAACCCATAAAAAAAGGCGAAGACTGAATAAGCCGATCCTTACATGTTGCGCAGTCAACAGTCACCCCACCCCACCCCACCCCACCCCACCCCACAGACTATACCCAAATGGCATTGCTTGCAATTAATCTATTGACAATGCAATAACGCAATAGGGTTAAATTCTTGTCATTAAGCAATGGCCAAAGCATGCTTTTGCATGCCCCATCTCAAACTGCGCGACAAGCCAAACAATCCAGCCCAATTAAAACCCCTTCTCGCCGCGCCAGAATAACGGTTTGAAACAATAAAAGCTAACCATCATTCACCAGCACACCACTTCACGCGAATGGAGTATCAAATGAAAATTCAAGACTTAAAAGAGGGAGATTTAGTCACTCAAAGCATTGATGGGAAAATGGTTCTTTCCCAAGTGGCATGCATCCAAAAAGTAGGCTCGCGATACATTGCCACTTTCTCGTCAAACAAAGAAACCACTCCCCCCCCTCAAACCAAGCTACCTCTTGAGACAGGCGAAAGCAATAAAAAACTCCCAACCCTTTCTCTTGTCAAAGATCCAAGAAGTGTAATTAAAATCCACACACCAATCACATCATAGATCCACACCTCAACCATATTACCATGCAAGAGAGAATTAAAATGGACCCCTAATGCATAAATAGCAATCCTTACGAAGGAGTATAAAAATGAACCAGTTGAGAGATGAATCAAGAACCATTTCGCCCGCGAAAAACAATGAGCAATGCGAAGTGTGGCCGACGCAAGCCAGATTGAAACTTGCCGACTCCCTTTTTCATAGCTTCAGCGAAGGAGTATGCATAACTGATAATCAACAGAAAATATTGCAGGCAAATCAAGCACTCTGCAATATTACAGGATTCAGTCATGCCCAAATAATAGGAAGAAAACCCAGTATATTTTCCTCCAGCATTCACGACAAAACCTTCTTCACGTCCATGTGGCAAGCCATCGATGAGCACGGCCAATGGCAAGGGGAGGTTTGGAACCAAAAGGAAAATGGCTCGCTATACGCAATCAAACTGAACATCTCTGCCGTCTATGATGCGCGCCAAGAAATTTCTCACTACATCGGAATAATGAGCGACATTACGCAGCAAAAACTAGATTTAGCGGCAATAACCAAAAGCGCTCATATAGACTCACTAACCGGATTACCCAATAGATTGCTTTTTACCGACCGACTGCTTCAAGCGGTTGCCCAAGCAGATCGGAATAAAACGTTCTTGGCAGTCTGTTTTTTGGACTTGGATCACTTCAAAAAGATCAACGACGTCCATGGCCATCAAAGTGGTGACGCGGTGCTTAAAGAATTTGCCATTCGGCTAGATACAGCAATCCGAACGGGGGATACCGCTGCAAGACTTGGTGGAGATGAATTCATCCTATTGTTGCTGGGACTCAAAAATAGCGCGGAATGCGCAACAATCCTGAAAAGAATCACACACATGGCTTGCCAGCCGATCCCGCTGCCTGCCAATGCGATTTTCCCGACAGCCAGCATTGGGGTGGCCATCTATCCGACGGATGCAACCATTCCAAACAATTTAGTAGCCTTGGCTGACACCGCCATGTATCACGCAAAAGCATTAGGCGGAAATCACACCATCTATCACCATACAAAAATTGCCTGACCTGCCCACAAGACACAACCATAACTCACTCATCAAGGAAAATGGATTTTCTCAACATTGAGCACACTCCTTGCTGAGTAATATTCCGAAAGGAATACCAGATGCAAAACTATCATATTACATGCGAACGCAACTTGGACGGTTTGTTCCTTGGCTGGTCCGTACACACTAACGAAGATGTGCTTGTCTCATCCATTTATCCACGATATGACATGGCAGAGACCGAAACTATTCGACTAGAGGAGAAGTACGGCTCGCCCTTGACTGCCCATGCTCTTATGAATGGAAATAAGATTTTGGAAAAATACTTCCATTGACGACATCCGGGCAGCCGTGTGGCGATGCAGGAGATGGCTGGCATGGCCGAAGAAGAGAAATGCAGCGGCCCAAGCCGAATGGGAGAATACGGCCATCGGGTCATGGCCAGAACACCGACCGGCCGACCATAAGCAGAAAAGCCGCCAGCGCAGACGCCGGCGGCTTTTGCTTTATCTCGCAGGGATTCGCTCAGGGGCTGATCGCAAAGAACACGAAAGACGCGAAGATCACCAGATGCACGATGCCCTGCAGAATGGTGGTACGCCCTACTGACAGCGACAATGAGCACGCCACCAGCGTCAACAGCAGGAAGATGGTTTCCTTGATTTCCAAGCCCAGGATCAGCGGCTCGCCCATGAACACGAAAATCATCGCCACAGTGGGAATGGTCAGGCCAATGGATGCCAGCGCCGAACCCAAAGCCAGATTCAGGCTGGTCTGCACCCGATCCGCCCGCGCCGCATTGGCGGCGGCCAGCCCTTCCGGCAACAGCACCAGGGCGGCGATGATGATGCCCACCACCGCGGCCGGCGCGCCGGCGTCCACCACAAAACTCTCAATCGACGGCGACAGCAGCTTGGCCAAGGTCACCACCGCAACCAGGCAAATCAGCAGCATCGCCACGGCCAGCATGGCCACCTTGTTGGACGGCGGCGGCGCATGCTCGTCCTCGTCATGGCTGCCTTCCACCAGAAAATAATCGCGGTGGCGGATGGTTTGCACAAACACGAAAGCGCCGTACAGCACCAGCGACACCACGCCGGTAAACGCCAACTGCGAGGACGACAGCAACGGCCCCGGCTGGCTGGTGCCATAGTTGGGCAGCACCAGCGCCAATACCGAAATCGCCGCCAGCACGGTCAAAGCCGCCTTGGCGCCGCTAAGCTGGAAGTTCTGCTCGCGATGGCGCAAGCCGCCCAGCAGCAGGCAAATGCCCAGAATGCCGTTGCAGGTGATCATGATGGCGGAAAAAATGGTGTCCCGAGCCAGCGCCAGCTTCTCCTCGCCCCCGCCCAGCATGAAGGAAATGATCAGCGCCACCTCGATCACGGTCACCGCCAGCGCCAGGATCAAGGTGCCGAAAGGCTCGCCCACCTTATGCGCCACCACCTCGGCGTGATGCACAGCGGCAAACACCGTTCCCGCCAGCAAAACCGCCAGCAGCGTCAGATAGAGAGCATGCCCCCCCGCCGCCGAAGACGCGGCGATGGCAGCCCAGGCCAATACAGGGGTGACAACGGTCCAGCGCGGAATCGTGTTATGAATCAATGGATTTTCCTTATTGTTGACGAACGGCCGCCGGTCCCGCCCGGCAAAGGCTTGGCCAGGACAAGGCAGGCAACCGTTCTGGGAGAGCAATCGAGAAACCAGCATGGAGGCTGTATTAGCCACAGCATAGCAGCATTAGGTAAATAGACCATGACGCAGCCAATGGGTTCGGGATTTGTAAACAAACAGTGCGTCGCTCTGTTGGGAGGGAGGAACCCCATTCCGTTAAGGTAGGGTGCGCCACCCCGCAGGGGCGACGCACCGCCGACACATCTCGCCGAATCAATATTGAAGAAGGTGGAAACAAGCGGTGCGTCGCCCCGCCAAAGAGGCGGGGTGACGCACCCTACGAATCACTCATCAACCACCCGCTGGCTCATCCGCTCGGCCAGGCGCAAATGGCAGGCTGCCGCCAGCTTTACCAGCTCGGTATCGCTGGCCGGCATGCCGTCCGGCACGGCGATCAGCTCGGCCAGCGCATCCAGGGTGGCGACGGAGCTGTTGAGGCCCATCATGCGGCCGAGCGGGTGTTTTTGGCGGTTATGGCGCTCGTAGTCCAGCGTCACCAGCCAGCGGGTATGCTGCCAGCACGCCTCGCCGTTCTCCAACACCGCATCCAGCACCGCCCGGCTCACCTGCCGCGCCGCCTCCGCCGCCAGCGCCAAGGCCAGCTCCAGCTGATCCGCCGTCAACGCCTTCTCGCCCTCCCGCCGCAAGGCCGGCAGCAACTCCTCCTCCAGCCAACGCCGAAACCGCCGCGCCGCCGGCTTGCGATAGCGCCGAATCGCCGTAGCCACACCGGTTTCCGACAGGCAAACCACCTCCCCGCCACCCACCGGCATGGCGCGGACCTCCTCCTTGTTCAGCTTGCTTAACAAGGCCGCCGTGGTACGGCATTTGATCGCCGCAGCGACATCATCGGCAAAGAACCATAGGCCGTTATGGCGATGCAAGAGATGGAAGGGTTTATCGAGGAATGTGAATTCCCGCAAAGATGAGGACGCGGGTGATTGGATGGACTGTGCCATGAGTGAATCTCCGTGCAGTTTCACTAACTGCCCCCACGTCGCCAAACGAGGGTGGCAGGCCAAGGCGGGGTTGGCGAACCGGCTACACGGACCCGGCAGACCCGGAGGTCTCCCCACCCGGCCCGCCATGGAGTGCATGAACGCGCACGAGGACAGCAGACATAACCAAAGCTACGCCTGCCGTGTAGTCTGGGTCGCCAAACCCAATCGTGCTGTTAAACACGATCCGACAAGGCTAGAACCCAGGCACAAGAGGGTCAAGAGTAAATGACGACGGGAAGACTGGCAAGAAGAGCAGGAAATCAAATGAAGGTGAGGTGTAATACAGCGTGAATACCGCAGACAAGGTTTCAGGGCTTAGAAACGAACCGTCGTGCCCCTACCCCATCAGCGCAAGCCGGCTTCAAAGCCATTTTCAAGGTTTTAAGTCGCCGGCTGTTCGACGCGGTGTAACGCGGCGCGCATTTTGGCACCGAATTGCACTTGATTTGACACTGCGCCCCACGCGCATTTTGCAGCAGTTTTGGCACGAAAACAGCCCCGGAATCCGGGGCTGTTTCGCTTCCTACGGGGCTACACTTCAGACAGCTGCCGCCGACTGAATGCCGGCTCCCAGGACGCCACGGCTGCCGGCTGCGGTCGGGCCGTTACGATACCAGCGTCCAGCTCAGCCAATACCCGGTCAAATAGTACCAATCCCATCGGGGCCAGCTCTCGCCGCCATAGCGACCTGGCGTCATCATCGGGCCGGATGTGGCACCATTCCTGTGCTGCTATCGGCCCCGTATCCGCGCCGTCGTCCATCCAGTAGACCGTTCCGCCAGTGACCGCCTCGCGCATGTGCAGCGCCCAACGGATCGCGTCGCGCCCTCGGTGCCGGGGCAGCAACGACGGGTGATAGCCCAGCGCGCCATAACGGGCGGCAGCACGGGCGCTTGCATCGATGAACGCATGCGCATGGGCCGCCAGGATGATATCTGTTCCCGCTGGGATATCCGCCCCGGTCACCTTGCGGCCGCAGGCAATGACAGGGACGCCGCTATCTTCTGCAGCAGCTTGTAGGCGGTCACCAGCTGGAGCGATGACGGCAACGACGACATCGCCCCGGCGTTGCAACAGGCGCAGCAGCTCGCATGCCAGCCATTGCTGGCCGACGATCATGACGCGCATGGCGTGTCCTCCACCAGATAGCGGAAACCCTGGACCGCGCGCAGGTGGCCGCCATAGCCGGAGCTGCTTTCCGAAATGCCTTTAGCCTGCGCGCTTTTGCGCATCGAGTCCCGGCATCGCATTTTGTGATCGCCGAACAGCCTGGCGCTAACCTGCGTCCAGCGGCGGTCCCGCCGTAGCGCTTCAGCCAGTCCTGGGTGGCTGGTATGGAACAGCGTCGGCAGCGGCTTGTTGTAGCGATTCTCGCCGCGCCGCCAGGCGTCGCAGATGGCGTTGAGAAACCGCATGCCGACGCCGGCTCCTTGCCACTCCGGCATGACGACCAGCCGGCACGCGCGCGCTTCGACCAGGCCGGGCCGGGTACTGACGGCCAGGTGCGCGACAGGCTCCCCGTCAATGGTGCCCACGTAGCAGGTCGCCGCGATCATATGCGGCAGCTTCAGATAGTGATGCGGCTCAAACAAGGGCCAGTAACGCCAGTCCGTTTTGTGAATTTCGAGTTCCAGAGATGGTCGTCGCCGAAGGCACCCCCGTTCAAGTTGCCCGGTTGCCGTGTCGAACACCCAATCAGGTTGGAGCCAGTCCAGAATGTCGTAATGGCAGGATAGCAGCACGGCCTTGCCGCCAGTCCGCCGCCAGGCTTTTGCGAACGCGCCCGCGCCGATGCGGGCGATCTGGCGGTCAACTACGGACGAAAACTCGTCTACCACCGCCAGCGGCGGTGCCTCGCACACCAGGCGTGCAAGCGTGGCGCGGAACTGCTCGCCGTTGGATAGCACCTGGAACGGCCTCAACCACGACGGCACGCTTCCCAACCCGACAGCGGCCAGGGCGGCTGTTACGGCCGCGAAATCGCCACCTGGCGCGATAGCGTCAACGATGGGCATGCTGGCCGGCCATGCCGGCTTGTACATCTCGCCAATCTGTTTCCCAATGCTGGTTTTGCCGCTGCCGGACGGGCCGACGATGACCCCGATCTGCCAGCCTTCGTCCTCAATCGGCAACTTGGCGTCCAGCTGAAAATTAGCTCCGCTGTCGACGTTGAACAGCGACTTGACCCGCTCGGCGCGGTACGAATCGAAATCGGAACAGCGATGGTTGACGCGGATCTTCATACCGACACCACCTTCAGCTTGTAGCCGTCAGCCTTGAGTCTGGCGTAAACCTCGGCTTGGTCAAACTCGTTTTTGCAGATAATGATGACCCCGAATTGGGGGCGGTACTTGAACCCATTGCGTCCTAGTGGCTTAGTCATGCTTAGTCTTGTTGTCAGACGCTCCTGGGCGTTCGGATGGGAGGCTCTCGGCCTTCAGGTGGTTCAGTGTCCGGCAGCGCGGGCACTTGATGGTCAGTTCAATGTAACGGCCGGAGGCCAGTTTGCGGCCGCATTGGCCGCAACGAATATCAGTGTTAAACATCTGCAAGCCTTATCGGGTGTCAAATATTCCGCTAGACTTGCCACGCTTTCAGCGCTGAAGGTGGCAGCCTTGGGGTGACTTGCAGGCTATCTCTGCGGGTCAGCTGGCCGGGCGGGTGCTCCAACACTCGCTCGGTCGCTGTCTTCTACTACGCTGGCTTTTGGGGCCATTTGATATCCGACGGATATCCTTGTTGGGCTGGCACCCTCGACAGCTCAACCCGGTAGCGCTTCCATGCGGTCAATAGCGCCATCTCGGCCGGGGTCGCAATGCCGAGTTCTGCGGCATCCTGCAGTGGTACCACGGCAGCGTCTGCTTGCGCGCGCCGCGCGGCGATCTCGGCATCCGTCATGCTGGCTATTGCAGCGCGTTGAGCCGCCTCATCGACTACCCAGCGCCCGCCCCGCCAGACCCCAAACGGTGGTGGCGGTTGCTCTGTTGCCTTCAGGCTCTCTGGCGTATCCCCCAGGCGTGCCTGGATCGGTTGCACCGTGTCGACGCTCCACAGTTTTACGGCGCGCCAATCAGCCGTAACAGCCCAGCGGCCGCCCTCGAACACGGCAGCCTCGCGCGTGGATGCTGCCGGCGGTTGCAGCTCGGTGCTGTAGGCTGGCAGCAGCCACACTTCCTCCACATCCAGCGGCGAACGGTCGGCGGCGGTTGTGCCTAGGTATTCGCCGGTATGCGGGTGATAGGAGTAGACGGTTTTGGTATCGGACATGGTTTCCCCTGGTCAGATTTTGATGCAGGCGAGCAATGCGATATTGCGTGGCCGGGTTTCAGATCCGATCCCGGTGTTGGCGCCGGTGATGAGCGGGAGCTGATTCGTTGATGAGACCGATCCTGCGTAGGACCAGGATGTACCACCCGTGCCTGGGATTGCCAGCGTTCCCCCATCTGGTAGCCGCTTAACGGTGTGGTCATGAGGACCAACGGTGTCCAGCTGATTGCTCCCCAGCGCACGTCCAAGCTCAACACCACGGGCACCATCATCCCAGCCGCGCACGAACTCGCCGCGCAGGTCGGGCAGGTTGAATGTGCTTGAGCCATCGCCGGCACCATATATGGTGCCGATTGCGGCGAACAATGCGGGATACGTCGTCCGAGACACTGCGGTGCCATTTGCCCGCAACCAGCCTGCCGGCGCGGTGGGGCCGGCAAAAAATCCGATTAGCCCAGGAGGGGCAGCTGCGGCGGCCTCGGCTTTGGTTGCCTTGCCGGCCAGCGCATTCGCCATCGTCGTAGCAAAATTGGGGTCATCGTTTACTGCATCGCCCAATTTTGCCAGCGTGTTAAGGGTCGCCGGAACGGAGCCGACCAGCGCCGCAATGGCCGCCTGCAGGGTTGCGTTGCTGGCAGGTTGAGCGTTGCTTGTGCCGAGAGGAACACTAGGCAGGATCATCCCATCAGGGCCGAAGCGCGCGGCCTCCACACCATTGCACGCTATGCCGATGAATCCGTCTGAGATGTGCCAAAAGCCGGTATCTCCAGAACCATCGAGAGCAAAGGTAATGCCGGGGGCCTTGACCGTCCCCTCAGGGACTGTGACGCGGTCTTCAAAAACCGGGTTTTTCTTTGTTGACAATGCTTGCAAATCTGCCTTGTTTGCGGCATCGGTGATGCCGTAGCCGGCGAGGGTGGTCGGCCGAGTGGCCCCGCCCCACGCAATGCGCCGCACCGCGTCCAGTACCTGGGTGTTCTTGCCAGCATCCGGGTTGATGCCCAGCGATGCCAGTAAGCTGACGAGTTCGGCCTGGATCGACTGGACGCCGCCTTGCACCGCATTGAGCCACGTCGCGGTGACGATAGTGCCGAGCGCCCCGGTATTGGGGTTGCCGTCTTGGAACAGCTTGTCGGGGGTATTGATGGGCTGCATCACATCTTGCATGGAGCCTCCTAGTGGTAAGCGAAATAGACGAAGGTATGGGCAGGCTTGAGGTCATTGAATACGGCCTCGATAACCGGGTCGCCGAAGCTGAGCAGCCGCTCCCCAGCGGCGGACTGGCCAGCTTGAAAGCGAAAGCTGCGGGAGCCGGCGCTGCCATGAACCACGACTTGCCAGACCCAGATGATGTCGGCCGTCCATACCGTATCGCCTGCGCGGTTCGCGCCAGCACGGAATGGCTGCGGCTCGTTGATGTCGATCTGCGTCCCCATGCCAGCGGCTAGCCGGATGAAGTACGGGATGGACAGGCCGCCGGTTTCCGCCAGCTTGGCCAGCACCAGCTGCAAGCGCTGCTGATACGGCGCGTCGGCCGGCGGCGTAATGCCGCAGACGCGCTCCCAATCGGCCAGCATCTCGCCGGCCGCGAACGGGGTAATGCCGCCGCCTGCGCGGTCCAGGCTGAGCATGGTTTCGTCCAGGGCGTGGCCCTCGGTCGCCAGTTCGACCCGCAACGCAGGGCCGTGGGCGTAGCTGACTGGCGGCAACAGCATGGCCAACAGCGATTCATGGCGCATCACATGGGCCTCACATTCAGCGCGCCCAGGCGCAGCCATTCGACGGCCGAGGCGTCGGCCTTTGGTACGACATTGGCCGTTGGCGTCACGACCTGACGGTCGGCGATGCCGGCAACAGCAGAGGCCAACAGCTCGATGCGGCTGCGCACTGCGGTCTCCCCAGGTGCCAGCGCCGCGAAATAACTGGTGACCGCGCTCTTGATCTGCTCGGTGGCAATGGCCAGGGTGGTGTTGGATAGCAGCACGCGGATATCGAGGTCGACCAGGCGCGGCGTGGGAGCGAACGCCAGGCAATTGCGGGCGGTCACCGGCCGCATATCGTCGATGTGCTGTTGCACGGCGGCCAGCACCTGGCTGGACGGCACGCCGCCGGCCGTGGTGACCGCGACGTCGACCGTCCCTAGGCCACGGCGCAGCGGGTAGACATAGGCGGCGGTAACGCCGTCCACTTCCATTGCCCAGCGGTGGTAGTCGTAGCGGTTGCCGCCGGCCGGCGGGCGGCGGATCAGTTCCAGCAGCCGCGCCAGCAACTCGCTATCCGACTCGGCGTCCGCGCCGCCCGACATATTGACCACCGATGCCTGGCTGGCGATGCCGGCCGGGGCCGACGCCAATTCGGCGGTGGCACCTGCGGCAAGGTTGCCGGCCAGACCTGGCGCGGCGGCATTGACCGCTACGACGCCTGTGCCGCTGGCGTCTAGCGTGGTGCCTTGGGTAGTGGTGTAGCTTTGCCCGGCGGCTTTCGCCGTCAGGCCGGCCGGGGCCGTCGCGCCGGGGGGGCCCTGCAGGCGGATCTGACCAGCGGCCGCCACCGGGTTCTTGCGCGACAAGCCACGCACGCGGGCGTGCAGCTCCAGATAGTCGCGGTCGGCGGTGTCGGGGAAGATCTGCCGGGCCAGCCACGCCTGGTGCTGGTACAGCCCTTCCACCGCGCTGGCCACCGAGGTAGCGCGGACAAACCAATCGCTGTCGGAAGAGATGTCGACGTCGGGCCGTTGGTTGCGCAGATCGCGCAGCAGCGCGTCGCGGACGGATCGCATATCCAGAGTGGTGAACGGCATCAGGCGACCCTCACCGGCAGGTTGAACAGCTGGGCGCGGCCGCTCTGGTCTTCTACCGTGATCTGCAGGTGGAGCCAGCCTAGCGCTTGGCGGTGGGTAGAGACGTCGACCCGGCTGGCGCGGCCGTCGGCCAGCAGCGGCTGCAGCGCCTGTTCGCTGTACTGGCGGGCCAGCATGTCGACGCGGCCGGTGTCTTTCTCGCGCTGCAGCTCATGCAGGCGCGAACCCAGCGTGGGGTCGGCCCACCAACTGCCCAGCGGCGTCATCAGCCGCAAATAGACGGCGTTGGCGAGGGTGTCGGTGGCAGTGCCGGCGTAGTCGCCGGATGCGGGGTCGATGAAAGCGTCCATGCCCCGCAGTGTGCGGGGCATGGACCAGATAGAAATCTGTGATTGTCTTCAGTGGTTTTATTATTGGCGTCTGGGTCGCCGCCCCCTACGAGTCGGCCAAACCGTCTCTATCAGCACCCCACAAAAAGTTTCCACAACCTCCGTCCACTCAACAACAGTGTCGCGGCTGATTGGTTGAGCCGCGTGGTGGCCAGCTCCACCCGCATTAGGATTTTTGTCAGCTTGGTGCACGATGTGATGTCTTCTTTTTATAGCAAGGCATAAGGTTGCAAACTTGGGGAATCCTCTTCTGAATTCCACTACGTCGGTAATACCAATCTTCCTAAGAAATTCATCAATCTCCGGGGCATTGTTAACTGAAAATCCTTCAAGATATTGGCTAATAGAATCTTGAATCAAATCCGAGACTTTCTTGTCCCGGTGAGGAACCAAGTCTCCTAAAGAAATCTTGGGTTTTCCTATATCTTTGGAAAAAGGAATTCCATTTAACACATCAGGGCTTGCATGGGGTAGTTTTTCTGCTGCTATTGATCTGCATACATCTTCAAATGACGCATGCAGCATGACTACGCATGCGCGAAGCAGGTCACTTAGGTATGTTGGCGGTCGCCCTGCAATAACTTCAACCCGAAATTCAGCATGTAAATCGAGCAGGTTCCGAACTCGGGTGATGTTCCTTCGCATGTTAGTCTGAATAGTGCGTTTGGCCATGCTCTGTTCCTGGCTGGAAATGAATTTAGCATATCACACGGGTTCTCCCGTCACCCCACCGGAATCCCCCGGATGCTTGTGATGTACCAAACTTTTCCCACTCGCCACCACATCCTCCGTTGCCGTCAGCTTGCCCGTTACCGCCGCGCCGGAGCCGCCCTGGATAGCCATGCCGCCGTTGCCGTTGATCTGCCCCTGGGCGGTTAACACCGCGCTTGCGGTCAGGGTTGGCGTGTTGAAGGCGGCCGAGGCGCTGGCGTTGACTTCCCATTGCTTGCAGTTGACCCGGAAGACGTCGCAGTCGGTCTCTATCACGCGGCCGCGCTTCAGCACGATCTTGGCCCCTTCGTCGGTATAGAGCGCCACCTCGCCGGGCTTGAGCGCCTGCAGGCGGTAGTTGCCATGCTCGGTGGCGATGATGATGCCGTGGCTGGTGCGGCCGCCCATCGGCAGCACCACTGCCATGGTGCCGGGCGGCGGGTTGGAGGTGTAGCCGTAATGCTGGAACAGCTCGTTGTCCTGCAGCTGCTCTCCTGCCAGCGCATCGGCCTGAACCAGCTGCACGGAGCCGGCGCTATTCACCCGCGTCAGTACGCTGCGGAACGCCTGGCGCACGCCGGATAGTGCGCGGCTGATGCGTTTGTCGATGTCGTTGATCATTGGCTGACGTCCACCGCTTCCAGGCCCGCCGAGGCGTTCTTGCCGCGCCGATGCTTGCGCTTGTGCGGGTGGGCATCCAGCACCCACACCTTGTCTTCCTTCAGCGTCAGCCGGGTGATGGTGCCGGTGGCGCGGCCGCCCTGGATGGTGCGCGCCATCAGAAAGAACGTCCCGTCGATGCCCAGCGGCTCGCAGAGAACGTGGATGCGCTGCCCTGGTTGCCATAGCTGGCCGCCGCTGCTGCGGTGCCCGACGACCTCGGCCACCAGCGTCAGCCCCTTCAGCCGCCCGTCTGACAGTATCTTCCTGGCCCTGGCCCGCGCCGACTCGGCGCTCTCCGCGTCATGGTCGACCTTCACCTTGGGCCGGTAGATGGACATGGCGCTGTCCCGCACTGTGCTCTTGATCGCATGCTTGCCGTTCTCCACCGAGGTGCCGTGCGACTGGCCGAGGACCGTGATGTCGGAATAGCGCTCGGCCATGCTGCGGCTGCGCCGCAGGCTCAGTACGTTGTTGCCCTTGCCGTTGCGCCGTATAACCAGGGACGCGACCGGCGGCGCGCTGTAGTCGGGGCCGCCAATTACCAAGGTGCCGTCCGGTTCGAACCAGGGCCATAGTCCATTGGCTTCGGCGGCATGCACCAGGGTGTCCCAGGCAGTGTCGCCCGGCTCGACGTTGACCTTCTCCGCCGTGCCGGCGCGGTCGGCGTCGATGCGGATCTTGCGCACGCCCAGCGGGCGCACCACGCTGGCCACCACCTCGGCCAGCGTGGCCATCTTGGCAGTGAATATGGGGGCCGAGCAGTCCACCAGCACCGCCGCGCCATCGCGGCCGCGCAGGGTCAGCGTGTGCACTTCCTTGTGAATGTGGTCGTCGATATCGTCGATACGGCCGCTCAGCACCGTGTCGTTGCCGATGCGCACCATGACTTCAGCGCCAGGCGCGACCATGGCCGGGATCTTGCCGTCGGCCAGGCCGAGGGAGACGCTCCAGGCGTCGGCCGGGATCAGCAGGTCGGAATCAATCTCGTAGCTGCTCCAGTTGCGGTGCACGTGGCCGCCGATCATCAAGTTGACGGCGTTATCGGGCGTAGGCATGCAGGATGTCTCCTGTGGCGATGGCGTTGGGGTTGCGCAGCTGCGGGTTGAGGCGGGCCAGTTCCTGGGCGCGGGTGTAATCGCCGTACCAACGGAACGCGACCAGGTGCAGATTGCCAGGGGCCTCGACTACCCGCGTCTGCAATGGCGGCCGCGCCGCGATCACCACCTCGGCCGCTTCCTGCACGCTGCTGGCGACATCCTTCAGCGCCTCGACAACCGGCCGGGCCTGTTCCATCGGCAGCGTGGCGCGGATCGCGTCTATGGCGTCCTGGACGCTGGCGCGGGTATCGTTGGCGATTTGCTCCACCTCGGCAGGCGACAGCACCGGCTGGTCGGCTTCGGCCGCCAGAATCTCGCCGGCCGTATCCGCGCGGGTGGTGGCCGCGCCGACCTGCAGCACGGCTTCAACCAGGTCGACGTCGGCGGGGTAAGCCGGCAGCGGCCGGGCGCTGATGACCGGCGGGAGCGTCCCGGAGCTGCCAGGCGTGCCGCCGGTGCCCGAGCTGCCGGTATCGCCGCCGGAACCTGGATTCCCGGTGCCAGGCGTCCCGCCCGTGCCCGGCTCGCTGCCGGAGCCGGGGGAACCGGCTCCTGTGCCATTCCCTGGCGTGCCGCCTGGGCCGGGGGCGCCATTGCCTGGCGTACTTGGCCCCGCGTTCCCGGCGCTGGCGATCTCGCCATTGCTGACTTGCCTGGGCAGCTTGACGATGTCGTCCAGCTGCAGGCCCAGGCTGCGCCAATCGCTCATCAAGACGGCGGGGTCAAAGCTGCGCAAATCCGCCAGGCCGCCCAATGCGCCGAACATATCGGCGGCGAAGGCGCGGGGGAAGTCCAGGACATCCAGCATGCCGCCCACCATGCCGCGTATCTGGCCTTTGATCGCCCCCAGGGTGCCCGTCAGCATATTGCGCAGCCCGTTCAACCTGGCCAGGTTGCCTTTCACGCCATTAATCGCGCCCAGCGCCTGGGCCAACGCCGACATGCCCTGGTTTTGCGCGGCGGCGGTGAATTGCGATATCGCCTGGGCCTTTTGCGCCGGCAGCTGCTGCACAAAGAACGGATTGCCGGGCGTGGCCTCGACGAATACGAGCCCCACCTGGCAGTAGTCGCGGCTGTCCGCCTCGTGGACGATGTCGTAGTCCAGCAGCTGGGCGTGCTTGATGCTGCCGAATACCGGGTGTATCAGTTCGCCCGGCCCCGGCTTGTCCAGCTCCTGGAGAAACGCCTGCAGGCGGTTCTCGTAATCGTTGCCGACGAACACGGCCGAGATCTGCACGCGGCGCGCGCGGCGGCCCAAGTCCTCGACGTCCGCGCCGTCCAGGTACGGGTATTCGTGACTGGCGGTAGCGCGCTGCGCGCTGTCCTGGGTTTTAACGCAATCGAATTTCACACCGCGCCAGCTGGCGTCCAGCAGGGTTTTGTCCCAGGCCATCAGTTCCTCCTCGCTGTTTGGGAGTTCACCGCGTTCACGGCGGCGACGATATTGCCGTTCTGCACATCCACCTTGACGTTGATCGGAATCGGCCGCTGGCTGGCCTGGACGATGTGCTGCGCGGCGATGTCCAGCTTGGCCGAGGCGTTGACGGCCGCCTGCACCATATCAAGCTGGGGCACCGCCGCTGTGGTCTGTGGGATCGGCGCGGCGGGGTTGGGGGCGTTGCGCTGGGCGACAGGTGGCGCAGTTTTGTCTTGGAGATAGCGCTGGACCCATTGCTCATTTTCGGCCGCGTAGCCATCGCCAAATTGATACCAGGGTTGATAGCGCTTGCGTGCCGACTTGATCACATCTGCCGAATACTGAGCGCGCAGTTTTTTCATGCGCGCCTCGCCATTCTTCAACTCTTCCAGCTCTTCGTCTGTGTTGAAGTTCGCCAGGGAAACGGCGGTTAGGCCGAGCCCGAGTCCGGCGGTGGGCAAGCTGCGCGCCGCAGGCCCGCCAGATGGTAGCGGCGGGCCAGACGGGCCGCCTTGGCCCCCACGTCCCATCAACAGCATGGGCAGAGCGGCGGCACCAGCCGCCGCCGCAAGCGCGCTGACGGCAGTAGTTGCGCCGACCAGGGACGCTGTCAATCCTGGGTATTGAGCGCCGTATTCGACAAGTTTGCTTATCACGTCTCCGACTGCGTTGTTGAACTTCCCAATCGATTCATATTGGCCTTGCTCCTTCAGGTTTTCACCTTGCTGAAATTTGAAGCCGGCTTGCTCTTTTATGAACCGTTGGTTGATGTCGACATCCTGCTCTCCGCCCTCCAGGATGCGCGCTTTCATCTTCTTGTAGGCTTCAGGATCAAATAGCATCGGGAGTAGCGCTAGCATTGCCTGCCGGTCCTGAATAGTTTTGCCCACCCCTCGCGCTTGCAAAATATCGGCCATGCTTCCATATAGCGCCGACTTGTCTTTGTCATTTCCGGCTTTTTTGGCCAACCCTTGTAGCTTGGTGAATTCTTTATCGCCCTCTGCTACACGACGTACCAAGCGGGTAAATGCCTCTACAGAGTCAATGCCTTCTTTACGTGCTTGCGCCAAAGTGCCGTAAAGATCGATTCCTTTTTCTCCCTTCTTTTTCTCGCCGAAGGTCTTGGAATTGATCTTTTTGAAATCACTGGCCGTGTCAGCGGAGGTTATTTTCTGCAAGAAATTGACGACGTTGTTGCCGGCTTCATCCGTCCCGCCAGCCGCCGTGACTGCAAGCTGGCTAGCAGCTAGGATGGACGCTAGGCCATCGGTTCCCCTCAAACCTGACAGACCGCCCATTGCCAACATCTTTGGCAACCAGGTCGCCATGTCCTTTAATTCAAAGCCCCCCAGCTGGCCCGCCTTCAGCGCCATGCCTAGCGCCTTTGGAATCTGGTCGACCGGGATCTTGGCGTTTTGGACCGCAGCCATTACCACGCCCGTCATTTCCTCGGCGCTAGACCCTGCAGCCGTGGCGGCCTTGCTGATCATCGGCAAGAGCGTTCCAGCTTCCTTCGGCGAGAAAATCCCACGCGCGATTAGCTTGTCGAGAGCGGCCAGGTTATCGTCATTGGTCCCGCCTTCTTTCCCTGCCGCAACGATGTACCCTTGCAGTTCTTTTTTGCCTTCCCTACGGGCATTTAACTGCTCTTCCTTGGACAGTTTTCGGCCGTTCACCTCCGTGTCGTTAAACGCTGTATTGGCCATGTTGGCCAGCCGCATATCGTAGTCGGCTACCCGCCGCATCGGGCTTGCCAGCACCGCCTTGCCGGCCATCACGCCGCCCACGCCTGCTATCAGCCCCTTGGCACCGGTCGTGATGCCGCGCTGAAGCTGGCTGACGCCTGACAGTTCCTGGCGCAGGCCGGCAATCTTGGCGCGCATGGCGTCATAGGCGCGGGCCTGTTCGCGGGCGGACAGGGTGCCCGTCGCCGCCAGACGCTGGTACGCGGCCTCGGTTTGCCGGATCTCGCGCTGAATGGTGTTCTCGGCGCGCACGCCCAGCAGCTCGCGCGCGGCGGCCGCGCGTTGGCTCTCGCGTGACAGCCCGATCACGGCGCGCTCGGCGACGCTGGTCTGCTGCGCCAGCTGCTGCATCGCGGCGGACCCGGCCTGGGACACGCGGGCGGTGTGCGACAGGCCCGTCGACGCCTTGCCGAGCTGTTGGCCCGCCGCCGTGGCCTCTTTGGTCTTGGCGGTCAGATCCTGCAGCGCCTGGCTTGCGCCCCGCGACGACATGTCGCGGAAGCGCATGACCAGAGCGAGTTCCAGGTTTCTCATTGGGGTTTTCCGCGTTGGGAGATGATGCGGCGGGTCTCGACGCCATCGGCCGGCCGATTGTTACGGCCGGATCGCGCGCCCTGCAGCTGCACGATGGCGTCGAGGTAACCCTCCAGCTCGCTGGCGGTCAGCTGGACGACTCGGGACTCGGGGATGCCGTATCGGCCGAGGGCGACGATGGCACGTCGGATGCCGGCGACGTGCTGCTCGGCCGCATCCGCTTTTTTTTGAGCTCGCTCCGCGCCTGGGCTAGGACGTCGTAGTCGTCGTCGACCATCCCCTCCAACAGCTCCAGGGTGATGGCCTCGGGCGGGATGGTGCCCAGGCGGACCAGCGTGCGCGCGAACATGTCCAGGTTCAGCTGCAGATTGCTTTCGACGCCGACGGCCTGGATGGCTTCGATGTTGTCGCGCACGGTGGGCAGGCGCAGCTCGAATTCGTAGTGCAGCAGGCCGGAGCCGGCCGGGTATTCCACCCCGAATAGCAGCGAGTCGGTCTTGGTCATCATTCAGTCACCTTTCTCAGAGATTGCAGTTTCAGGTCGCGCCGCGCTTCGTTATCAACGCTGAACTTGTCGCCGACCTCCAGCGAGAAGCAGTCGAGGTAGCTTTCTCGCTTGCCGCCGGGCTTGACCGGGTGAATGGTCAGCTTGGCCCCTTCGATGGCCTCCCAGTCCAGATCGCCAGTGAGCGGGATGACGACCGTTGCCGACAGCTCATACTCGGAAATGCCGCGAGCGAATCCCTTCAAGCGGCCGGTGCTGTTCATCGTCTTGACCGGCTTGCGCCCGGTCTTGGTGCTGACGCTGAGATCGACGACCTCGACTTCCTTGCCGTCCACTTCCAGGACGATGGCTCCGGCGTATTCTTGCAATGCCATGGCAGGCTCCTTTCCTTACAGCAACAGGTCGATGCGGCCGGCGAAGACATGCAGGCCGTTAACCACGTCCACCGGAATCTTGGCGTCCAGGCGGTTGACGTCCTGCAGGTCGCGCTCGACGATCAGCGCGTCCTTGTTGTCCTCCACCGCTTCCACGATTTCCAGCTCTTCCAGCTTGAACAGCACGTCCAGCAGCTCGGAGCGCACCTTGGGCGGGGTGCGCTCGGACAGCTTTTCGCGCGGGAAGCGCAGCGCGATGCGCTCGCGGCAAGCTTTGCGTACGTAGTCCAGGGTGCGGATGGTGGTGATGTCCAGCAGCGACACGTCGTTCACGCCCTGGGGATCGCGGGTGTAGGTGCTGATGGCGCGCACGATCTGCACGCGGTCGCCGGGGCCGATCTCCAACGGCGTGAGGCCGTTGTAGAGCGCGTTCTCTTGCTCGGTACGCGTCGGCCGCTGGTCTATGGCGGTCACGTCCAGGCCGGCCAGCTCCAGGGTGTTCAGCGGGCGGGCCGGGTCTTCCTCGCTGGCCAGCACGGCGGCGTAGGCGGCGGCGATCTCGCACGGCAGGCGCAGCGAACCGCGATGCCAGGCGCCGGTGATGCGGCCGCTGTTGATCTGGCCGGCCAGGGTCGTGCCGGTGGCCAGCGACGCCGGCCAGCCAAACACGCCGATGGCTCCGCGCTGCTCCATCGGCCCGGACACGAATTCCAGGTGGCTGCGCAACATGGCCAGCTGCGCCTGGCTGGCGAGGGGCGCGACCAGGATGTGATGGCCGGCCCCAGCCACCGCCGCCAGCGCGGCGGCGTAATCGGGCTCCAGCGTGCCGCCGCCCATGCCGGCGGTCGTCGCCGTCAGGCCCGGCGCGCTGCTGCTCGCCTGCAGGCGGATGTCGTTGCCGATGGCCCCCTTGTGATAGCAGGTATGGGTGACCACGCCAGCCGCGGCCGCGCTGATGACCGGGATGCTGGGCTGGGCATTGACGGCCGCCGCCAGCGCCGTCGCCACAGCAGCGGCCGTGTCGCCGCTGTTGACCACCACGTCGACGCGGGACGCGCCCAGCCATAGCGTCACCACGCCGCTGCCGGTGGCGGTGCCGGCCAGGGTGGTGGTGCCGGTAGCCGCTGCTCCGGCCGGGTCGTTGACCGCGATGGCAGTCAGCTGCAGATAGGGATTAGCCTTGATGGCGGCGCGCGCCATCAGGTGCAGCTGCGATCCCTGGCCGAACAGCTGGGCGGCCTGCTCGTCGCTGAACAGATCGGCCGGGGCGCGCTCCGCCTGGCTGCCGCTGGCCAGTTTCTGGCCCAGGATCAGCACGCGCTGCAGATTGCCGGGCAGCGTGCGCACCGCCAGCTTGGTGTTGAACTCGAAATACTTGCCCGGCTTGCGGATCGAGGCCGGAATCTGGTCGAAGCTGATGTTGGCGCTGGCCATTATTCGGCTCCTTTCTTGGCGTTGGTTTTGACACTCGGGGCCTCGTCGACCTCAACCAGGTCGCCGTCGCCGAGGATGCGCAGGTAATAGGCGCTGCGCGGCACGTCGACCGCCTCGGCGTCGCTGATGTAGGCGCGCGGGTTGTCCTCTTTGGGCACCTGCAGGCCAGGTGCGGCGGCTTTCACGATCATTTGCTGCTCCTCAGGATGTCCTGGGCGTCGGGTTTGCCGTCGTCCGGGGCCAGGTGGTAGTTGAGGCCGGTGCGTAGCCAGTCCGGGTCCGGATCGCCGAGCTTGCCCTGGTTGCGGGCGAATACGCTGTCCGGATCGGCCGCCGCCTCCGGCGTACCGGGTTTCGCCGGAGCCGGCCAGGCATTCAGCGGCAGCGCCTCCTCGACCCACTCGGTGGCGAACTCGCAGGCGAACACCGAAAACGCCGTTTTCTCCAGCCGGGTGTTGAACAGCGTGCGCACCCGGCCGGGCTGCAGCGGCAAAATCGGCAGGTCCAGATCCTGGGCGCTCAGCAAGCGGCGCACGGCGTAGACCAGGGCGTAGGTGCCGATCTCTCCCGCGCCGGGACCGCCGCGCCGGCCAGCGGCCTCGTTGCGCAGGTTCTGGTCGCCGACCATCACCACGAACTGCCCGCTAGCTTTGTAGCGCTTGCGGCTGGTGCCGGTCGGTTCGGTGCGAGGCGTGCCGCCGTAGGTGACCCAGGCGGCGGGAAAACGGCGGATGGCCTCGCCCAGCCCGTCGTCCAGTTCGCCGCCGTAGCTGCCCACCTCCCGCACCATGCGGCCCAGACCGAGCCGCAGGCGGGCGATGATGGCGTCCTCGATCTGAGTCAGCAGCATCAGAGCGCCCCTCCGGAGCGGGCGAAGGCGCGCTCGCCGGACACGAACTGCACCGTCTGGCTGGGAGCCGCGACGCCGCCATCCGGCATGCCGCCCAGCGTGACCTTGCCGGCCGCGACCAGCTCCAGGAAGCGCACGGCGTCGCGGTAGCGGTCGCGGATGTCTTCCGTCAGCTGGGTGCCGCTGCCGCACAGGCGGTAGCGAGCGATGTCGCAGGCGTAGCCGGTCAGGATCTTCGGCGGCTGGGCCAGCGGCAGCGGGTAGCGGCCGCCGATATAGCCGTCGATCTCGACGCCTGCGCTGGCCAGCGCGTCAGCCAGCAGCATGTCGTCGATCTGGCCGGTGTACTCGCGGTCGGTCAGCGCGATGACTTCCTTTGCGCCAATTCGCTGCAGCATGTCGTCGCGGGTGGCGTACACGGTCAGCCCTCCCTGATGTAGGTCGGCTGCACGGCCAGCATCGGCTCCTGGCACAGCAGTTGGAACTCGGCCTCGGACAGCTCAGCCAGGCGAACCGTGGTCGCCTCGCGGGTGAACACCCGGCCGGCGCGACGGAAGCTCTCGCATTTGGCCACCACCTCAAGGGCGTTCGGCTCGAACAGCCCCGCCAACGGGCTGGCGGTCTTGGGCTGCTCGGCGGCCTGCTGCAGATCGGCGGGGGCCTGCTGCTCGGCCTGGCTCCGTGCGTTACCGGCCTGGCCGGTGGTCTTGCTGTTTTTGTCGTTCGCCATGGCTTAGCCCTCGCTGCCATCGGAACCATAGGCCAGCTGCCAGAAACCGTAGCCTCCGGCGGCGCGGGCCTCCGCGCCGAACAGGAATTTCTTGCGCATGAACACACCGTCTGCTTGCGGGTCTGTCTGCTGTACGAACACCGGCTTTTTGCGTTCCTGGTAGATGAAGGGCTTGACCGGTTTGGTGGTATCCAGCAGATACCAGGAGTCGTCCGAGGTCAGACGCGCATCGACCACCAGCTCAGCGGTGCCCTTGTAGGGATTGATCTTGCCGTCTTCCAGGCGGTCGCTGGTCAGCAGAGCTCGGCCAGTATCTTCCAGGGCTGGAGGCACCAATAGCACGTTGGGGTTGATATTGAGCGGGCGGCCTTCGTCGTCCTTGAACTTCTTCATCGCGGTGCGCGCTGCGCCGTAGCCCGCCTTGGCGGCAGCCTGGGAGGCGACCGACAGTTTCTTAGTGCCCTTGTTGGAAACCGACTGCCCGGCGACGACATGGTCGACGTCGAAGAAATACTGGCCGTCGTAGCACAGGCTGGTGAAGCCCTTGTTGACCAAGTCGAACACGATTTCGTCTGCCAACTGTTTGGCCGACTGCCCCGCCATCTGCGCCTGCGGCGCGTAGATGCCCAGGTTGTCGTCGTCGATGTCGTTTCGGTCGACCTCGACGGTAGCTTCCCAATCATCATTGGTGATGCTGTAGCTCGAGGCGGCCAGCGCCTTGACCGCTTTCTCGCCGATCCACTTCTGCATGCGAGGGAAGTTGGAAAGCCACTTATAGTCGTTGGTGCGCGCGGTAGACGGCACCAACATAGCGATTTTCTGCCACTGGCTCGGCGCGGCGTCGAAGGCGTTATTGAAGGCGAGTTTCAGGTTGACGAAGATCGCTTTCAGGCTGGATGCGTTGACAATCATGAGTGCTGTCTCCTTAGTTGACCCATACGCCGTCGGCGTCGATGCCGACCACAATGCCGGCCGGCGAGCGGGTATTGCCGCCATTGCTCTTGGCCACGGTCTGGTTGTCGACGATGTAGCAGACGCGGCCCAAGCTGGCCTGGGTGACCGGGTCGCCCGAGTCATTGGCCCACTTGAAGGCCACGCCGCGCCGGATCGGTACGCCGGTGGCCCCGTCCGCGCCTGCCGTGTTGTCGACGGCGGCGTCGGCCATGCCCAGATAGGCCAGGGTGGCGGCCGTCGCGCCGGGTACGGCGAAGCCGGCGGCGCTGGCGCAGACGATGGTGCCGGCCGGAATCTTCACGCCGGCCGCAACCGGCGCGACGATCAGCTCGCCATGGCGGTAGGGGGTGTTGCGGTCTTGGATGGTGGCGGTCATGCCTGCTCCTTCATCACGGCGGCGACGGCGTCCGGGTCGTTGCCAAACATGCTGCAAACGGCCAGCGTGTCGGCGTCGAGGGTGGGCGTCACGCTGCCGGCCGGCGGTTGCCCCTGGGTTTGGGTAGTGGACAGCGCGGCGATTGCCGGCGCGGTGGCCAGGTAGCTTTGCAGCGTGGGCAGGTCTTTCTTGCCCAAGTCGCGCGCCCAGGACTCTTGCACCGCCAGCAGGCGGCCATCGGACAGCGCGGCGGTGATCAGCTCATCCACCGCGCGGCCGTGTTGCTGGGCGGTCAGCGCCGCAACCTGCTCCTGCAGGGCGCGCATGGTCTCCACCGACACGAAACGGGCCGGGTCGACCTGATTGGCCGACAGCGCGGCGATGCGTTGCTGCTGAGTTCCGAACAGGCTGACCAGATCGACGCTGGCGGCGGCCGTGCCCTGGCCGTTGGAGAGCTGGTCTATCAGCTTCTGCAGCTGGGTTTGGATATCGTCGGCGGTCGCGCCGACGGGCAGGTTGAGCAGCCAGCGCAGCTGCTCGATCAGTTCGTCCATTGCGGAATCCTCCTGAGTGGTGGACGGGGTAGAAATCAGACGCGACAAGACCGCCACCTGTAGTTCGGGCAGCTCATCCAATGCCGGGTTATTGGTCAGGGCGACATGTAATAGGCCGGTGACGCGGCCGTGCTTGTCGTAGGTGAAAACCGGGGAGAGGTAGCGATATTCCTTGGCCGCGATCATCGCGGCGGCCTTGTCGGTCCATTCCACGTCGGTGGCGTAGAGGCCGTCCTCGCGCCACTCCAGCACGCCAAACCATCCGCTGGCGGGGGCCGGCTGGCCGTTGTGTTCGCTGCGCAGGGTCTGGTGCTCGTAGTCGATTACATAACGCGTCTCCCGTTGGTTGGCTGCGGTAATCAAGATGGCGGCCAACACTCCGTCCAGCGTCCAGGCGGCGCACTCGGCCGGGCGGCCGTCGCGGGCTCGGAACGTGCCAGCCGGCAGTAGCTTGATGACGCGGGGAGCCTCGCCATCGGCGTTGCCGATTTGGGAGAGGTCAACCGTCAGAGCGGCGATGAAGGGTGTCAGATGTGCCATGCCCCGCATTGTGCGGGGCATGTGGGGAGGGAAAATCTGTGAGGGGCTTCAGTGACTTAAAGTATTTCCGACCTAACCATTATGAAGTTTTACCACTTCATTTCGTGCATGTATCGTGCAATGCCAACCGAAGCGTGACGTGCATTTTCTTCATCTAAGCTCTTTGTTAAAATTTTAGCTAAGATAAAGTTGTTGCGTTTCCCAGCAAATGCCTTTGCTTGATTCGCAATGTCGGGCATCTTGTTAAGAATGACTTCTGCTTCTGTCAAGCTTCTGGATAGCTTGTTAAGATCGGGTGTACGCATTTCATCTAGTAAGCTATTTTGTAGGCTGCTAATAGCGGGCTCAGCCTTTTCAAAAATCATACTGCGAACGTCTTCTGCGAAAAAATTTATATGCTCGAGAGTCCCAGCCTTGTACTGCTCTTGCGTATCAATCTCTTTGGATACAATGCCGCTGGTGCGCCGCATGACATCCCTGATTTCAATTTGCTCCTTGGTTAGCTCTCGATAGTCATATACCTCATATTCGCTACGCCTGGCTTTAGCCTTCAGCAGGTTAACCAGCTTGACTCCTATCGTTTGCTCCAGCTTCCTGACAAAATCTGTAATCTCCTTTGCTTGAGATTTGGCTTCTGCCAGCCTAATTTCCAACGGTGGAGTGGCATCTCTTCGTGCCTGTAGCGATGTAATAACCTGTCTACGTTCTATGTATCTGAGAGCCATCTTGCTTTGTGCCAGAAACTTCTCAGCGCCCAGGTCCTTTCCACATACGTTACCTACATTTGTTAGCCTGCCATCCTCCAGTCGGACAACAAAACCTAGCAGGTGAGGACGATGGCAGTTCTCTTTTCCACAGCGAATCGTGTCGGGGAATCTATAAAAGTAAACTATCTTGTCTAATTTTACAGCTTTGGGGTCGATATCTTTCGTATAGCCAGGGAGCTGCTCAAGCTCTTCAATACTCTCAATAACGCCAACTTCAAGCTCATTCGGTTGGATTTTGCTCATGCACCCTCCATTACCCAATTGGAGATGTTATTTTAACACCGTTAGAGCCACGTTAAAATCGCTTACCATGCAACGGGGTAAGCAAGTGATCATAGTAGGGTAAAAACGCCGCTACGGGCGTTTATGAGGCAAAATCGGTCAGCCCCCGGTGACACTGCGCAGGTAGCTTTCTGCCGTATAGACGATCTCGTCCAGGTCGTCGTCAGTCAGTAGCATAAACGGCCGTGCCGGGATGTCGCTGCCAGGGTGATTGACCTTCTTCACAACTCGCCCGCCGAACACCAGTGCCTTTTTGTTCTTGGGACGGATTTCATGGGGCCGCGTACGGCCGCCATTGTTTTGAATGGCGGCATATTTGACGTTGGTGCCAACCGTCGAACTGTTGTTGTCGCTCATGCCATTCATACTGCTGGCGAGCCGGCCGCTTTTCTGCAGAATCTTCCCATTGCGGCCCGGCGGTTTTAGCCCTTGCCATTTTGGCCGTCCCTCCTGGGCGAAATTCTCTTCCACCGCGTCCAGCATGATCGCGGCGATATTGCGCATCAGCGGCTGACGGTGGTTTGTCGCCTGGATGATGCGCCCCATAAGCTCGGCGACATTCGAGTTGTCTATCTTGATGTCTATCATCTGGCGCTTTGCTCCTGCAGATATTGCTTGGCCAACGCTGGCGGGTAACGGCTGAGGTCAGGCTGATACGCCGCCTGGCCGGGGTTGTAGCCGAAGCCGGCATCCGCCACGAACAGCTTGCCGGTGGCCGGGTCGCGGAATGCCGGGGCCGGCCGGGTATTGCCCTTGCGGTCTATCGGCTGCTCCACCGTCTCCATTCGGCCCTCGCTGCTGGATGCGTCCAGGTCCAAGCGCTCCATATCGCGGGCGCTCCTGGTGCGCACGCGGCAGCGGCAATTCCAGCCGTTGGGCGGGTAGAAGCGCCGCCAGAACGGATCGTCGTAACGGAAGATGCGGCCGTGCAGGCTGCGATGCAGCGGCCGGGTGCGGTTGTCCAGCACCGCCACGTATTCCCAATACGGCCGCGCCTCGGCATTGGCCAGTTGCTCTTGGAAACGCCCGGCCATGTACGAAGACTGCATGTTGGTGCGGAAGATGGTTTCCAGCCGGCGCGGGTTCAATCGCTTGCCCTGGATCTCGCCGGTCGCTTGGTCGATGATCTGGCCGCGCCCCCACCAGCCCTTCGCCTCAAGCACCGGCTGTAGACGCTTTTGGAAATCGGCCAGCGTTTCGCCATGCTGCAGCGCCTGCAGCAGCGCTTCACGCACGTCGGTCAGCACGTCCAGCTTCAGCACGCCCGCCACGGTGAACGAGCGGGCGTGGGCTTCGGCCCATACCTCCTGCCACTTGAAGCCGATGGCGTAGCCTTTGCTCTCGAAATAGGCGATGGCCTCCTCGGGCGGCAGGCCGATGGCGTAGCTCAGGTCTACCGCGCTGGCCTCACTCGTGGGCATGCAGGCGCCCCCAGACATCGGCGACGAACATCGCCCGCGCCAGCAGTTGGGACAGCGCGGCATCGTCCATCTGCGGGTACGCCGCTATCAGGGAGGCGATGGCATCGTCCGGGGTTGCCCCGTCGCGGATGGCCTGAATCACGGGAGCCAGCGCTGCGTCCAGACCGGCATTGATCGCGTCGGCCGGCAGCGCGACGGCGTCCAGCGCCGCCTGGTCCGGGTAGACCACCTCGCCTTGGTCATTGTTCAGCACGGCGCGATAGGACAGCGCGGCGCGCGGCTGCGGCCGCAACTCCGGCGGCAGCGCCATTTCCGGGCGCGGCGCGGCCAATACCTCGTCGCCATCCTGAGGCTTGGGGATGGCTAGCTTGTCGTACACCCAATCAGTCCGAACTTTCAGGCCGAGCCCGACCAGCTTCGGCAGGCTTTCGGCATACAGCTTGATGTCCTCTATCTCGCGGGTATCGAACACCAGGCGCGGCATCCGGCGCGGATCGACCTGGCCAAAGTTCAGCACGGCCAGCGGGTATAGCAGGTCGCGGACCAGCGTTCCCTCCAACTGGCGCGCGTCGCTGACGGTCAGATCGTGGCGCACCTCGTTATGGACGTTGCCGAGGGCGTTGGTCGATGTCTTGCCGTCGGCCTGGCTGGTGAGCGTGCCGCCCAGGATCGCCTTGGACTGCGAACGCTCGCACCAATCCATCATCGCCTGGAATGGCTCCTCGCTGCCCTGGGCGGCATTCTGGAATTCGATAGCCATGCCTTCCGGGATGATGCCGGCCGCGTTGTGGCCAATCTCGGCCACCGCGCGCAGCAGCGTCGCCCGCTCCTGGTCAGTCGCGCCGGGCGGATATTTGCCCACGCGCAGCGGTAGCCCATAAATCTCCAGGAACTCGGCCAGATCCCGCACGCTGTAGTTCTTGAACAGGTAGGGCCAAGCCAACACGCGGTGCAGGCCGGCGCGGGTCAGATAGCCGGACTTGGCTTTGTGCCGGTGGATCACCCAGCCGAACTTCCACGGCTCCGCGCCCTGGGCGCTGCCATCGCGCAGGCGCAGCGCGTTGCCATCCTCGGGCAGGGTCTGGAACCAGCGCTGCGGCCGATGGGTGAGGCTCTGCGGCAGCCAGTCCTTGCCCAGCCGCTGCCAGGCGATCTCCAGCGCGGCGAAGCCGTGGCCGATGCCGTCCAGGCAGTCGAGCAGCACGTCGTCCAGATCTGGCAAATCCATCAGCCACTCTTGCAGTTGCTCCGCCTGTTTCTTCTCGGCCGCGCTGGCGCTGCGCGGCGGGGTGATGCTCCAATCCAGCGTCAGCAGCGCGCGCTTGCGCTTGCTCATCTCGGCGAAGATGTGGCTGTCCTTCTCCTCTATGTCGTTGAACAGGTCCGCCTGTGCCGCCAGGTTGCCTTGTTCGGCGTCTTCTAAGACCCGGTGCAAGCGCTGCGGCGTCAGCCCGCGCGACGGGTGCTCTGCAAACTCGCGCGTCACCCAGCCGATGCGGGCGCTTTGCGCCTCGGACAAGACCTCGCGTTGGATGGGCTGGCCGTACTGGTCCAGGATTTGTGCCATGTTTGTCACTCCTACCATGCGCCGGCCGAGAAGCTGCCGGCGTAGTCATCGCTGCCGGATCTCGGCACCGGGGTGTAGTCGATCTGGCCGCCACCTGACAGCGCGGCCGCCCACAGCATCTGCAGAGCGTCGGGACCGTCGTCGTGGTCCGCCTTGGGAAAGTGGCGCAGTTGCTCAATCAGGGTGTGCTGGCCTGGAGATAGCCGAATCAGGCCATTGGCCATGTGCGGCTGCAGAGTCAGGATGCGCAAGTCTTTGTCGCCGTGCGGCGTCACGCCACGGGCCGGCACCGGGATGTGGCGCGCGGCCGAGCGCTTGACCAGCTCGGTGCGCATGAACTCCTGGAACTGAACCGCCTCCACCAGCCACAGCAAGCAGCGGTATTCAGCCTGGAAGGCGATTACGTCTTCGATGATGCGGTCGGGCAGGCGTTTGCGGATGCTGGCCTCCACCACGTCCAGGACGCCGGTGTGGCGGTTGAAGCCGCCGACCAGGATGGCGGACGGATCGCGCCGGTTTCCAGCCCTGCCGAGCGATGGATCGCACGCGCCGTAAAACACCCATTCGCGCAGCCGGTTCACCCAGAAGGTGATGCACTCGGCGAACGGCGCGTCATCGCCGGACAGCGGGTCGTTCTGCTGCTCGCTGTCGAACGCAGCCTTGCCGTCGCGCGCCCGCTTGGTCATCAGCTTGTAGAAGCTAGTGCCGCCAGGCCAGCAAATCTTCACGCCGGCATCCATGTCCGGCCGGTGCGCCTGGTAGAACGTCTGCGCGGCCGCGGGGCCTTCGCCCAGCAGGATCTCGGTCCAGCGGTCCCAAAGGTCCATGCGGTCGGGCCAGCGCTCCACGGCGCGGAACTTGGCGCTGGTCCACAGCGGGTTCTGTATCAGCCTGGCCAGCACCGAGTCGTAGTGCAGGATGGTGCCGATGATGAACACGTCAAGGCTATCGTCGGCCGGGCCGAGCGACAGCAAGCTCTTGGTGATCCAGCTCATCAGCTTGTCGCGCTGCTCAGGACTGCGGACGTTCTCGTCGTTTTCCAGGTCGTCGCCGATCACTAGGTCGGGCCGGTGCGGGCCATGGCGGCGGCCCCGAATCCGTTTGCCGGAGCCGAACACCTCGACCTTGACGTCGTTGGCGGTCAGGATAGTGCCGACCTGCCACACTCGGCCGCGCCCGGTTGCCTCTGGAAAGTCCAGCAGCAAGCGGGGGTTGAACTCCAGTTCCGCCTTGATCGCTTCCAGCATCGGCCAAGCCTGCTCGACGGCGTCCATCACGATCAGCGGGTAATGCTTGCGGCCGGTGACGATGCACCACAACGTGCCGATTTGGGTGATCAGCGTGGATTTGGCATGGCCGCGCGGCGCAGCTACCGCGTCATGGTCGCCTTCCTGGTTGTCGATCACTTGCTGGAAGCGGTCGAACAGATATTCATGGACCGTGGCCGGGCTGGATTTAACGTAGTGCGGGAAGTAGGTCTGGGCGAAATAGCGGAAGCTGCCCATGGCCTGCAACCGACGCTGCTCGCGCGCGGCGGGGTCGGGGTCAAAGCCGTCGCACTCGGCGTCGATCTGACGGCGATACTCGGCGGCCAGCAATGCGACATCCGCGAGGAAGTCTTTTTTGGTAAACTTGACCATGTCATAAACCTGGAGAGAGTCAATGGAACTAAATCGATCACTTCAAAAAGCAATCCTTAATGTTTTGTCTAATCACTATCCTGATACGATGGATATGGGAACACTTAAACTTAGACTGCCACCGGATTTTTCAGACTGTCAAAACTTGGTTGACGGTACAGTTCAATATTTTATTGAACATGGTCTTGTTGAGTGTCAAACCACAAAATTAACTCCCAGCTCTCAACATCAAGGACGTTTCTATAAAGCAACTGCCAAAGGGTTAGATTTTTTGGCGGATGATGGAGGACTTTCTTCGATCTTAGGTACTGTGACAGTTAAGCTTCATGCAGATACAATTCGGGATGTGCTGAAGGCTAAAATTATGGAATCTAATATTCCGCCAGAAGATAAAAAACGCTTTATCGATACTCTGAAAGATTTGCCAGGTGAGGCGCTTAAAACTTTTACTAACAAACTAATTGAAATGGCTTGCGATAATCCCCAGGCTGTTTTTTCCAGTCTAATGAAATTCATCTCATGAAGAAGCCGATCCATACCTGGAAAACCTATCAAGTAGTGCTTGTTGGGGCTTTGAGCTTTATCGTTTCTGGTTTCTATCTTTTTGTATTGGGGGATGTCTTGCCTGACTTGATCAAGACTTCTAACAAGGTCCCACTTGAGGATTGGTGGCCTAAGGGGGTCTTGCTTTGGCTGTTTTGTGGAGTACTAGCATTACTTGTCTGGCCATTTGCGGTCATTGCCCAGCGTTGTCATGAGGTTTTAAAAGAACGTTTTGTCGGTTAGCCATAAAGCTTTGCCAACTCGTCCCCAAACGGCTCAAGCACCTCGACAAACGCTTGGGCATGTTTGGGGTACTTCTCCCGAATAAATCCCGCCAGCTTTTGCACCACCTCCATCGCCGTCGCCAGCTGGCTGGTTTCCGGCAATACCTTCCGGCTGGCCGCCACCGTCTTATTGAAGCTGTCCGCCAGGCTGGCCAACATCGCCACCTTCTTCTCGGCTGGGATCTGGTCGCTGACAGTTAGGGTGTCCATCGTCGCCTGGTACTGCGTCATGAAACCGACCAGCGCCGCGCGGGCGATGCTCTCTATCCCGTCGCCGGCCAGCAGTGCCGCCGCGCGCACCTTATCCCAATCGTCGCCGGTCTCGGCCAACTCGCGTTTCCAGCGACTGGCGGTAGACATCGACACGCCGCATTGCATCGCGGCCACCTCTAGGCTGATGCGGTCGAACACGTATAGGCGGCGCAGCTTGTCCCGCGTCTCTGGTGTATGCGCCATTACAGCGCTCTCTTGACCAGCTCGACGGCAATAGCGGTACCCACGGCGACGATGCCGCCGCTGATTGCACCCGCTCGGGCGGCCTGCTGCTCAACGTGGCGCAAGCGACCATCCATGGCGTCCAGGCGCTCGTTCTGCGTGGCCTGGCTGGCGACGATCATGTCCAGCTTGCCCTCGATACGCCCCAGGGCGCGGGTCAGTTCGTTGTTCTCGGACATCAGCGTTTCCCTTCTTGGCATTGTTGGCAGTCGATACAGCGGGTGCAGCCGGGTATAGCCTGGCGGCGCGGAGCGGGGATGGCATCCCCGCAGTCCTCGCAGTGGCTGTAGCTGCCCAGGGAGGAAGCGCGGGCCAGGTCGGCCTGGATGGCAAGCGCCTGGTCGCGTTGCCGCTGCTCCAGTTCCTGGGCGCGGTCGAAATCATCCATGCGTGGCCCCCTGGTGCAGTTGAATGTAGCTGTCTAGGCGGGTCTCCAGCTCCTGGCACCAGCGGCCGTAGTCTGCAGCGTGGTTCAGTAGGTCTGCGGGCGGTAGCCCTTCGCGGGCGGTCCCGGGTGCGTCGGTTTTTGCAGCATTTCCGGCGTCGGCTGAGGGCAAACCAGAATCGGACTCGGCATAGCCGAGGGCGGCGCGGTAGAGCCGCAGGCTGTCAGGGCCAAGGCCAGTAAAAGCGGCACCATCGTTGCGGGTTGCATCGGCGATCCTTTCCTTAAGTTGCGCCTGGCTGCGTGCCAGCTCGCCTCGGGTTTGCAGCAGCTGCCAGCCGACCTGGTGGGCCAGATCAGCCAGGCGCTTTTGCTCGGCGCTGGCTGCAATCAACGTGCGGGCGTTGTCCTCGGCACGCTGCTTCAGCTCGGCGGTGTGCTGCGCCTGCAGGGCGGCCAGCGCTACCTGGTGACGCTGGTCTGCAAGGAATTGGCCGGTGTGATAGCCGGCATAGCCCACACCGAGCAGCGGCAACAGGTAAATGGCCCCTTTGATGGCCAGGGAGGCTAGCGGGTTAATTGTCACTGCCATTGCCGCCTCCTTTGGCATCGCGCCGGGATGCGATCCAGCTGCGCGCGGCGGAGTAACCGCCCACCGAGCCCATGTAGATCAACCAGACATCGGCGGTTAGCGTGCCGGCGATGCCTTGATAGACGAACATGCCGGAACCGACGGCGCAGGCGATATTGGCCCACAGCTTGCTGTGGCTCAGCCGGCCGGTAGCGGGGTTTTTGATCAAATCGCCTATGGTCATTGGTATCCCCGCGCCAGGGCAAAATGCGGAAACTCACGGAATGGCGCATTGGGTCGGCCGTACCAGTTCAGGCCCAGCTCCATACCGATGCGGCCGGCGGTTTGCCATGCAGGATGTTTGTCATCCCAGCACGGCTTCCCGCCGACAATCGGCACGATGTCGAACGCTCGCGCCGCCGGCCGCCCCTGGATCATGGCGTTGTGTTCGGATTGGCCGCCACGGGCGTTGGTGACGCGCGGGCCTGGCTTGCCGTTGCGGCCTTGGGCGTACAGCTGGTTTTGCTCCTCGGCGGAGCGGTAGGTGCAGGTAATCAGGATGTCCAGGCCGGCGGCCTGGCAGCACCGCAGAAACTCGCGGCATAGCGGCTGCAGATCCGGGTGGAGGTCTTCAATTTTGCGGCTAGGCATGTCGGTGTCCTGTTGAGTGGAACACCGCCAGAATAAGAAAACGCCCCGGTTGGGGCGCTGTGCAGGCTTTCAGTAGTAACTCTGCTTTATTGGCAGTGCACAGATGCTATGCCATATCTAATATTTTACAAATGGATCTTTGTATTGACAGGATAATTTTGCCAAGAGCTTTTACCCCTCTCATTCTGTTAGTGGCGTGACAGAGCTTTCCTTGGTTTTTGACTTGTCAGTATCGGCTGAAGTGGATGGTTGGTTTTGCACAAATGCGTTACTGTTTTTTGCATATCCGAGTTGTTCCAAGGTAATTGGATTACCATTGAATCCAAAAAATAAATCTTTCCCATTTCCCTGCATAACGAAATCTTCTTGATGATTTACATTGAGCTGAGCCATTATGAAGCGGGAGACTTTCCCAAAGAGCGAGGTGGTGACTCCATAGTCATTGATTTTGCTAACAGATGCTGAAAGAGTATATCTTGCAAGATTGACGATTTGGTAGAATTGCGAGTTAGGGTAGCTTTGTAGAAGGAGTTGAATAGTTTTCATGCAGTGTGCGTTGTTGCCAATATCACTGACAAACTCTTGAAGGTCATATTGATTGTCCAGTGATACAAATTTCCCATTGTTGAATTGATACTCAACTTTGTACTCCCCCTGATAATTTGCTCCCAAGCCACCAGCAATGCTTGATAAATTACCAGAGACATTGGCAGTCTGAAGTGCCGATAGACTTATGGTGGGTATGTTACTCTCCTTTAGCATGCTACTTATTTCCTCACTACTTTTGTTCAGGAGGAGTGAGGCAGAGCATGCCACTTGATAACCTGTCTCCGGCGTATATTGCAATAATGAAAATGGCTGATACATATCGGTTGCGATGGGAAATTCTCGAAATGGCAGTGCTATTCCTTGTAACACACCCTCTACAGATTGCGCAGTGCAGGAATTGGCTAGGAGTCCTAAGTAAATTGAGAGTGAGATCAGTAAGATCTTCATCTTCGTACCCATCCATAAAAACACCCAGCCATCCGGTGATAGATGGGGTTGGAGTGGATTCTAGACATTGGTAAAAATATGGCTAGTCAATGTAGCCCTTGTACGTGTTACTACTGTGGTGAAATTTTTCCCTCAGGAAAAATCCAATCTTATCTGAGAGTTGACATTGGAATCGTTTGACTTCTTTAAAATCATCCAAACATTACGCTCAGTCATTTGGAATTTAATAGCTAGCTGCGTAACCGTATGGCTAGCTGAAAGATGAGCTGTTATGCAATCAAACTCCTCCCTAATCATTCGATCTCGAACTTCTCGCAACGCAGCCGCGCAGCGGGGGATGGCTAGCACCTCGCCGCCAAAATGCCGCGTCATGATGTCCGCCGCGTCCACACCCACAACCTCGGCCAACGCCTCGTAGCGGATCTGACCGTCTCGGCGCTTGTTCTTGGATATAGGAAACGTGGTGCCGCCCCACGCCTCAATTAATCGCAGGGCCTTGGGCAGGCCGATCAGCGTGGCAATCAGCTGCGCCATTTCCGGCAACAGATGCTGCACGTCGTTCAGTTTCATCCCTGGACCCTCCCGTGTCGTTTCGCGTCGTAGGTCAGCGCGGCAACCAGTCCATGCAGCTGTACCGGGGCGAGCCAGCCAGCTCGCTCCACGCCATACATGCGCTGGGCCATCGCGTCTGCGTAGTCCCAGGGGCGGCCGGCTTCGGCCAGCAACGCCTCAGCTTTGTTGATCAGGCTCTGTCGGCTTTGGCCTACGTTGGGCTTGTCGGCCGCTTTGCTTTTCGGCTTCCAGCCGCAGCGCTTCATGTGGGCCAGCACCCGGTCGATTCCGGCCGGCGATAAGTCCTTGCTTGACGCCGCGCCGCCTACACTCAGCAGCATGGCGCGATAGGTGTCGTCGTCCAGGCCCAACTCTTTCTTGGCGATGTGGATCTTCGCCAGTGCCGGATTACGCATGATTGCCTCCGTTGGTTGGTTCACAGCCCGCAGTGCTGAGCGGCCCGCCGGTTTCAGAGGACGGCATTCTCCAGTTGATCATGGAGGTGGGCCGCTCAACGCTGCGAACTGGTGGTAAAACCCGTTGCGGAGCCGGCATAACCGGCTCGACATCAGGTTCTACGCCTTATTGCAGCGCGTCTTTCAGCAGCTTGGACGCGGCGAACTTAGGAGCCCGGCGGCCGGCGATCTCCAGCGCCTCGCCGGTCTTCGGATTGCGGCCGAGCCGGGGCTGGGTTTGTTTGACCGCCAGCTTGCCCAGGCCGGGCAGCAACGCTTCGCGGCCGGCCTGCAGTTCGGTGGTGATGACATCGCCGAACGACTCCAGGAAAGCGGCAATGTCTACCTTGCTGACAGCGCGGTCGTAACGGATCTTCATGGTCTCGGTGATGCGTTCCATCAGTTCTTGCTTGGTCATGGCTGTTTCCTTGTCAGTGGAGGGAGTGGGACGGCTTGCCGTTGACGACGTGCTTCTCGCATAGGTCGTTCATCAGCTGATGTAGTTGTTCGGCGTCATGTTGCAGATGGGCAGCAACCAGATCGCCAACCTGGCTGCCTATCTCGGCCAGGGCGGCTCGCATAGCCGCCATGACTTCGCCGCGATACAGGACGAGCTCGTTGGCGCGCCTCAGGGCAGTGCGCAACTCGCTTGAGCTGCTGAGCGTGTCCGGATCGACCGCACCGGTCGGTGCGTTGACCGCGATGCCGGGGAAGTCGGGGTCCGCAGGATTTACGAGGACGCGTTCCGGCGGCGTTCCCAACTCGGCGATGGCGCTGCGCAGGAAACCGTAGGCGAACGAGTCGCCTTCAGCGGCGCGCAGCGCGCCCAGGGACACGGCCAGGACGGCAGTAAGGTATTCACTGCGGTCGGTCCCCGACAGGCAGGCAGTGGCCTGCATGGTCAGATCGATGGCGCGTTTGATGTCAGTGTTCACGTTGTTCTGTTTCATGGTTTCCCCTCGGTTACACGCCGGCTAAGTCAAAGCGCACCGCCTCAAAACGGCCGCTAGCGTTTCGGCGCTCGATGCGTACATAAGCTTTCGAACACTGCACCTTGAGCGAGTCCGACAGCGCGCTCATGGCCCGTTGCCACTTCTCGTCTTGGATGTCGAGCCGGCGCAGGCTCAACACCCGAGCGGTCGAGATCTTGCCGGCCTTGTCGGTTTGGAATGCATCCGCGATCAAGGCTTTAATCTCCGGCCGGGCATCCTCCAACCATTCATTCACGCATTCATCGATAAGCGCCTTGGCCGCCTGCAGGCGTTCATCGAAAGCAAGCGTGTCGGAAATAGCCCGCAATACCCTGGTCGAACCATCAAAGCTGGTAAGTGTGACGTTGCCTTTCTCGCCGCCGACATCTGCCTGGTAGCGTTCGGCGGATAACTGGACAAACGCGTCGATATCCTCGAAAAGCGCCTCGCGAAATTTCGCCATCTGTTCCTGCAGCGCCAACGCCAGGGTGTATTTCTCAGCCACAAAGTCGTCTCGGGCCAAGTCAATCGCAGGGATGATTTCCACCGGGCATAACCGGCCTTTAGCGTCCTTCTTGTAGCCGTCCGGGATGTGGTTCATGTCAATTTCCTAAGTAGTTGCTTCACTTTCGATAAGGCTGCTCTGTTCTTGTCCAGCCATTCCGGGGTCAGCCGGGCTTCTTCTTCCGCCCGCCAGAACCGCCTGGGCGGTAGAAGCAGCGCGGGGGAAGGCTCAGGGCCGGGGGGCGGCGTGCTGGGCGGTGCTGCCTCCGTCTCCGCCGGGGCCGGCACTGGGCTAGGGGCTTGTGGCTGGCATTGGGCCTGTTCGTCCAGGTAGTCCAGCCACACAATCCGCCGCGCCTCGCGCCGCTCCGTTCCCATGGCAACCAACCGTTCCACCTCGGCTGCCAGCGCCGCCTTGGTCTGATCGTCCAAAACCGTGCCGCTCATGCGTCCAGCTCGTCCCACACCACACGGCAGCCGTTCAGCTGAAACTGCCCTTGGCGGTACTTCCCGAAATAGATGTCCTGGTCAAAGCCGTAGTAGGCGGCTTTCCCTTCCTGAACCATTGCGGTGCAGCTTTCGTGCTTCAGAATGCGGATCGTCGGTCGTGGCGGTTCCATTTCCACTCCCACCACGATCAGGCCGCGCCGAGTCAGGCGCTCTACGGCAGCCGCTACTAGGTGCGCGGCGGCGATGACTTCTGCGTTGCGGATCGGTCGTTGCGGTTGCGTTTGCATCTTCACTCTCCTTTGCAGCGGTTTTGGCACCGCTGGCATGCGCGCCAGTGGGCCAGCTTTAACGGGTTGTGGGTCGGGGCTTGGCTGGTGGACTGCGCCTTGCACTCATCCGGCGTCAGGTCGCGGCCCAGGTAGGGGCAAGCCACGCGGCCCAGGATGTTCAGCACCACTTCAGCTACGCGCTCCGTTTGGCCTGGGTATTTGTTGGCTAGCACCAGGCTGACGGTGGTTCGGCTGTAGCCCAGCAATTTGGCAGCTTGGCCAATGCTGGTGCGCTCGGCCTCGGCGCGCAGCAGGGGAAGCCACGGCGGCTCAGAGATGGTCGTCATGGTTCATTTCCTCTTGCCACACCACCTTGTCCAAGTTCGGGTCGTACACATAGGCATTGCGTCCAACGACCGGCGGGCGCGGCCCGGAATAACGCTGGGGAAGGAATCGGTAACGCGGGGTAGATCGTTTTCCTGCCACTCTGGTGGCCTTGGCCTTGATGACGTATCCGGCCTTTACGAGCTGGCCGATATACAAGCTCGCGGTGCTATGGGCGATAGGGCGTTCTGGCGTGCTGGCCATCGCAGCCAGCTCACGCGTTGAAAACTCCCCGCCGACGATGCGCATCGTCCGCCACAGCGCCTCAGTGCATAGATCGCGAGCTATGGGCTGTCCCTTGGCATCCAGGCGTGGATACTCAATGCCGGTATCCTTCACGAGACGGAAGCGTTGCTGCTCGGCATAGCTGGTGCGTTGATTAATGCGCTCGATGTAGCCCCCCAGCGCCAGGGCGTTGAGGTAGTGTCCGATTGCGCCCTCGGTCGCCAGCGTATCGCTATGGATCAGCAGCATCGTGAAGTCGTCGCGGCGCGCGCGGATGGCGTCCCAAATGCGCTGGAATGCGCCACGGCCGCCAGCGCTTTCCATCCGGGTTGCATGGCGAGAGGTGCGCATCAGATTGCCCCCCGACGCTTCGGCGCGTCGCCGGTGTACAAGTCGCGGTCTCCCCACTTGGCTAGAGTCATTTCGGATTCGGCCAGCATCATGGCTTCTTCGTGAACGCGAGTCAGGTTCACGCATACGCGGCGCACGGAGCCGTGCGACAGCTCGACAACGCGGGCCAGCAGGTCTTCCGCGATGTCGACTTGGGGGCAGTAGATCGGCGACAGCTTGCGCGCATCGTCCAGGCTGACGGGGAGCGCAGGAATCCAGGCCATCACGCGGCTGTGGAACCGCTCCCAGCGCTTTAGCTTCTGCGGGATGGTCTCCTCGCCGACCAGCAGCAGGGTGCCCTGGCTGCCTTCGTAGATATCGCGAACCAGTTCGACCAAGCCGTCGGATCGCAGGCAGAAATCAAACTCGTCGACGATCAGCGGCCGCCTGGACGCCGCGATCTGTTCGCATACCTGGTCGAGCAAGTGCGGGATGGTGCCGCTGGGCTTGATGCCCATCTCGAATAGGATTTTCTCCAGCAGCGTCTTGCGGCTCCAGGCGCTGCGCATCTGCACGTAATAGCCGCGCGTCTGGTTTGCCAGCGCGCTGCAGGCGATGGTTTTGCCCCGGCCAGCCTCGCCGTACATCACGCCGATGCCCGGCAATCCGTCGACCCGCGACAGCAGTTTCTCGGCCGCTACTGCGACCAGGTCGAGGTTGGAAATGTTGGCCACTCGATTGACCAGCGATTGGGGTTGCGTCATGATTTGGGCTCTTTCTAGTAGTTCATGCAGCGCCGTTGCAGCGGCGATGCGTTAAGCGCTTTTGCGCTGGTATGTCCGGAATTCGGCGGTCGCCTGGTAGGTGTGCCGCCATTTCCTTGCCTTCTCGCTATCGATTTCCTCCTCGTTCATCCCATTCAGTTGTTGCCATTCCGCCCAGCGGGTTTCCGGCGTGGTTGGCACCGCCCAGGTAGGCAATTCCGCGACCGGCTCAGGCATGGCCTGCAGGGGCTCCGGCTCATTCGCCACAGTCACCACGTCCACCGGTTCCAAGGCGCGGGCACGCTGCGCCAGTTGCTCGCGGTTGAAGGTCATAAAACCTGGGATGGTGACGGTGTCGATCTGCTCTAGCGCCGGGGTGCCGTGCAGCTCCTCGCGTACCTCGACCAACTTCGCTTCCAGGCGCTTCTCACGACCGGCCGCGCGTTTCTCGCGGGCGCGGTCGATAACCGATTTCGGCATGTAGTCGCGCTTGTTGGCGTCCAGCTCGGCGGTGCACAGGAAGCGGCCCTCGTCGTCGTAGACCCACACGATGCGCGGGTCGTGGATGTCGTAGCCGACCCGCAGCTGCTCGCCGTGGAACTCCTCCAGGGCACGAGCAAAGTAGCGGTTGCCGAGCAACTCGATTTCGCAGCGGCGCACAGTGCGCAGCATCTGCGGGCGGAATAGCGGGCGGGCCTCATCGTCGGTGACGCGATGCGCCTCGAAACCCTGGGCGACGTGCTGTTCCCAGGCTTCGTTCGGGGTCATGTGGCGACGGCGGCCAGTGGCTTGGTCGGTGATCTTGGGCAGGCTGCGGTGCGGCCGGTCGTTGTACTCGGCCACGCGCTCGTCGCAAAAGGCGATGAAGCGGTCCCATGCCATCAGCGGCATGGCGCTGACTTCCGCTGACTTGATCGCCTTGCGCGACAGCTTGAAGGTGGCCAGCTTGGCCTCGCGGTCCATGTCGTGGCCGATGTAGCCGGCCTGCAGGCTTTTCGCCGCGTTGACCCAAATCGTCTGGTGCAGCCGCTCAATCACGCCGCGCGCCTGGGAGTTGTACGGCAGGCTGTTAACCATTTCGATGCCGAGTCGGGACATGAAGCCGGTCGCGACATCCAGCATCATTTCGTTCTTGTAGCCGGAGCCGTTGTCGACGTAGAACACGGCGGGAATACCATGCCGCAGGCTGGCATCGCGCAGAGCGTCCAGCACCGCCAGCCCACTCTCGGCCAGCGCCACAGACCAGCCGACCACGCGGCGGGTGGCGATGTCGACCATGGAGGTGATCTCCGGGCGGAACGGGCGGCCATGCAGCGGGTGTTGCACCTCGGCGTCGAAGGTGTGGCCGTCGGCGCTGTAGATATCGCCCGGCAGCAGGTTTTCGAAGCCCCGGCGGATGAAAGGCTTGAGTGTCTTCAGCTCACGATCGCCCATGCGGCCGAGTTGTAGGCTGACATTGCCGACCTTCTGCAGGAAGCGGCGGACCTGCCAAACGCTGGGCATTTCCGCCCCTGGCTGGGCTTGCGCCCAATCGGCGGCAAACAAGCGGTATGCATGTTCGACCGTAGGCTTTTCCGGCCGCTGGTAATAGCCCAGGAAGAACGGAGCCCAGGCCGGCACGCTCATATCGCGTTCGCGCCGCTTCGGAGCCAGCATGCCGGCACGCTCGTACTCGACAAAGCGCAGCACGCTGCGAACACTCGGCAGGCCGTCCAGGCTGGGCCGGCCTCGCTCATCGCGCGCCATTTTGAGCATCTTCACCAGCTGTTCGCTGGCAGTGCCCAGGCGGGCCATGTCGAGCAGCGTCGCGGCCGCTTTTTTCAGTGGATACCCGGAGCGCTTCATCAGCATTTCCAGCGCCTGCAGCACGCCGCGCCGCGCGTCGGCTTTCAGGGTCTGCGCCTCGGTTTCGATCAGCGGCAGCTGCTCGGCGCGCCGGGTCGGAAAGGAAGGGGCCGGCATAGCGGCGGCTACGTTTTCAGCCGCCTTTGCTTTGATCGCCGCGACTATCTCGGCGGGCGGGGTGTACTCTCGACGGACTCCGCCTCGGCCGGTGGTTTCGACGAAGGGCCAGGATTCGCGTTCGGCGCGAGCTATCAGCGCCACTTTGGAAGTCGGGAGCCCATGGAGATGTAGTGCCGCAAGTTCCGATGCGCTGTAGTGCGATTTCACGAGAGGCGCGTTCATTTTTCGCCTCGTGCGCTTCGACGAATCTTGCCCATCAAATGGCCAAAGAGCTTTTCGTCCATTTGTCCTTCGATTGCCTTCTGTTTCGCCTTGATATGGCGATCCAGAACAGCCATAGCCCCAAACTCTGCACAAAGTGCCTCATCAGTCGTCAGGACTTTTCTACCCGCTTGATGAGCCATCCATTCCAGAGGCCGAGCGTCTTCGCAGACAGCCATCAGGGCCATCAGGGCATCAACAGGTATTCGACGATCAATCTGACTTGGGGCGCACCACAAATCCAGGTGGGATTTATTGACCGGGCGGGCGAGCTTCTCGCTCATCGCATCTGCTACCCGTTCGCGGGAAAGGCCACGAGCGAAGGCGTCATCAAGTGCGGAAACCAGCATTTGACGAATCCCGGCGTCGTACAGATTTTGGCCTTGGGCTGCGACTACTCCCTCGGGGGTTTCAATCGCGAATACATCAAAGCTGAGCGCTAGCTGTCCTGGTGGATTGCGCGGTCTTCTACTCATAGTGTTCTCCAGTAGTCGTAAGCGTTAAAATTGTCCCGATAGCCTTACACTTGAGATTTACCCTGGTTGCTCCTTTCGCCTCCGATATACTTATGGGCATAACGAGGTCGAATTCGTCGTCCCTCCTGGGTCCATCGTTCGGGCCAAAGTTCGTGCAGGGGGATACCGAGGAACTCGGCAATCGCAACCTCGCCAGAAAACACTGGTCGAGCAAGGGCGTTGCGTATGGTTGAAGGTGGTAGGTCTCTTTGGCGCGCGAGGTCCGACATCGTGGTGCCTTTCTTGCGGATCGCCGCCTTGATATCCTCCTTGTGCCACCCCTTGTGTTTGCTGGCGCTCATGTGGATTCCTTCGTTACCCGGATGCAGCCGGTTTTTTTTGGCGAGAGCTAGTCCCGAACGTCATCTTTAACGAAGATTAAGTGTATTGAAGTGTTAAGTCAAATCTTAACGCTTCGCAGCTCGTTCCTACCCGCATCAACTTCAGTTATTTGCGCTTGGTAGTTGTTTTTAATCAATTGGTTAAGTCGGATGCATGCCAAGCGGGTGAGGATGATCAAAGTGTTGCATTTGCTTAACGGTTTGCCGTGGAGAAGTGTTAGGTGAGGAAGCTATACTCAGCGAGTGAAATCGCAGCAATGCACTTGCCAGGGTTGCCTAAGAGCAAACCTGCGCTGATCGCACGCGCACAAAGTGAAGGTTGGTACTTTGAGGAAAGAAAAGGGCTGGGTGGGACACGAAGAGTCTATGAGGTCCCCACACGCTACCTTGGGGAAGGCGATACCTTGTCTGCAGGTGCTGTGTCATTAGCCGGAACAATTATTGCAGGGTCGTCAGATATCGATCTCTCAAAACTGCAGATGGTCGAGACGGTATTAGATGAAGCATTACGTGCCAGGGGGCTGGAAATCGCCCCCGAACGGCGTGGAGCGGTCGTGGCGTTCTTGTATGACTACGCAATGAAGGGCGGGAACCAGGACGGCATCCTGATGGCGATCAAGGCGCTAGTAGCTTGACGTAGTGGCAAAAGGTACAAGTGCTGCAAAAATGCATACGGTATAGCATGGAACATTTCTAATGCGTATCAGCAGCACATTGAATGCAGGAAGAGGTAGAGGTAGAAGCCTTGCGGCGCTTACTAGATGGCGCGCTCAGGGTTGCAGCGCCGCAGCGCCCGGAGACATTGTCCGGCCTCTCTCTCATCGATACCAACGCTGATGCAGCCAATGACCCGCTATTCGAAGTCATTCGCCCGCTGTTCAATGCCAAAAATGGCGCAAATCTGGTTAAGATTGCGCCATTTTTTATCGCTACCGTGCATTTCTTTTTGGACGACCCCGGCCAGTGGGTAGCCGCGTGGTTATTGGCGTTCCTGGCAAACAAGCGGCCGTCTACCTGGTGACAAACTAACTACCCCCCCACACGCGGCGCGACGGTAGCGCGCCGCTAGTTCCGGCGACTCCTTGAAAATGGCTTTGAAGACGGGGGTTCGCAGCGCTGCTGGGCCGCCTTTTCTTTCGTCCATTTCTTTTGGCGGAGCAAAAGAAATGGACCCGTCAGCCGGGCGGAACCGGCATCTAAACACCGTCCTCGAAGCGAACACCAACAAACATGAAACCAGCATGAAAAAATTGGTCTTTATTTAAATTCAGCCCACTCTATCCACCCACGGCTTCAAAATAAGCGTTCAGCGCCCACGATGGCAAAATAGTATTAATTAAATCATCAATCCATTTTAATTTAAGACCAACATCCCCCAGGGCAAATGCAGCTCTAGAATTTTCTTCATACACAGAAAACCCCCCCGGGGTAATTGCCAAGCAAAAAGCTGGATTATCTACAGAAAGCCCTCGACAAGTTCTAACAAAATCCCCATCAGGACTTACCACCCACTCAGCAAGCCTATTGACATAAATCCTACACCTATTTACAGCCATTGTGACCACATCCGCCGTCGCAGCTGATGTGATGCCCGAGCTCGCCATAACATATACCTTACCACCCAGAATCAATGGAGCGCTTACTCCACTCCTTCTCATTTGATAAATTTCACTCCCCTCCCAAGCCTTGCCTGGTAGCACTCCTTTTAATTGCACCATTCTTTCAGGCCAATTATCGGAAACAATCTCCATTATATCCAAATCTGCATACTCGACACCTCTGAGATGCGAGCGCGCATCAATAAATAAGACTCTGTCCTCTTCAACAATGCAAAGTAAGTGATCCCCCCTCTTTACAAAGTAGTCTCCCACCACCACGTCACCGTCTGAGAGATGGAAGTGCGACACTCCCCAATCGGCCCACAGCCCATCCGTTCTATTAATTTTACGTCGACCACTTGTATCATTAAAGTTTACTAACCCTTGCCCTTGATATGGATTCACATCACCGCCAGCCTCAAATATCCTTATTAGCCTATTTAATCCTGACAATGCCTCATCCGACAGCCCAGAGACAGGAAACTTATCCGACAGAACAACCTTTCTAGGCCAGGGATCTACATAGCGAAGCCTGAAATCCAACCAACGGAGAAGTGGCAAGGAAAGATGATCCACCTCTCTCTCGAACTTCAACGAAAAAGTAGAAATCAGGCTCTGTGAAATTTGATTAAGATTTTCATAAAAAATATTAGCCAGCTCTTCTTGATTTAGAGTACACATACCCCCTCCAAAGAAAAACAGCATAATATTAATACCTAAGAGTCAGAAAATCATCACTCAAACGATAAGAGCTTAACCGCCAAGTATCTATTTCTGGTTTCACAATCCGCAGTTCTGCCTTTGGGAATTCACGAATCCCCCTCTTAACAACTTGCCTCATAGCTCTTCGCGTCGACTTCCTATCCTTTTGACATCCCCAACCAAAATACAACTCCCTAACAGCAAATGTACATGATCCGCCCCCCAGCCATCGATATGAAATGGCCGCTCGCGCCGAGTCCGCCTCACCGCCTCGCGCAGCGCGTCGATATGGTCCACCAGCAAACTTGAGCCTCGATCCAGCAAAGTGAAGTCAGGAAATACGTCCCACCCGGCACCCGCCAGCATCGATAGTTGGGCATGGTCATTCCCCAGAACACCAAAGCCCAAACCATAAGACCACAGACACCCGTTAACCAATCCGCCAAAGGGACGGCGACAAAGTCAGCCACAGGGTTTGCCTGCCCCCCCCCATCAGCGGCAGCGGGCAACGGTGGATCGCCCCTCCGGGGCATCCACCCTACGGCAAATTCCACCCAAGCCGTAACCCACCACGCGCTGCCATCATTGGCACAAACCTCAGGGCGAAATCCCGGCAAAGCCGGGAGTTCCGCCACGATGCGGTCAACGCATCACATACAAAATATCAATCAATTATCCGGGATCCACGGTACAATGCGGGCAACGTCAGATAAAAAAATTAATGTATTATCTGGGATACTTAGTTTATCTCAGAATATCAAACTCGTCGCAATGGAAAATTTCATTATAAAATAGTCCAAGCTCGGCATGAGGTAGCAGCCCCTCCATCATCAGCCGTTAATACCAACCCATCCTGCCGCTCTATCCCAAACTCACTAGCATAACCACTCAAAACTCGGCCAAATGCCCAGTTTATTGGCTGATTTACAAAATACTCACCACTATTAAACAGTCTAATCAGATCGATAGAGTTAAAACTCTGAGATCCTGCCTTACGCATCTTATCTATCTCACCCACAATATCATCAACCTTAATATCAATCTCCGCCAGCCTTTTCACTGCCGCACTCACCAATACATTCTTCTGATCACTCAATCGTAAATTTATTGCCTCAGCCTCCTGCTTACTAATCACATAGCCATCCATCTTACCCATGGCACTTTCAATTGCCACCCGCAGATCGTTTGACAAGGTCTGAATTTGATTAAAAATCACATCATCTATGATTTTATTATGTGCAATAGCATTTCTACACTCGGCCAAATCATTCCACTTATCCCTAAAATCCACACCTAGCAGGTCAGAAAAATAAAGCTCCCAATTGGACAATGTCCTACTTTGCAAATTCTGAAAATCTTCTAAACTCTCACACCCCGCCAACTCCCGCTGAATTTCATTCTTTGTTTTAAATCCAGAAAAATTACTATATATAAAGTCAAGCAAATCCTTAAAATCTACATTAAAAATATCTTGCAACGCAAGTGTTGCATAAGGGGTTCTCCCATCTCTTGAGGCAATTTTATTGCTAATATTATCCGTAACATTAATTTGCCACCATTCGGATCCTATCTTTAATATCATTAATCTACTTATAAAATGCCTTAAAAGATTCTCCACTCTATTGATCTTGGGATAGCAGTCGGCACTCAACCGCTGAGAAACTTCATCCCATACAATATAAACAGATTGAAATTGCCTTTCAAAAACAGAAAGGAAAACCCCTCTAAACGAAGATTCTTCTACTGCATCTCCCGAGCACTCCACACCAAAAACCTTCTCTCCAGCAATATTGACATCACTCGCCACATTAACAATAAAGTCTTTTTCTTCATACTTAAAAGAATTAGACTTACCTTTCCTAACAAAAAGGTGATGAGTAGCAACCAAGCTTTCAATGCCCTCCTTGCTTTGAATCCGCCCTTTTGGACTAGCAATCACCATTAATTTAAAAATCATACCACCCCCAAAAATGACAATGACATTTTTCATGTGAAAAATAAAGCCACCCAAGAGCAGCTTTATTAATAAAATTAAGCTAGCTTAGCCAGCTGCGCCTTAATCTTCTCCAACTTATCGCTAAACTCCGCCACCTGCGCCTTATCGCGCTCAACCAAATGCGCCGGCGCCTTGTCGACATAACCCGGCTTCTCCAGTTTGGCGGTCAGCTTGGTCAGCTCGGCTTCCACCTTGCCCTGCTCTTTCGTCAGGCGCGCGGTTTCCGCGGCTTTGTCCACTTCCACCTTCAGCATCAGGCGCGCTTCGCCGGACATCGCCACCGGCGCGTCGTCTTCCGGCAGCTTGGCCACCAGCGTGCCTTCGGTCAGGCGGGCCAGCAGCTTCAAGTAAGGCACGAAGTCGGCGATGGACGCGTCGGCGGTTTCGATGAACAGCGGGGCCTTGACGGCCGGGCCGATGCCCATTTCACCGCGCAGATTGCGCACTGCGTTGACCATGTCCTTGAAGGCGTCCATGCGGACATTGGCCGCGGCGCTGATCTTGGATTCGTCCGCCACCGGCCACGGGGCCAGCATCAGCGAGTCGGTCTTCTTCGCGTTGGCCAGCGGGGCCACGGTCTGCCACAGCTCTTCGGTGATGAAGGGCATCAGCGGGTGGTTCAGGCGCAGCGCCACTTCCAGCACGCGCACCAGGGTGCGGCGGGTGGCGCGCTGCTGGGCTTCGTTGCCGCCCTGGATCTGCACCTTGGCCAGTTCCACGTACCAGTCGCAGTACTCGTTCCAGATGAATTCGTAGATCACCTGGGCGGCGATGTCGAAGCGGTAGGTTTCCAGCGCGTTGGTGACGTCGATCTCGGCCTGTTGCAGGCGGCCGATGATCCACTGGTCCACAAAGCTGTATTCCAGCGGCAAGCTTTCGTCCTGGCCGCAGTCCTTGCCGTCGACGTTCATCATCACGAAGCGGGTGGCGTTCCACAGCTTGTTGCAGAAGTTGCGGTAGCCTTCGGCGCGCTTGAAGTCGAAGTTGACCGAGCGGCCCAGCGTGGCGTAGCTGGCCATGGTGAAGCGCAGCGCGTCGGTGCCGTAGGCCGGGATGCCTTCCGGGAACAGCTTTTCCGTGGCCTTGGCGATCTGCGGGGCCTTTTCCGGGCGGCGCAGGCCGGTGGTGCGTTTTTCCACCAGCGGCTGCAGCGCGATGCCGTCGATCAGGTCCACCGGGTCGATCACGTTGCCCTCGGACTTGGACATCTTCTTGCCTTCGTGGTCGCGCACCATGCCGTGGATGTAGACATCCTTGAACGGGACCTTGCCGGTGAAGTGCTTGGTCATCATGATCATCCGGGCCACCCAGAAGAAGATGATTTCGTAGCCGGTCACCAGCACGTTGGAGGTGAGGAAGGCTTTCAGATCCGGGGTTTCTTCCGGCCAGCCCAAGGTGGAGAACGGCACCAGCGCGGAGCTGAACCAGGTGTCCAACACGTCCTGCTCGCGGCGCAGCGTCTTGCCGCCGGCTTTGGCCTGGGCTTCTTCCTCGGTGCGGCCGACGTAGATGTTGCCGTCTTCGTCGTACCAGGCCGGGATCTGGTGGCCCCACCACAGCTGGCGGGAAATGCACCAGTCCTGGATGTTCTTCATCCACTGGTTGTAGGTGTTGACCCAGTTTTCCGGCACGAAGCGCACTTCGCCGGATTCCACGGCTTCGATCGCCTTGGCGGCGATCGATTGGCCGGTGGGGTCGCCTTCGCCCACTTTATTCATGGCGACGAACCATTGGTCGGTCAGCAGCGGCTCGATCACGGTGCCGGTGCGGTCGCCGCGCGGCACCATCAGTTTGTGCGGCTTGGTTTCCAGCAGCAGGCCCTGGGCTTGCAGATCGGCCAGCATGGCCTTGCGCGCCTCCTGGGCGGTGAGGCCGGCGTAGGCGGCCGGCAACTCGATCGTGCCTTGGGAGGAACCGTCGAAGCCGAAGATTTGCGCCTTGGCCAGAATCTTGGCTTCCAGGCTCATCACGTTGATCAGCTGGGTGCTGTGGCGCTTGCCCACTTCGTAGTCGTTGAAGTCGTGCGCCGGGGTGATCTTGACGAAGCCGGTGCCGAATTCCTTGTCGACGTAGCTGTCGGCGATCACCGGGATGGTGCGGCCGGTGAGCGGCAGCTCAAGCTGCTTGCCCAGCAGGTGCTGGTAGCGCTCGTCATCCGGGGCGATGGCCACGGCCACGTCGCCCAGCAGGGTTTCCGGACGGGTGGTGGCGACGGTGACGAATTCATCGCTGCCCACAACCGGGTACTTGATGTGCCACATGTGGCCGTCTTCCTCCTCGGATACCACTTCGAGGTCGGAGATGGCGGTGCCCAGCTTGGCGTCCCAGTTGGACAGGCGCTTGCCGCGGTAGATCAGGCCTTGCTCGTACAGGCGGACGAAGACTTCGGTCACCACTTCGGCGCGGACGTCGTCCATGGTGAAGTATTCGCGATCCCAATCCACCGAGCAGCCGACGCGGCGCATCTGGCTGGTGATGGTGCCGCCGGATTTTTCCTTCCATTCCCAGATCTTGCTGGTGAACGCTTCGCGGCCCATGTCGTGGCGGTTCAGGCCTTGGTCAGCCAGCTGGCGCTCAACGACGATCTGGGTGGCGATGCCGGCGTGGTCGGTGCCCGGCACCCACACGGTATTGTTGCCCTTCATCCGGTAGAAGCGGGTCAGGCCATCCATGATGGTCTGGTTGAAGGCGTGGCCCATGTGCAACGTGCCGGTCACATTGGGCGGCGGCAACTGGATGGCGAAGGACGGCTTGGAGGTGTCCATGCTCGGCTTGAAGTAGCCGGCCTGTTCCCAGTGTTGGTACCAGCGGCGCTCGAGGTCGCCCGGTTCGTAGCTTTTGGCAAGTTGTTCCATGGTGCTGAATCTTGGTTTTCTGGATGGAAAAATGGGCCGATTATACCCGGTTTTCGGCCATTCACCGAGACCAGCGCCTCGATGGCGGCGACGCAGGCAACCTCCCGCTGTCCTATCCGGCAGCTTTAATGCCATGCATTTGAAAAGTTTAATGAAAACAGCTTAATCTTTGACTTGCAATGCCAAAGGAATTTCAAAACACCGCAAATTAAGGATTTTGACATGACCCAGCATGATCATCCCGGCTGCGCCTGCTGCTCAATGCCTCATCTGCCTTCGCTGCTCTCCAAGCTCCCCGATCCGCAGCAAGCGCTGCAGGATCTGGAGGCAGCGCTCAAGCAAGCCCTCCCTTCACACGCTCCGGTACGCGCGGTTTTCTGCGGCGGCCCAATCTATACGGTTGCCGCCAATGGCAATCAGCGCGTCGAGGCGCTGGGCATCGCCGACGGCGTCATCGTCGCCACCGGCTCCCTGCAGTTGGTGGAAACCGCGATGGAAGCGCAGATGCCGGGACAGGCCTACGACAGGATAGACCTGGCGGGACGCACCCTGCTGCCCGGCCTCATTGACCCGCATGCCCACGTGCTGCCCAGCGCGCTTTACAGGCACTGGTTGCAGCTGACGCCGTTCAAGGGCCAGCGCCTGGACCCGCAATACAGCTACGAAAGCATCTCTGGACAGATTCGCGAGGCGCTTTCCCAGTCGACCTTGCCGGAAGACTTGCACGGCGATCCCTGGGTGCTGGGTTTCGGCGTCGATCCGTCCTTGATGAAAGAATGGACCGATATCAACGCCCACCTTCTGAACGAATTGAGCGAGCAGACGCCGATCGCCCTGATCAACGCGTCCGGCCACATCGCCTATGCCAATACGCCCGCCTTGCGCAAGGCGAAGCTGCTGAATCCGGACGGCAGCCTGCCGCCGGACAAGGGCGTATTGACCGAGGACCGAGTCAAGGCGCTGCTCGAGGTGATGCCGCTCGTCGTCTGGAAGGACGCTGTGCTCCAGATCCCGAAGGTACTGCAGGATGCGTCGCGAGCCGGCATCACCACCATACTGGACGCGGGAGTGGGCGTATCCGGCTACAAGGTGGAAATCGATCTGCTGAAGCTTACCGCCCACCTGGGACCGCTGCGGATCGCCGCGGCGCTGTTCACGCCGGACAAGGAAAGGATGCAACACTGGAAAGAACTCCAGCTCAAACCAGATCTGGACAATGCCCAGGACAAGCGCTTCGGCCTGAAGGCGATCAAGCTGATATACGACGGATCCAACCAGGGTCTGACCGGCTATCAGAACGAGCCCTATCTGTGCGCCGACGCCCATCCGGTGCCGGACGTTCCGCCCACCGGCCTGCACAATCTCGAACCCGGCGCGCTAGCGGAGCTGATCAAACTGGCCAGCGATGAGCAATGGCCTATCCTGATCCACGCCAACGGCGACCACGCGATGACCGATGTCCTGAATGGTTACGCCGAGTCCCTAGCCCCGGCCTCGGAAGCGACGGACAAAAAACGCCGCCTGCGCATGCGGGTGGAGCACGCCTCGCTGATGGACGACCGCGCAATCGCCAAAATGGCTCGCCTCAAGGTAAGCCCCAGCTTCCTGATCGGCCACGTCGGCTATTGGGGCTATGCCTTCAACAAGACCATCCTGGGGAATCGCCGCGCGCAGTTGCTGGACCGGGCGCAATCCTCCGTTCAGGCCGGCATGCGCGTCAGCCTGCATTCCGATCATTTCGTCTCCCCCTTCGGCCCGCTGCGCATGATGGAGCAGGCCATCTTCCGCACTATGGAAGGAGCGCCGATCAAGGAACGCGCGCCGTTGAATCCGGCGGAATGCCTCAGCCGCGAGCAAGCGCTGCGAGCCGTGACCCTGGATGCCGCGTGGCAGTGCCATATGGACCATCTGGTGGGCTCGCTTGAGCCGGGCAAGCTGGCAGACCTGGTCATTCTGGACCAGAACCCGCTTGACGACGCGGTGACCGATCTGCGCGGCATAGCGATATGCCAAACTTGGCTGAACGGGGCTCCCGTCTATAGCAATCCGGCCCACGGCTAAGCGCGTCCGAACCGCTGGCTGCGGCCTGTCCGGCAACGGACAGGCCGCTTGCTATATTTGAGCATGGAGCCGCTCCTTCGCCGGCCCGCGCCTTGCCGGAGTCCCCATGACCACGCCGCTTGCCCGCGCCACCCGGTGTCTCATCCTGGCTCTAACAACAGCCTGGCCGGCCTGCTCGATAGGCGCAGCCTTGCCCGACGCCGTCTCCCCAGTCTCCGGGCCGCCGGCCCAGACCGGCCGTCATGTGCTCTTGATCGCCTACGACCTGCGCAACGGCGGCATTTCCAAGACCACCCGCAGCTTCCTGAACGCCGCCGGCTATCTGCATTGGCAGGTGAAAGTGGCCGACGCCAAAAGCAGCAACGACGCTGTGCGCGAACAGTTGCTGCTGCAGGCCACGGCCAAGGATATCGCCGGGGTGGCGCTGATCGGCGCCGACAGCGCCGGCTATCATCTGGAGCTGGCCATGCTGAAGCAGATGGGCAAGATCGCGGTGGGCTGGCACGCCGGCAGCGCACCCGGCGCCAACGCCGAGCTGTTCGCCAACATCACCACCGATCCGCTGGCCGTCGCGCAAACCGCGGTGGACTACGCGATAGGCAGCAGCGCGGGGCCGATGGGCGCCGTCATCTTCACCGATTCCCACTTTTCCATCGCCATGCGCAAGGCCCAGGCGATGAAGACGGCGCTGGAGCGCTGCAAACGTTGCAAGGTGCTGGCCGTGCGCGACGTGGACCTGAGCCAGACCGCGCAGATCATCCCCAAGCTGGTGCCGGAGCTGGCGCGGCAATACGGCAAAGCATGGACGCACACCCTCGCCATCAACGACCTCTACTACGACGACATCAACTTCCCGCTGCACCAGGCCGGGCGGGCAGACATCGTCAACATTTCAGCCGGCGACGGCTCCAATTCGGCGATGAACCGCATCCGCGAAGGCATCTCACAGCAAAAGGCCACGGTGGCCGAGCCGTGCAACCAGCAAGGCTGGCAGATGGCCGATGAGCTGAACCGCGGTTTTGCCCGCCAGCCCCCCAGCGGTTTTGTCAGCAAACCGATACTGGTCACGCAGGAGAGGCTGCTGAGCCATGGCCGCGATGGCGATATCGAAGACAACTAGAGCTACCGCCAGGCCTACCTGGGCATCTGGTTCAAAAAGCCCTGATTCCCGGCACATATTCCACTCCGCCGCCCAAGCTCAACGGGTTTGATTGCGCGGCATTCGGCTGATACTGTTAAATGATCCGGGAACAGAACACCGCAATGGACATCTCCCAAAGCCTGGGCATAGAGGGCCTCCCGCCCTCCGCCGCCGCCCTGAATTGCGGCGCGCTTTACCTGGTCGCCTCGCCCGATTCCGGACTGGCCCAGGCGCTGCTGTTCTCCAACCTTCCCTCCACCGGCAGCCAGCCCCTGCTCTGCGTCAGCAGACAGCAACCCGCTCCGCAGCAAGAAACCGTTTGGCTCGACCGCCGCATTCACGCCGGCAACCTGCAACTGCTGTCGCCGCGCCGGCTGCGCAAGCCGTCGCTCCATTTGACAAGCGCCTGCCTGGACGAACTGGCGCGCTGCCGCAAAACCCTGCTGCCGCCCGCCGGCGGCATGACCGTAGCGCTGGACCATGCCGAAGACTATCTGCCGCTGCAGCAACCCGCTTCGGCGCGCCGGGCGTTGCAGGCTTGCGGCGACTGGGCGGCCCGCCACGGCCATGCGCTGCTATTGCTGCTGGACAGCTCCCGGCTGGACGCCGCCGCGCTGGCGACCTTGAGCCAACTGGGCCGCGACTGCGCCGGCATGGCTTACGCCGCGCAGCTGGGCAACGGGCTCTACAGCTGGCAGATCTCGCATTGGCTTGGCGCGCCTCCCAGAGAAACCGCCAGGCTGCGCGTGCTGGAAATGAGCCTACGCCATACGCTGAGCGCGCAAGCGGAAATCGGCGATTGCGACGGGTCCGCCGACAGCGGCGCGGAGCATGCCGCCCGCCTCGCCACTGACGCCTTGCAGGTGCTCGCCACCAGCGCCGCCCTCAGCGGCCATGCGCCGCCAACCCCGCAGTGGCGGACATTCGACGACTTGCCCCGCTTGCTGGAAGCGGCCCGCGACGCGGTGGCCGCCACTGTCCTGCTGGATACCGCCAGCGCCAAGAAAGAGGCGCTGGGCCAGGCAGTCGCGCAACTGCGGCGGCAAAACGGCAAGCTGCTGAAGATCATGGTGCGAGAAGTGGGCAACCGCCGGTTGCGCCAGAACGAGGAACAACTGCTGTTGCGGCTGGGCGCCAACGCCGTGCTGCCGGCGGAACTGCGCTTCGCCAGCCTGGCCGGCATCATCCATTCGCTGCGGCAGGCCGTCTACCAGGGCGGCGGCGTGGAGGCGGAAGACTTGCACGCCGCCAGCCATCCGGAGGCCGACCGCGGCTACCTGCCGCCCGCGCGCTTTGTCGAGATGGTGGAGAACGCCGTGCAGCGCAGCCGCGCCATCGATGTCAGCAATATGTTGATCCAGTTGCAGCCGGCGCTGGGTGCCACGCCGGCCGAACTGCTGGCGCTGGGCCGTTTCCAGCGCGCCGGCGATCTGTGCACCGCCGACCGCGGCCACGCCTATCTGTTTCTGTTCGCCTGCCGCGAAAGCGACGCCGACGCCGCGCTGGGCAATCTGTTCCGCATACCGATAGGCGAAGTTGCCCAGTCGGAAGTCCGCAGCGCCGACTGCGACAGCATCCTGCTGGCGCTGTCGCAACTCGCCCGGCAGCCCGGCTTCGACCAACTGCCGGACCTGAGCCGCCAGTTGTCCGATGAGCCGCACCTGCGCGAGAGCCGGCACGCCTATGCCGCGCCCGTCCTGCAGCGCGCGCCGTTGCGCCGCCACGGCGGCCAGTAAAGGAAAAGCCCATGTTCAACCCCGAACTGAGCCAGTTGCAGTTCATGGTGCTGCTGGCTGCGCTAACCGCCGGCATCGCCGGCTACCAGCTGCGCGCCCGGCTGCTGCCCTGGCTCCGCAGCCTGCTGCTGCGCCGGCTGCGCCATTTCCAGCCCCATCCCTATCTGCAAAAGCTGAGGCGGCGGGACGACGCGCCGCTGGCCCAAAGCCGCCGCGCCGAGCCGTAAACCGACATGAAGCCCAGCCACTCCGCCGCCGCCAGCGCTCCCGAAGCCGCCCCGTCGCTGGGGCTGGGCGCCTGGAGCGTCTATTTCATCGCCAAGCTGCTGCTGTCATGGCAGGGCACGCTCAATCTCCACCCAGCGCCCAACCTCGCCTTCGCGCTGCTGCTGCTGATGCCGGTCTCCGGCAGGATTTGGCTGCGCGTCCGCGCCGCGCTGGCCTGGATCGCGGGCGCAGCCCTGCTTTACCACGACAGCTGGCTGCCATCGCCGGAAATCGCGCTGCAGCAGCTGTCCACGCTCAAAGGCTTCAGTCTGCATTACCTGCTGGATCTGGCCGGCCGGGTATTGTCGCTGCCGCTGCTGACCGGCGCGGTGATCCTGTTATGCGGCTACTGGCTGCTGTCGCGCTATCTGCGCTTGGGGACGTTGGTGGTGATCGCGCTGCTGGGCCTGAGCGGACGCCAGCTGTGGCAGGACCGGCCGCAAGCGCCGGCAAACGCGGCCGTGGACAGCGGCGGCGCCGCGCAAGCCGCGCCCCAGACGCCGGACCAGCAACTGGCGGCCTTCTTCAAGAGCGAAGGCCAACGCATCGTGAAATTCCAGGGGCCGCTGGCCGACCCCGGCTTCGACGTGCTGCTGCTGCATATCTGCTCGCTGGCCTGGGACGACCTGCGCGCGATAGGCATGGACCAGCACCCCTTGCTGAGTCGCTTCGACTTCCTGTTCAGCAACTTCAACTCCGTCACTCCGTACAGCGGCCCGGCCGCGCTGCGCGTGCTGCGCGCCAGTTGCGGCCAGCCCAGGCACAGCGAGCTGTACCAGAGCGCGCCCGGCAATTGCTACCTGTTCCAGGATCTGGCGGCGCTGGGCTTCAAGACCGAGCTGGCGCTGAATCACGACGGCAGCTTCGACGACTTTCTGAAGCAAATCCGCGCCGATGGCCGGCTGAACCAGCCGCCGATGTCGCAGCAGGGTCTGCCGGTCGGCCTGCGCTCTTTCGACAGCAGCCCGATCTATAGCGACTACGCGGTGCTCAATCGCTGGCTGGAGCTGCGCCAGCAAGACAGCAGCGCCCATGTGGCGGCTTACTACAACACCATCAGCCTGCACGACGGCAACACCATCCCCGCCGCGCCGGGGCTGAATACCATGGACAGTTACAAGTACCGCGCCAACCGGCTGTTTTCCGACCTGGCCCAGTTCATCGACCAGCTGGAAAAGAGTCATCGCAAGCTGATCCTGGTGATGGTGCCGGAACACGGCGCGGCCTTGCGCGGCGACAAGCAACAGTTCAGCGGCTTGCGCGAGATTCCCACGCCGCGCATCACCATCGTGCCGGCGGCGATCAAGGTGATAGGCGGCCAGGGCCATCCCAGCCAGATGCGGATAGACCAGCCCAGCAGCTACCTGGCGATATCCAGCATCCTGTCGCGGATGATGAACAAGAGCCCATTCGGCGCCGACTACCAACCTGCCGACTTCGGCCGCGACCTCCCCGCCACGCCCTATGTGTCGGAAAGCGCCAGCTCCATCGTGATGCAGAGCGGCAAACGCTTCCTGCTGCAACAGGACGGCGGCGGCTGGACCGAATATCCGGTGCAATAAGCGCCGCCTCACCGGGAACCAACGAGCGGAGAGACGCCGCCTGAGAAGTGGTTAAGGACGAACTGGCGGTTGCGGCCAGGGCGCCGGCAGTCCGTCCTGGCCAGCCTGCGGGCTTGCAGACGCCGGGGCGTTCGGCGCGGCGCTCGCAGCCGCGCCCGGCTCCTGCCAAGGAGAATCCGCCACCTGGCGCGAGCCGGACTTCAATCTCAGCAGATTGGCGCGGATATCCTCCCGGTCCGGCGCGATGCGCGCGCCGCGCTCCAGCAGCACGGCGGCGCTGTCCGAGTCGCCCATTTTCAGCAATTGCAGCGCCAGCCGGTTGATGGCCTCCGGCTGATAGGGGTGCTGCCAGTACCAGGCGCGCGCTGCGCCCAGTTCCGTCTTGTCGGCCGTCGCCGCGCACGCCGATAAGGACAGAGCGATGGCCAGGCAATGCGTAATCGGTTTGAAGCTCACGCCACCCTCCTCAGAAACTCGAATACGGCTGCAACGGCTCCACCGGGAACGGCAGCGTCAACGACGCGCCGTCCGGCTGGTAGCGCAGGTAGAACAACGCCCGGCCCGGCTGGTAATACTGCGAATGCTGGTATTCCAGCATGCCGCCCAGCGCCAGCCGCGGCGTCATCTGGTATTCGAACGCCCCGCTCAGCGATACCCCCCAGCCTGGGCCGGCGCTCGCGCTGACATAGGGATTGCCAGCCTGCGCCTGCAAATCCGGCCGGGTGGGATAAAACGGCTCCGCCGCCTCCCGCGCGCTGGACACGGAAACCGAGGCCCGCCCCGTCCAGCTCCAGCGCTCGTTGCGCGCCGCGTAGCCCAGCGGGATGGACAGCGAGTTGTAGCGCTGCGGGCTGTAATAGCCGCCCTGGCCGAAGGTGAACTCGCCCAGGTTTTTCTGGAACCAGAAATTGATGCTGTTCACGCCCAGCGTCAGTTGCCGGGCCGGCTCTTTCAGCAAACGCCAGTAGACGCCGCCCATGACAGTAACCTTGCGGTTGTCGGCCACGTTCTCGCCGGTCAGCTGCTGGTAGGCGAAATTGGACCACACGCCGAAGCGTCCGCCCTTGTCGTAGCCCAGGCTGCCGCCGACGCCGGTGGCCACCACGCCGCCCCAGGTCTGTCCGGTATAGGCGTCTCGTACGCCGGCGTAGCTGAGCAAGGAGCTGGTCACCGGCCGGCGGGAGGCTTCCAGTTTGTAGTTGAGGATGGAAACGCTGTCCGAATAGCGGAAGCCGCCTATCACATTGGACACCGGGAAGTTTTGCGGCGTGCTGCCAATATCCACCCGCCACTGCTCGTTCTGGTAGCCCAAGCCCAAATCCACGCCTTGCGCGCTTTGCGCGCCGAACCGCCCGGCGCAGCTCTGGACGCTGTTGCCGGCCAAAGCTGCGCACGCGGCGACGGAGCCGAAGCGCTGCAAGGCGTAATCATTGCCCGCGCTGTTATCCAAAGAGCCGGCGCGGATGCTGGCCGCGTCGGCGCGCAGAAAATACTTGCCCTCGCGCGGAGCCGGCAGCTCCACCAGCAGCGGCGCCTGCCACATCCTCATTTGCGACTGGCCCGGCGTGCCGTTTTCAGCGCTGCGGTAGGTCAGATCCAGGCCCTGCCAGATCTTGACGCTGCGCGCGTCCAGCAGCTCGGCGTACTCCTCATGCAGGCTTTCCTGCTGTGCCGGCTCCGCAGGAACCGGCCGCAGCGGCTGCCGGTGGCCGGCATCGACGGCGGACGCCATGGCCGAAGCCGGCGCGAAACCGGCGCGATACCAGGCCAGCGCCTGTTCCGGCTGGTCTTTCTGCCGCGCGCGCCGCGCCGCCTGCCCCATCAGGCCGGGGCTCTTGACGTTCTGCGCCAGCAGGCTGGATATCTCGCGGTCCAGCCTGCCGGTGTCGCCGACATCGCCCAAGCGGGTCATGACCCTCAATCGGAAGTCCAGGCTGCGCCCAGGCTTGTCCTGCAATAGCTGGTCTATGCCCTGCCCGGCCAACTCGCGGTCGCCGGTCTTGATGTACAGATCCACCAATTGCAGCTGGGCCTCGTCGTCGTCCGGCTTCCCGCTCAGCACCTGCCGCAAGCGCTCGCGGGCGGCATTCCAGCGCCCGGCCTCCATATCGTAGTCGGCCAGCCGGCGCTGCAAGCGCGCGTCTTGCGGCGCGTTCGCCAAAGCCTGGCTGAGGATGGCCTGCGCGCCGGCGTCATCACTGGACTGCCGCGCCCTGTCGGCCTGGGCCACAGCCAGCGCGGTCTGCAATTCGGCCAGCTTCCGCTTCTGCTCCTCGCTCATGTCCTGCCGGGTTTGGCCCGCCGCAGCCAGCAGCGGCTCGGCCGCCGCGGCGTCGTCCAGGTCCAGCAGCAGGTCGGCGTAGGCCAGTTCGTTGTCCGTGGATGGCTGATCCAGATACTGCGACAGCAGCAACTGGCGCGCATGGTCGGCTTCGCCCGCCCGCAGCCAGGCCTGCGCCAACTCGGAGAGCCGCTCCGGATCGCCCTGCATCCGGCGCTCCGCGTCCTGCAAGCCGCGCCGCGCCTCCTCCGCGTGGCCCAAAGCCAGCTGGGCGTCGGCCAGACGCATGGTTTCGCGCAGCCAGACGCGGCGCTGCAGCTCCGCCATGCCCTCGCTGCGCGCAGGCTGGGGAACCCGCTGCAAAGTGGCCAGCGCCGCGCGGTCTTCATCCCGCTTGGCCTGGAACAAGGCGTAGGCGTACAAGCTTTCCGGGCTGGCGGCCGGCGCGTCGGCCAACTGGCGCAGAACGGCCCCGCCTTTATCGGCGTCCCCTGCCGCCAGCCAGGCATTGGCCAAGGCAAAGCGGTTCCAGACGTTCTGCGGCTGCAAATCCACCGCGCGCTGCAAATGCGGCAGCGCCTGCGGCAACTGTCCCTGAGCCAGCAAGCGGTCGCCCAGCTCGCGCTCCACTTCGGCGCGGGCGGACAGATACGAGGCGCCCAGCGCGCGCTGCTGCTTCTGCGGCAAGGCGAGCAGCATCTGGTCGGCCTCGGCGTACTGGCCGGCGTCCAGATAGCCGCGCAGCAGGCCGGCCAACGCCTGCCCGCTGTCAGGTTTCTTGTCCAGCGCCTGGCGGTAGAGCCGCCGCGCTTGATCCGCGCGCTTTTGCCCCGTCTGCCATTCCGCGTCGGCCAGCAGCACATCGACGCTGGCCGGCTGCGACTTGCCAGCCCGGTCCAACAAGGCGCGCGCCGCCTGCCATTGTCCGGCCTGCATCGCGTCCCGGGCCTGCGCCAATGTTTCCGCCAGTTGCGCGTCGGCGACGCGGCGCTTCCAAGCGCCGTCGCCCGCCTGCCCGGCCTGCCGATAGCTGGCCGCCGCGTCGGCGTAACGGCCCTGTTTCTCGCGCAGGCGGCCCAGGCTCTTCAGATACTGCGGTTGATTGCCATAGCGGCCGGCCGCCAGTTGCAGGCTCTTTTCCGCCGCGGCCAGCTGGTTGGCGTCCAGTTGCTTGTCGGCCGCCAGCAGGGCCCGATAGGCCGGATCGGCCAGCAGCTCGCGCTGTTTGCGCCTGCCCTCCTGCAAGGCGTCCAACCGGGCACGCATCTGCTCATCGTCCGGCACCGCCTGCAGATAAGCGAGATAGGCGTCCTGAGGCATATCCGCCTGCTGCAAGGCCCTGCGCCACAGGCTCAGCGCCTCGTTGCGGCTGTCAGCGAACTGGCTCAGCGCCTTCAGCTCGGCGAAGCCCTGCTGCGGAAGCGGCGGACGCAGCAATTGGATGCCGATCAGCGTCAGCCGGTTTCTATGATTGGACGGGCTTTGCTGGATCAACTTCTTCAACGCGGCCACACTGCGCGCCCAGCCGCCATTCGGCAGCCGCGCCACCAGTTGCCAGTACTCCAGCTCCAGCGCCCCTGACGGCGGCGGCCCTTGGTAGAGCGCATTGAAGGCGGCGTAAGCCTGCTCGTACTTGCCGCTGTTGAACAGCGAGCGCGCGGTCAACAGCTTGTTGCGATCCGGCCCCATCACCCGGCGCAGCTGCTCGACGCGGGCGATGCCGGGATAGCCGGGGTACAGTTTGCGCAATTGCGCCAGCGTCTTCTGCGCTTCCGGGTCCTGGCGCTGCTGCACTTGCACCAGCGCCTGCAAAGTCAGCGCCTCCGCCTTGTCCTGCGGCTTGGCGGCGTGGATGCGCTGCAATTTGTCCAATGCCTGCTGCGCCTCCAGCGGCCTGCCCAGCGATTGCCACAGCCTGGCCTGTTCCAACAACGCCTGGACCGGGTCCACCGCCGCGGGCGCGGCGTGCAGGGCCCCGCTCAGTCCCAGCGCCAGCAAGGCGCTCAGGATGGCGCGCATGCTCCCTCCCAGGCGGGGACAAGCTCGCCGTTGGCTTTGAAGCGATAGCGCGCCTGCTGCCATCCTTGGCCGAACAAAGTCAGCACGTGGTCGTAATAGGCGTCGGGCCGCTCGGACAGCGGCATCGCCTCGACGCGCAGCAACTGCGTCTGCAAAGCCGCCTGATCGCCCTGCGCCTGCAGAAAAGGCAGCAGCGCCATCGAGAAGCCTATCGGCCCCGAACCCTGAACCTTGCCGTCGCGGGTATCCACCGTTTCCGGCGGCAGGCCGGCCTTGGCTACCTGCCGCGCCATCGGCTTGAGCCTGGCCAGCAAGGCCGCGCGCTCCGGCGCGTCCGGCGCCAGCATGCCGGCCCACAGATAGACGCGGATGGCGTTGTAGCTGCCGGACGCCTTGCTGGCGTCGTCGGCGACGAAGCCGTTGCGGTAGCCGATCCAGTCCGGCGCGAAGCCCGCCGGCGCGCTTTCCAGCAGCACGCGCTGCGACGTGCCGCGCAGCGCGGCCCAGTTGGAGCCGGGCAAGGCGTGCGCCATGCGGGCCATCAGCTGCGGCGGCAGATAGCTGGGATTGAGCCGGGTCAGCCCCGGCTTGCTGAAGCCGTAACGACCGGGCAACAGGGTCGGCCCCAGGCCGGGCAGGTCCGTCGTTTCCTCGCGCGCGATGCGCAGGGCCAGCAGCTTGCCCAGCGCGGTATAGCGCGGCTCGCGCCACAGCCGGCCGGCCTCCAGCAGGTCATAGGCGATCCACAGGTCGGAATCGGACGCGCTGTTGTCATCCATCACGCCCCACTGGCCGTCCGGGCGCTTGCCCCATTGCCAGGCCGGCAGCCTGGCGCTGAAGTCGCCGCCGGCCAGATTGTCGCGCGTCCACTGCAGCAACTTGTCGAACGCCGGCCTGTCGTTGGCCGCCAACGCGAAGAACAGCGCGTAGCTCTGTCCTTCCGAGGTGGTGGGCTGGCCGTCGGCGCTGCGGTCCAGCACCCTGCCGCCATCGGAAACGAAATGCCGGCGGAAGTCCTGCCAGGCCGGCCAGCCGTCGCACGGCGCCGCCTGGGCCGAGACGAAAACCAGCGCGGACAGCGCCACCAGACACACGCGTTGCAGCGCGCCCATCTCAAGACTCCTTGATGCGCCGAGCCGCCAGCGCCTTGAACAGGCGCAGGATGGCGAAGGAGAAGATCAGCACCGCCAGCGCGGACAGCGCCGCCAGCAATAGCGGATGGGCCGACAGGAACAGCCAGACCCAGGTCCACAGCGGCAGGCTGCCGACGTAATACACCGGCCCCAATTGCTGGCTGTCGATATTGTCGCCGCGGATCAGCACCGCGCTGCCGGCCATCTGCGCCACCTTGCCGTCGTCCGACAGCGCGCCGGTGGCGGCGCTCATCGCGTCCGGTTCGCTGCCGGTGACGATCACCACGCTGCGGCCGCGGGCCAGCGGCGACTCCAGGCCCAGTATCGCCCCTAATCTTCCCTTGGCGGAAAAGTCAGCCTGGCCGCTGACGCGGCCGCCGCCCGACAAGCCAAGCGCCGGCTCCTGGGACAAGGCGTTGCCTTTCCCTTCCGCCACTTTGCGTTCGCTCCCCTCCAGAGTGGTGGGCAGCTTGTCGCGCCAGACCTTGAGCAGCCCCAGATTGCGGGCATTGCCGACCACCAGCAGATCCTTGTTTTTGATGCTGTCCAGCCCGCCCTCGTCTACCAGCCGGTAACGCAGCGCCGGGTAGCCGGTGGATTGCCCCATATTGCCCATCACATTGAGAAAAGCGCCGACATCCTGCTGCGCCGGCTGCCTGGGCAACACCACCGCGGTGTCCGACAAATCGGCCATGCGGGTGAAGGGGTAGCCGGACGTGGCGAACAAGCCCAGATTCGGCAGCGCCGCGTAATGCGGATAGGCGCTGAAATCGATGGTGGAGTCCGGATCGATCGCCGCGCGGTTGCCATCCGCCAGGTTGTTGGCGCACTCGCCCTGTTTTTCCGCCGCGAACACGTACTGGAACTGCATCTCGTTGCGGCTGCCGACGCGGAACGGCGGCAGCAGGATGCGGTCGATATTGCTGAGCAGGCCATTATCCAGCACCGGCAGGCGCAAGCTGGTCTGGGTGCTGCCCAGTCCGCTGGCGTTGAGGTTCAGGCTTTGCACGAACAACTCATTGATGCCGATGTTCAAACGGGATCCGGCGGACTGCTGCTGGCCGGTGTAACGGAATTTCAGATCCAGCGGAATGCCGCGGCTGCCCCAGGTGAACAGATCCCCCGGCACGCGGAAGGACACGCGTATCGGCGCCGGCTGCTGGCCCGTGGCCTGCAGATCGCGCGGATTGTCCACCAGCTCGCCCAGTTTGGTGGGCCGATCCGGCCGCACCCAGTTCGGCGCGTCGTACGGTTGGCGCGGCGCGTCCAGCTTCATTCCGCGCACCGTCACCTGGGCCCCGCTCATCCCGGCCTGGCCCAGCACCAGCGCGTCGGTGGCCAGCTGCAGGTCTTTGTCGTCGCGGCCCAGGATCAGCAGCAGCTTGCGCTCCGGCCGCTCCGGGTGCGGCATGATGCTGATGGTGGGCGCCGACACCGGCGGCAGCTTGGCCAGAAAGTCCGGCCGCTGCGCGTTGGTTGCGTAAACGACGGCGTGCTGCGCGGCCGGCAAGCTGTTGAACGCGGCGGTGTAGCGCACGCCGCGCCACCCGGCCTGGGCGCCGAACCACGACGCCAGCTCGCCCGCGGCCTGCAGCGCGGCTGTCGAAGGACGCGCGGCGAACGCGAACGGCAGCTTCAGCGGCGAAAAATCGCGCCTGTCGAAGAACGGCTCGGGAAAATAGCCGAGGTCGTTGGCGAAGGGCAGCGCCTGCACCGTCAGCTGCAATTCGCTGGTATTGCTGATTTCCGCCCACAGGCTGCTGTGGGTTTCGTCCTCGCAGCGATTGGTGTAATGGCCGATCAAGCGGAACTTCAGCTGGTTGAAATTCGCCAGCAGCCGCGGGTCCAGCGGCAGAGTCAGCTGCTGCGGCTTGCCGCCCTGCTCTTTCGGCAAGGCCAGCACCGACACCACCTCGTCGTTGAGCAGCACCTGCACATGCGACAGATCGGCCAGCATCGCCGGCGAGAATGTGTAGCGCAGACGCAGCGCCAGGCCGGTGATCACTTCATCGCCGCGGCTGCCGAAGCCTACGCTCGCCAGGCTGTTGTCGCCGCGCATTTTCAGCGGGTAGCCGGCGCCCATCTGCTTGAAGCTGAGCGTGCGGGTGGAAACCAGCGCCGCCGATGCGGCCGGCTCGGACGCAGATATTTTTTCTTCGGCTTTGAGCGGCGGCGTCTGCGCCGCCAGCAACAGTCCGGTCAGGAATATCGACAGAGGTTTTCTCGGCATGCGCATGGTCATTTGCTGTCCCGATAGATATGCGGCTGCCGCGGCAGCAGGCTGCCCAGCCAGCTCCAGAAGCCCATCCAGCGGCCGCTGCGGACGGTGAACGGCAAAGCCGCCTGCAGCAGCAACTGCCACAGGCTGCGGCCGCCCATGCGCCAGATGTCCCAGGCGCCGCCCAAGGGCGTGCCCTCATGCTCGCGCTCGGCGGTTCGCTGCCAGGCGTCGGGACGGCCGAAGGTGCATTGCACCAGCGCCATCTCGTCCTCCAGGCTCAGGCCGACGAAGCGCACGCTCAAACGGCCGTCCTTGGAGAACACCAGTCGGCATGGCAGCGCGTGACTGCGGCCGCCGCATCGCATCGACACCGTCAACTCGGCGTTCTGCTTCAGCCTCAAATGCAAACCTTCCGGCAGCGCCAGCGCCATGCCGCCCTCGGAGTAATCCAAGGTATGGCAGGGATAGACCTTGCCATCCGGCAGATGCAGCGACACCGGCAGCCGGCTCTGCACCCGATGCGACACCCGCACCTGGCGCAGTTCGCGCGCCACCGCCAGCGCCACGCCAAGCAGCAGCGTGTTGTAAGCCACCCAGCACAGGTTCACCACCACGGTGCCGACCTCGTCGGCGGGACCGGTCCAGGCCCGATAGACGCCGAACCCCACGCCTAGCAGATTCAGCGCCAACAACACCAGGTAAGGCTTGGTGATGCTCCAGTCGACATGGTCCTCTTCCACCACCCCGCCCTTGGCGGTGACGTTGAACTTACCCAGACCGGGAAACAACAGCGCCACAGTCGTGGGCAGCGTGATGTACCAGGCCAGCACCGTCTCGTAGACCTCGCCCCAGAACGAGCGGCGGAACTCGCCATGCATCCGGGAATTGGACATCACCGAGAACACCATGTGCGGCACCACATACAGCACCAGTCCGAGCGCCGGCGCGTAAATGGTATAGGCATGAAACAGCAGGAAGGCCAAGGGCGCGGTGAGGAAAACCAGACGCGGGATGCCGTACAGAAAGTGCATCATCGCGTTCAGGTAACAGAAGCGCTGGCCCAGCGTCAGCCCCCTGCCCAGCATGGGGTTGTCGCTGCGGAAAATCTGCGCCATGCCCCGCGCCCATCGGATGCGCTGGCCGACGTGGGCGGACAAGCTCTCGGTGGCCAAGCCCGCCGCCTGCACCATATTGATATAGGCCGAGCGATAGCCGCGCCGATGCATTTTCAAGGAGGTGTGCGCGTCCTCGGTGACGGTTTCCACTGCGATGCCGCCCACCGACAACAGCGCTTCGCGCCGCAGCACCGCGCATGAGCCGCAGAAAAAGGAGGCGTTCCACAAATCGTTGCCGTCCTGCACTCGGCCGTAGAACAACTCGCCCTCATTGGGCACCTCGCCGCGGGTGTCCAGGTTGCGTTCGAACGGATCGTCGGAGAAGAAATGGTGCGGCGTCTGCACCAGCGCCAGCTTGTCGTCCTTGAGAAAGCCGCCCATCGTGTTGTGCAAAAAAGAGCGGGTGGGAATGTGGTCGCAATCGAAGATGGCGACGAAGCTGGCGTCGGTGACGCCCAGCGCGTGATTGATGTTGCCGGCCTTGGCGTGCTTGTGCTCGCGGCGGACGATGTAGCCGACGCCCGCCTGTTTGGCGAATTCGCGGATCTCGTCGCGCGTGCCGTCATCCAGGATGTGCACCCGCAGCTTGCCGGGCGGCCAGTCCATGCTCATCGCCGCGAACACGGTGGGCTTCAGCACCCGCAGCGGCTCGTTGTAAATGGGGATGAACACGTCCACGCTGGGCCAGAGCGCGGCATCGGCAGGCAGCGGCACCACCTCGCGCTCGAGCATCCAGGACGACTGGAAAAAGCCCAGCAACAGCACCAGCCAGGCATACAACTCGGCACTCAGCAAAATCAGCCCGGCGATCAGATTAGGCCAGCTGTCGTCATTGATGGTGGACGTCGCGCGCCACCAGATGTAGCGGGTGGAAACCGCGATGGAAAACACCATCAGAATCAATGTCGGCACCGGGCCGGGAATGCGCTTCACCCATAAGGCCAGCAACAGCAGCACCACAGTGAACACCGCTTGCGAATACTCGTCGAATGGCGTGGTCACCAGCATCACGCCCAACAAAGCCGCCGCCAGATAGCAAGCCGCGCGGACGGCGGCGCTCCGCCACCAGGCATGCTCGGCGACGCCCTCTACCGAGACTCGCAAACGGACGGGATCGAACGCCTGCGGAAAGCGCGCCTCCAGCCAGAAACCGACGCGGCGGCGCCAGCCGGCGGCCGCGGCCAAAGCGCGACGGCAAAGCCCAAGCCAGTAAGGCCAGGATCCCGTCCTTCCCGCTCGCCGCGCGAAAGGCGGCTTGACCAGAGACAGCCAAGCCAGCTGCAACAAGATCCGCACCGGATCGCCCGGCCGGGGCCGGGAGAAATCGACCTGCGGAAAATACTGCCGCGCCCTGTCGCTCCAGGCGGCCCAGCCCCGGGAAGGCGTGACGATGAACAAGGACAGCAGCAGCAAGGCGAAGCGCGGCGCATCGGCCGGATGCAGCAAACGCAACCGCACGCCCCACTCCGGCCAACCCGCCGCCGACCGTTTCATGAGACGCGCCCCCCTGCATCCAGCCGCACCGACAGCCAGGCCGCCAATTGGCGCAAATCGTCGGCGGCCTGGCTTTCCGGCGCGTAATCGAACAAGGGCTGCTGGCTGGCGAAGGCTTCCCTCACCGCCTCGTCGCGATGAATGGGCAATGGCGCCAGCCGCGGGCCCAGCGCTTCGCGCAGCATCGCCTCGGCATCGTTGTCCAGCCGCCGCAGCGGATTGAACTGATTGATGACGAACAAGACGCGTTCCGGCCGCAAGCCGCTGGCTGCCAGTTCCGCCTCCGTCATCTCCAGCAGCGCGCAAACGGCGGGCTCGGCCGACAGCGCCACCAGCGCGTGGCTGGCGGCGTTCAAGCCCTGCCGCCGTTCGGCCACGCCTATCGCCGGCAAATCCAGCACGGTGCGCTGCCCGGCCCGCTTCTCCAGCAACGCCAGCTCTTCGCGCAGCCAGTGGTCCTCCGGCCCGGCCTGGCCGCTATCCAGCGCCGCCCGGCCATGCGGCACCAGCATCAGGTGATGATTGCCCACCTCCCAGGCGGCGCGCATCCAGTCGGCGCCGGCATCCAGCCGGCCGCGCCAGCCATCGCTCTCCTCCCGGGCCATGCCGAAGTGCAGACGCAGCATGTTCTGCCGGCACAGGTCCATCGCCAGCACCGGCCTTTGCTGCCGCTGCCACAACAGGGCCAGCGACGCGGCCACTGTCGTCGCGCCGCAGCCGCCCTTCACGCCGCATACCGCCAAAATCGCCATGCTTCGCCTCGCCCAAAACCGTATCGCCGGCTGTTTCGCCCACCTCGACGCCCGGGCCCGCTCCTGATGATGGCGAGCCTGGCGGAGCGAGAGGATGCGAAAAGGGAAATATATTGATGAATATAGTATGGATGCGTTTTTCGGCTCGGCGGCTCATTGCTGCGGCGGAACGAGCGCCCGCCATGGACAGGCGAATTGGGCGGCAGCCACGGATGGGATGCTGACGACGGATGGAAGAAGTCGGGAATGGACGTCATCCATGCGCAGCGCGGACAAATGCCGCGCATGGATTCTCATGGATATCTTGCGAAGACAGCTCTGGTGAGCGGGCAAGTCCAGCCTGGCGAGCGCCAGGCAGGCTTGCCCGCGCCGCTCAATGCGCGGACGCTTTCGAGAACAGATTGATCACCGCCACGCCGGCGATGATCAGCCCCATGCCGGCCACTGCGGCCAGGTCCAGTTTCTGGCCGTACAGCAGCCAGGCGATCAGCGACACCAGCACGATGCCGATGCCGGACCACAGCGCGTAGGCGACGCCCACCGGAATATGGCGCAAGGTTTGCGACAACAGATAGAAGGCCAATATATAGCCGCCTGCGGTGAGTACGGACGGCCACAGCCGGGTAAAGCCATCGGAGGCCTTCAAGGCGGAGGTGGCCACCACCTCGGACAGGATGGCCCCCATCAGGAACAGCCAGACTTTCATCAATCACTCCACAGCGGCCGACAGACTCCGGCGGGCGACGAAACGCTCGCGCAGATGGTCGTACAGCCAGTTGAACACATAGGTATAGGGCAGGAAAAAGACAAAGAAGCCCAGGTCCAGCAGGAAAGCCTGCCAGTAGCTGCTGTTCAGCCACCAGGCTGCCAGCGGCACCAGCAACACCACCAATCCGCCCTCGAAGCCCAGCGCGTGCAGACAGCGCACGCCGGCGGTGCGACGCCACTGGAAGCGGCGCTCTACGCGCTCGAACAGCGCGTTGAACACCATATTCCACAACATGGCCGCCGTCGACATCATCAACGCCAACGCGCCCATATGCAGCATGTCTTTCTGCATGACCAGCGCCGCCAGCGGCACCAGCAGAGCCATCGCGCAAGCCTCGTACAGCACGGCGTGCAGCACCCGCTCGCCCAGTTTCTTGTTTGTCGTTTGCATTGACTTCTCCCTAATGCTGAAATTCAATGCTTGGCATTATGATTGGGTTTCCGGATACTATAAAAATACCATCCATCGGTTAAACCGATATGACTATTTCCGTCGACGCGCTCTCCGCCTTCGTCTACGCCGCCGATCTCGGCTCCTTCTCCGCCGCCGCCCGGCGGCTGGGCAAAAGCCAATCCACCGTCAGCGAGGCCATCGCCAATCTGGAGATCGACCTAGGCAACCCCCTGTTCGACCGAGGCACCCGAACGCCCACCCTGACCCCGGCCGGCCGGCTGCTGCTGCCGCAAGCGCGCCAAATCATGACCGCCAGCCAGGACATGCAGCGGCAGGCGGAACAGCTGAGCGCCGGCGTGGAAAGCCGGCTCACCATCGTGCTGTCCGACACCTTCCAGTCCGAGACGCTGGAAAACGTCGCCTGCCGGCTGGAGGAACGCTACCCGCTGCTGGAGCTGGAATGCCTTGCGGGGGAACAGGAAGACGTGCTGGACCTGATCTTGTCCGGCCGAGCGCAGCTGGGCCTGGTAGGCGCGCTGGACCGCTACCCGCCGGATATCCGCCACCAGCGCCAGCGCGAGGCCAGCGAGCTGGCGCTGTACGCCGCATACCGGCATCCGTTGGTGGAAATGGACCGCGTCGACGAACAGCAACTCGCCCTGCACCGCCAGCTGCGGCTCAACACCTACAACGACAAGAGCCCCGTCCACACCGGCCAACGGCAATGGTACGCGCCCAGCTACCTGATGCTGCTGGACATGGCGCGCTTAGGCGTGGGCTGGGCCGAGCTGCCGTGCTGGCTGGTGAAAAGCTTTGGCGGCGGCGAGCTGAAACAGTTGGATGTGGCCGGCTGGCCCAAACGGATGCCGGTGGACTTGGTATGGGCCGCCCACCGCCCACTTGGCGCGGCGGCGGGATGGCTGCTGCGGCAACTGGCCGGCGGAGAGAGTTGGTCCAAGACGGACTAGAGGGTCACGGCGCGTTGGCCTCCATCGTCTCGCGCTCGTCCCGGCATTGCGCCTTGTTGGCGTAAATCACCCACTCGTCGTCCTTGCCGTGACGGCAAGTCAGCAATGGTTTGACCGGGCCGCCAAAGCCGCTGCCGCCATTCTCACAGGTTTGAAAGCGCCGCAAATCCGCCTTGCCTATCTTTCGGCAAGGGGTAGCGCCATACCAGTCGAATCCATAAGCGCCATCCGGCAAGACAGGCGTCCCCGCCGCCTGCGCCATGCATGATCCCATCAAGGCGACGCCGGCCATCATCATCCATCTCGTCATTTTCTTCTCCTTTTGTCTTGTCCCGCTCTTGGCGGGCCATCCATGAAATGACTCGCCACTATCTCACGGCCACGGTCGGCAATGCCTGTCCGAAAGAGTGGCGCAGACCAGCCCGCGCCCACATCCCGCCTATTCTAGCAAGCGCCAATCCGCCAAATAACGCGACTCTTCCCGCAAGGAGAAAACAGATGAGCTCACCCGTCGTGACGGTGAAAAACCATTCCAGCCGCGCCATATACATCGACAGCGATCCAAACTGGGACGATCAGGAACTATTGCTGGACGACAAGCCGCTGCGGCGCGGCTTTGCGCTGCAACCGGACCGCGCGGCCCGGATCAGCGTGGACTGGAGCGGCCCCGGCAACGCCTACATGATGGGCGTGATTTTCGCCGATGGCCCGGACTACGACTACGGCGGCGACGGTTTCTACCAGCTGACCATAGGCCAGGACGAAGACAGCGGCCTGCTGGATGTGACGGATGGCGGCGGCGAAGCCAAGATCGCCTACTCCATCAGTCAGCAGGCGCCCTGGAGCATGACCATGGACTTCGCCGACAGCTGACGCAAAAAAAGCCGGCCCACCCGGGCCGGCTTGTCCTGCATCGCGTCTTCCGCGCTACGCCGGCGCCAGCGCCGGACTCCAGCCCTGCGGGATCGCCCCCAGCAGCTTCTTGGTGTAGCCGTCCCGCGGCTCGCGGTAGATCACGTCCGCGTCCGCCTGCTCCACCACCCGCCC